>NZ_CP117030.1:1200000-1500000 GCF_028551255.1 Vibrio tubiashii | reverse complement strand
GGCGTAACGCCTCGTCGTTGGTTGAAGTTCTGTAACCCAGGTCTGTCTCAGCTTATCACTGATAAGATTGGTAGCGAGTGGCCAGCAAAACTTGAGCAGTTAGAAGGTATTGCTGAGTTTGCAACTGACGCTAAGTTCCAACAGGAATTCATGGCAGTTAAGAAGCAAAACAAACAGCGCCTTGCTGATTGGGTTCAAGAGAACATGGGTATCGAGCTAGATACAAATGCGATCTTTGATGTTCAAATCAAACGTCTGCACGAGTACAAGCGTCAGCATCTAGACTTGCTACACATCTTGTCTCTTTACCACCGCATCATCAATGAACCTGGTTTTGAGTGTACGCCACGCGTATGTTTCTTCGCAGCGAAAGCAGCGCCAGGCTACCACCTAGCGAAAGAGATTATCTTCGCAGTGAACAAGGTTGCTGAGAAGATCAACAACGATCCACGCATTGGCAACAAGCTGAAAGTGGTATTCATCCCTGACTACCGCGTAAGCATGGCTGAAATCATCATTCCAGCGGCTGACGTTTCTCAGCAAATCTCGCTAGCGGGTAAAGAAGCATCAGGTACGGGGAACATGAAGATGGCGCTAAACGGCGCACTAACCATCGGTACAATGGATGGCGCGAACGTAGAGATTCGTGAAGAAGTTGGCGATGAAAACATCTACATCTTCGGTCTAGACGTTGAAGGTGTGCAAGCGGTGAAAGCGCAAGGTTACAACCCTTACGACTACTACCACGCAGACCCTCTACTGAAAGCATCGCTTGACCTACTTGCGGGCGAAGAGTTTACCCCAGGTCAACCTGGTCTACTTCGTGCCACATTCGATAGCTTGCTAGATGGTGGTGACCCATACCTATGTTTAGCTGACTTTGCTTCTTATGTTCAAGCACACGAAGATATGGGCAAACAATACAAAGACCAAGCGGGTTGGGCGAAGAAAGCCATATTGAACACCGCCTTGGTTGGTAAGTTCACCTCTGACCGTTCAATTAGAGACTACGTGAACAACATTTGGAAATTAGAAGCTGTTAAGCGCTAATTGATTAAAAAAGCCAAGGCCACGTGCCTTGGCTCTACTCTTTTTATAATGATTAATAACCCTACATTTTGAAGGTATTAGCAGTCCTTCGGAGAGAGCGATGAAACAAGGTAACGCATTAAAACAAGTCGCTGAAATGGCGAGAATTGCCGACAGCTACGTTAGCGCGTGGGGAGATGAAGCTAAAGTTGAAGACGAAACCATTCGTCACTTACTTGCGTCTTTAGGCTATGACACGACAAATGATGAAACTCTTCTGAAATCAGCAGAGAAAAAGCATAAGAAAGATGTGCTAGACCCAGTACTGGTTGTCCGCGATGGTGAACCTGTCGAAGTGGCACTGAATCTAGGAACGAGTGCTCGTGAAAGTGAGTTTAGCTGGCGCTTAGATACTGAGCAGGGAGAGGTACTTGAAGGCTATCTTCAATCGCAAATCGTACGCGATGAGCGCAAAGAGGGTGGCCCTTTAGTGTTTGCATTACCGAGAGATATCGCTTGGGGTTATCACAAGCTGACGATCACTCGTAAACGTCGTAAAGCCCCTTATGAGATGACATTGATTGTGACGCCGAAAGCGTGTTTCAAACAAGATGGCATCTTAAACGGTAAGAAGATGTGGGGGCCAAGTGTTCAGCTTTACACACTTCGCACTCAGCACAACTGGGGTATTGGTGATTTTGGTGATCTTAAACAGCTAGTTGCTGACATCGCGTCACGCGGTGGTGATTTTGTTGGCTTAAACCCAATTCATTCATTGTTCCCGGCAAACCCAGAAGGGGCGAGCCCATACAGTCCGTCTTCACGCCGCTGGCTAAACATCATGTACATTGACGTTAGTTCTGTACCAGAGTTTGCGCTAAGCATTGAAGCGCAGCAAAAAGTGGGCAGTGCAGAGTTCCAACAACGTCTGCAAAAAGCACGCGAGTCGCACTGGGTAAACTACACCGAAGTTTCTGATCTGAAAATGAGTGTTCTTCCTCAGCTATTTACTGAGTTTAAGAAACGTCATTTAGATAAAAATTCAGAGCGAGCGCAAACTTTCTTAGCTTTCGTTGAAGAGGGTGGCGAGAGCTTAGTTCATCAAGCGGCGTTTGATGCGCTTCACGCTAAACTGCACGCTGAAGATTCTAATGTTTGGGGTTGGCCAGTATTCCCTGAAGAGTACCGTAAGTTTGAAAACAGTGCGGTGCAAAGCTTCATCGAACAAAACCAAGATCAAGTTCATCTTTACATGTATCTACAATGGGTTGCCGATACTCAGATTAAAGAAGCGCAAGCTTTGGCTGAAGAGAAAGGCATGTCAGTGGGTCTTTACCGTGACTTGGCTGTGGGTGTGGCGGATTCAGGCTCAGAAACTTGGGCGGATGATGGCAACCTAATCATGGATGCAAGCATCGGTGCGCCACCAGATATCCTTGGCCCACTGGGTCAAAACTGGGGATTACCTCCACTTAACCCACAAGTGCTGCAAGCGACTGGCTACGATGCATACATCAAGCTGCTACGCGCGAACATGAAGCATTGTGGCGCACTGCGTATTGACCACGTGTTAGGTCTGCTACGTTTATGGTGGATTCCTAAAGGTGAAAATGCGACTAAGGGCGCTTACATTTACTACCCAGTGGAAGACATGCTAGCGATTTTGGCGTTAGAGTCGCATCGCTATCAATGTAGTGTGATTGGCGAAGATTTAGGTACTGTGCCTGATGAAATCGTCGAGATTCTGCGTGATGCTGGCGTTCACTCATACAAGGTCTTCTTCTTTGAAACTTCAGAAGATGACGGTGGCTTTATTTCACCAGCTCATTACGCAGAGCAATCTATGTCTGCTTTGTGTACTCACGATATGCCAACGCTACGTGGTTTCTGGCATTGTGAAGACCTTAAAATGGGTGAAGAGCTTGGGCTATACCCTGACGCAGAGCAGCTCAAAGGTCTGTTCGCTGACCGTCTAGAATGTAAGCAAGGAATCCTTGATTCAGTGGCATGGCATGGTTACCTACCAGAAGGTGTGGGTCGTGATGCGCAATATGTGCCAATGGACTCTTACCTAGCGGAAGCACTTCAACTTCATGTTGCCGCGGGCTCTTCGACACTGCTCAGTGTTCAGCTTGAAGATTGGCTTGAAATGGACAAGCCAGTTAACATTCCTGGCACGGTCGATGAGTATCCAAACTGGCGTCGGAAACTGTCGATGAATCTCGACGAAGTATTCGCGCATGAAGGGGTTAATCGCATTGCTCACAAGCTCACCGAAGTTCGAGCGAAAGTAAGCAAATAGTCGTCTAATTGCAGTTCATACATAGAAAATTTTAGGATGTATCACTCTATGTAGAGCCGGAATTCGGTAAACTGTTGTAACGCTAATTAAGCCCGCTGCATAGCGGGCTTTTTGGGTCATATGGCCCGTTAATATTACAACTGAACTTATACCAAGCAGAATAAATACCTGTTCATTCTTGCTGGTTAAAATCGCTGATAGCGTCGTTATAGATTTTGTAGGTAGGTCAACTAGCTAGCTGCAATCTATGCCTTGCTCTAAGCGATTTTTCCTGCGCAATTATCTGAGCATCTATTTATCCCGATTGGTATTATTCGGAATTTGAAAGTTAGGTTAGGGAGAGAAGTAACTTGAAAACAACAACGTTAGATAAGGCGACAAAGATATATAACCGGCTTTCACACGCTACCTTCGCTGACCCATTTTCGTTTATCGGGCCTTTTATCGATCCAGAGCACGGCGCATTGCGTGTATGGATGCCAGGCGCTGATAAAGTTGAATTAGTGATCGATGATCAGCGAGTAGAACTTGAAAGGGAAGATGCCTCTGGCTTTATCCTTAAACAAGAGCAAGATTTGCATTTAACGCACTACTTGCTTGCTGTCGATTGGAATGGGACCGAGCAACTGGTGGATGATCCTTATCAGTATCACAACATCTACGCTGAATATGATGATCTGCATACGCCTAAAGAAATGTACAAGCATATGGGCGCGCAGTTTATGACGCTTGAGCGTGGTGGCAAACAGATTTCAGGTATCCGTTTCTTGGTATACGCCCCGCATGCTTCTGCGTGTAGTTTGGTGGGCGAGTTCAACCAGTGGGATGGACGTCGCACGCCTATGCAGCGTCTCGATTATGGTATCTGGGGTATCTTTATTCCAAACCTCCCTGAAGGTACTCAATACAAGTTTGAGTTAAAAGGGCCAAATGGCGAAGGCTTACCTCATAAGGCTGATCCTTGGGGCGCATTTGCGGAGCAGTACCCTTCTTTTTCCTCAGTGACTTACGATCATAGCCGTTACCAATGGCAAGATGATCAGTGGCAAAATCGTCCGGTGACGGAAAAGCGCAAAGAAGCGCTCTCGTTCTATGAGCTGCATGCGGGCTCTTGGCGTCGTGGCGCGAACGGTGACTTCCTAAACTACCGTGAATTGGCTGAGCAGCTAATCCCTTATCTTGTCGATATGGGCTACACCCACATCGAATTGATGCCTGTTTCCGAGCATCCATTCTATGGCTCTTGGGGTTATCAGCCTGTGGGTTTATTTGCGCCAACAAGTCGTTTTGGTACACCAGATGACTTTAAATACTTCGTCGATCAGTGTCACCAAGCCGGTCTAGGTGTGGTACTTGATTGGGTGCCAGCGCACTTTCCATCAGATGATCACGGCTTAGCGAACTTTGATGGTACGCCTTTATTCCACGACCCAGATCCACGTCGCGGTTGGCACCAAGATTGGAACTCATACATCTACGACCTTGGCCGTGAACATGTAAGACGTTTCTTAGTTTCTAATGCATTGTATTGGTTTGAGCAGTTCCACATTGATGGCATTCGGGTCGATGCAGTGGCGTCTATGTTGTACCTCGATTACTCACGTAGCCATGACCAATGGATTCCAAATGTTGATGGTGGCAATGAAAACTACGATGCGATTGCCACGCTGAAATGGATGAATGAGGAAGTGTATAAATACTTCCCGAATGCAATGACAATTGCAGAAGAATCGACCGCATTCCCGGGAGTGTCAGCACCTACCTTTATGGGCGGTTTAGGCTTTGGGTTTAAGTGGAATATGGGCTGGATGCACGACTCTTTGTCTTACATTCAAGAAGACCCAATTCACCGTCAATACCATCACAATACGATTACCTTCCCACTGGTTTATGCCCACAGCGAGAACTATGTATTGTCGCTATCACACGATGAAGTGGTTTACGGTAAAGGTTCGATTCACAATAAGATGCCTGGCGATGAGTGGCAGCAAACAGCCAACTTGCGTGCGTACCTTGGTTACATGTACGCACAACCGGGTAAAAAGCTTAACTTTATGGGCGCAGAATTTGGTCAGACTGCGGAATGGAACCATGACGATCAACTGCAATGGTTCCTGCTTGATTTTGAACGCCATCAAGGGGTTCAGGCGTTGACTCGCGATCTCAATAAGCTATACAGCAGCGAGAAAGCGATGCATGAGCTAGACTGCGAACCGCGTGGCTTTGAGTGGCGATTGCAAGATGCCGCTGAAGCGTCGATTTTGGCTCATGAACGTTTGAGTGATAGCGGAGAGCGTATTCTTGTTGTGACCAATTTTACTCCTGTTCCACATGAAGAGTTTAGATTGGGCGTACCGCACAAAGGAACATATCAATTGCTGCTTAACACCGATGACAACAAATACCACGGTAGTGGATTTGAAGTGTTAAACTCGGTGACGAGCGAAGAGGTAGCAAGCGAGGGCTTAGAGCAGTCGATTCACCTTAGATTGCCGCCGTTAGCGACTGTCTTTTACAAGTTAGATTAGTAATTTAAGCCCAGTGAAAACTGGGCTTTTTTAGCTCTGACATTTGATGACAAAGCCTTACAACATCCATATACATTAATAATCAATGGCTCAATAAACTATCCATAACAATAATGAATGGTTTTGGAGCTGAAATTGAAACCCTTAATCCCGCTATTTATCGCCGTTACCGCACTCTCAGGTTGTCAGTCTTCAAAAGATAATCTTGCTCCCTATGTCTTTCAGTCACAGTGCCAAGAAGCAGATGAGTATGATTTTGAGCCGCTCACTTTTACCGTCGACTCCTCTTTTGAGCAGGCGCGAGTCAATGGTGTTATCTGTTCGGGGTCGTACACTGCATTTGAACAAATGACTAAACGGTACCCGAAAGTAAAGCTACTGCGATTAATGGAGATACCAGGCTCTGTCGACGATGAAACCAACCTTCGTTTATCGAAGAAGATTCATCAGATGGGGATCAGTACTTACTTAGGCGATAATGGCATCGTTGAGTCAGGTGGGACGGATCTGTTTCTTTCTGGAGTGACCAGAAAGGCGGAAAAAGGCGCGAAAGTTGGCGTTCATTCTTGGGCTTTCGAAGATGATGATGGAAAAGTAGTGGGTGGAGTAAACCTACCCAAAAGCAGCCCGGAGCATCAGCCGTATATTGAGTACTACCAAGATATTGGGCTAAGCAAACCTGAAGAATTTTATTGGTTTACTATGCATGCGGCGTCTGCGGAGGGAATCTATTACATGTCACCGCAGCAGCTTGAACATTTCGGCTTTAACACCCCAAGTTTTGCATTCTAGATTAGCGGGTTCTCTATCACTCTTTGATATTGGGGTGAGCACTGCCTTGGTAATTAGGAAGTTGTGCTCGCAGTCCTATAAAGGTATTGCGAGCGCTTTCTTTAGCGAGTTTGTTGGCTAGCCAATCGGGTAGAGCACCACCAGGATCAGCAAAAGCAACGTACTCGATTAGGGCACTACCATTGGTGAGTTTTTGCAGAGTCCAAGTAGCTTTTACTGAGGTAATACGGATGTAACCCTCTTGCTCAGGCAAACTGGCAGGAGGGGCGTCTTTGATGTTGAGAGTAAAACCTATCTCATCGACGGAATATTTTGAGTAAGTGACCATATCACGGTCTTTCGCAGGCCAAGGTGCGGCAAATTGTGTGTAGACAATGTTTTCGTTGGATGAGATTTGCTTTACAACGCGACTGTGACTGACATTATCAATCCAGTTCGGCACATTGGCCGTATCTTCCAGTAGCAACAAAAACGCGCCGTAGCTGGTGGGGGCGAACATTCTTGCTCTAATTTCGACCAGTCCATCACTGTGTTCGCGAGAGTAAATGGTAATGCCGTTACCATCGCTCTCAAACTTCCAGTTAGCAACAGGCTTTGCCCATACAGCGCTTGAGGCGATTAAACTGAAGATACAAATACTTTTCCCTAAGTTTGTCATTATCTTACCTGATTCCTAACCGTCCTTGTTTTAGTCTACATGACACTGAGCTTAATGCTTAATTCGCCCTCTAAGAGACTTGGTCTGCGATTTGATGTTTTTACTTTTCAGCCGTCTTTCTTTAGATGCGCGGGTTGGTTTTGTCTCTCGACGTTTCTTTTGCATCACCATCGCCGATCTGATCAGTTCAGCAAGTCTGTTGAGCGCATCTTCTTTGTTCTGCTCTTGAGTTCGAAATTGCTGAGCCTTTATTGTGATTACGCCGTCTTTAGAAATACGAGAATCACGCAGAGCAAGAATTCGCTCTTTATAAATGCTAGGCAAGCTAGAGTGCTTAACATCAAATTGGAGATGAATAGCACTAGAGACTTTGTTGACGTTTTGCCCGCCCGCCCCTTGAGCTCGTATTGCTGTGAGTTGGATCTCCCATGCTTTTAGGGTGACGTTGTTGGATATCTTTAGCATTCAGTATCGGTGATTTAGCTTATGAAGGCTCATTGTAGCCTGACTGAAACGCTTCGCCATGGTTTTTAGGTTTTTTGAAGCCATATTGTTGGTAAATCACACAGTGCTCTATCGGTCAAAATGAGGATCTAAGCATTGATAAACAAGGTTTAATGGTCCAGAAAGCATATCTAATGTGAGCTCACTACTAGGCTGGCAGTTGAGTGCTAAAGCGAAACCGTGCAAGTAATCGCCAAGGAGGTCGATAGCGTGCTTAGTGGTTTCAGGGGAGAGAGCGAGAGGGTGCACTATCGTTTCAAAGCGTTCGATAAATACATTGGCAGGGCTGACAGAGTCCATTTTGAGTAGCGTTTCAAGTAATCCAGGGTAGCGATGCAAAAGTGATACGTAGCTGATGCAGAGCTGTGATAATTGCGCTCGCCAATCTTCACTTGAATCCGGCTGGTAGATATCTTCAATCAGGGAAATGACGATCGATTCCTGTAATGCATTCTTGTTACGGAAGTAGTGATATATCGCCATAGCGTCAACGGACAACTCGGTGGCTAACCCTCTGACACTAGGCATTTTATTGTCTCTAAGCATTAACTCTTTTGCTTTGCTAAGAATACGTTCAGCATCCAATTGGCTTGTTTGGGCTTGGGGGCGCCCTCTGCGTTTTTGCTTGACAGACATCTTAGGATCTCATTAATCTAATATTAATTCTACAGTGTAGAATTAATTGTAACTCAGTTTTGTGTTTTGTCCAAACTCGCTTATCGGAGAACCTGACCATGGCAAATATCGTATTTATTGCAACCAGTCTTGACGGTTATATCGCAGACAAGGATGGAGGACTCGATTGGCTGCATTCGATACCCAATCCAGACAATATTGATATGGGATTTGTGCCTTTGCTTGAGCGTGTCGATGCGTTGGTGATGGGCAGAAATACCCTTGAAGCTGTATTGAGCTTTGATGTCGATTGGCCTTACAGCAAGCCTGTTTTTGTGCTGAGTAATACCCTTAAAGAAGTTCCAAGTGGCTATCAAGACAAGGTGTTTTTAGTCAGCGGAGATTTGCCTGACATCGTTAAGGATCTTAATGCTCAAGGCTATCAGGACCTGTATATCGACGGTGGGGTGACAATTCAAAACTTCTTAAAGCTAGATCTGATTGATGAACTTGCTATCACCACTATTCCTGTCGTTCTCGGTGGTGGCGCAAAACTGTTCGGTGAACTGGATGGTTTGCAAAACTACAATTTGGTTGAAAGCAAGGTCTATCTTGATGCGATTGTACAAAGTCGCTACCTGCGTCAGCGATAGTTCTTAGTTGAATACGGGTTAGGCAAGCGCTAAACAGCGAGTTAAGTTTAGATTCAAGCTTACTTTCATTGTATCGAGAATGAGACGCCTCGGTATGCATAATCGGATGAGCTAGCAATCACCGACATCTGAGCTAGTTTTAAAGAGTCATTCGCTCAGGTCTAGGAGGAACATGCAAATGAATCCAGTTGGTTGGTTTGAAATCTATGTTGACGATATGTCGCGTGCGAAAGCGTTCTATGAAGCGGTGTTTGAAACGTCGTTAGAGAAACTTGATGGTGACGCTAAGATGGAAATAGAAATGTGGCTTTTTCCATCCTCTATGGAACAGTATGGTGCAGCGGGTGCGTTAGCAAAAATGGCAGGGGCTTCTCCAGGCGGTAATAGCACGCTGGTTTACTTTTCTTGCCAAGATTGCGCTAATGAGCAGTCAAGAGTAGAAGGTGCTGGTGGTAAGGTGGTTCACCCTAAATTTGCTATTGGCCCACACGGTTTTATCTCTATGGTCTCCGACACTGAAGGCAATATGATTGGTCTTCACTCGATGGAATAACGCCAATGACACTTTTTAACTTGAGCCCCCCAAGCTGTATGCGGGGGGATCATTGGTTAGATAAGTGTCGCTGCGGTTTGGTCACCCATTGCAATCAGAGTATCTAGGATCTTCTCGCCATCAGCACGTAAACCGTTGTGCTCATATTCATTGGTAATCCAAGCTTTTGCATTTGGCATTTCTGCCAGCGTTTCTCGGCTGATATCCATCTCAACAAACATGTCATCGGCATAGACAGCGCAGCTTACTGGTACTTTATTGCTCGCCAACTGCTTCGCATCGTATAACGGTTGCCAATCTTGCTTCGCTGCGAGTAACTCAGCGGCAGGTTTAAGTGGTTGCAAGTTCTTGTATTGATCAAACATCCAAGGGAAGACCATCTCGCCAGTAAAGTAGAAAGGTTTATCTTTGTCGTAGTTAAACGCTGGGTTTTGCTGACGAACTCTATGAGCGCTCCAGTTTGAAGCAAAGCCTTGGCAGTAGATTGATTCATGCAAAATGGCATAGATCGGATTCGTCTGGAAACCTTGCTCCATCAGCATGCTGCTTAAAAATTCATAGCGCAGTTCGGTTTTTCCATTAACCTCGATAAGGGCGTTTTCTAGCGCGTAGTAGGTTGGCAAGAAAGTATCACTCATACCAAAGTTAATTCCAATCTGCTGGAATTGCTCAACGGTAAATCGTTGACCGTTGGGTAGGTATTCTTCGTTATCGATCAAGTGATCGGCAATCTGTTTACACAGCTCTTGAGCTTTAGGGAACTGCTGGAAGAAAGCTTGGTTCTTCTCCATCGTTCGTTTAAACGTCGCCTGATACACATCGTCTGGGTGGCGAGAAATCGACGGGACACCGCCAGTAATGAAGCTGCGAGACAAACTCTGAGGAAAAAGCGAGAGATAGGTGAGTGAGCAGAAACCACCGAAGCTTTGACCGAGAATGGACCACTGCTCAACCCCAAATTGCTTGCGAATAAACTCGGCATCGCGAACGATGTTGTCAGCACGAAAGTAGCTTAAATACTCCGCTTGCTCTTCAGGTGTCAGATGCGCCAGAGTTTGGTGAGAGATCACTGAACTATTGCCCGTTCCACGTTGGTCTAACAATAAAACGCGGTAATCTTGCAGGGCGCGCTTTACCCATCCGCTATGGCCATTTTGACGAGGTGAGGGAAAGCCTGGGCCGCCTTGAAAGTAGACCAACCAAGGCTTTGCGCTGTCGCCATCTGAAACCAAGGATAGCTCGCGAGCAAAAACGGTAATTTCGCCTTGCGTATTGTCTGAGTAATTTAAAGGGACTTGAAAGTAATGCGGAGTGTATTTTACTCCTGCATCAATAAATTGCTGAGCGGTATTGATCATTGTTAGTACATCCGTGACGTTGAGATGCGGTATCTTATCGTGTTGCCATGCGGATACCAATGCCAGAATCACTTAGTGTGGACTGAGCGACGACAATGATAAATCTCAGTGACCTGAGTCATCTTTACCCTTATCCTAACCTTGGACTAAATCATAGATAACCAAAAGAATGAAATTATGAATGTTTTTGACTCTCCATTTGCAGGTAAACCGCTGACTGAGCAGGTAACCAACCCCAATATTATTGTTGGTCGTTATAGCTATTACTCCGGCTATTACCATGGTCATGGCTTTGATGATTGCGCGCGTTACTTAAATCCGGATAGAGACGATGTCGATAAACTGATCATCGGTAGTTTTTGCTCGATAGGCTCGGGCGCTGTGTTTATGATGGCAGGGAATCAAGGGCACCGCAGCGACTGGATCTCGACCTTTCCTTTTTTCTATCAAGAGGATGAGAACTTCGCTGATGCACAAGATGGATTCGCTCGCTCAGGAAATACAGTGGTCGGGAATGATGTGTGGATAGGATCTGAGGCGATGATCATGGCAGGAGTGACCATAGGAGATGGCGCTATTATTGCCAGTCGCGCTGTTGTGACTAAGGATGTCGCACCCTATGAAGTCGTAGGATCAAATCCTGCAAAGCATATTAAGTATCGCTTTTCAGAAAGTGAGCGAGAGAAGCTAAATGAAATGCAGTGGTGGCAGTGGCGTGACGAGCAGCTTAAAGGCGCTATGTCATTACTCTGCTCGGGTGATGTTGATGGGTTGTATCGCTACTGGCAGCAACACATCACTGATTAAAATTGAGACTAGGCACAGATATTCACTTCCGTGTCTTTGTTTTATTTGTGATCACCTTTAAGGTCATAAAGTAAAAGGATTATTCACCCAACAAGGCTTTGCTATGGATCTGCCCAGTCACTCTAACATTCACCCCTATTTGCAAGGGGCCTACTTCGCTGATACACACAATATCGAGTTGCCTTACAACGGTGAATCCGCACTAGAAGTCTACTTTGCGATGGTGAATAAGACGCCCCGCTGGGTTAATGCGCTAATGGATTTACGCAATCGCATTGTTTCAAAACTAGGGTTGAAACACCTAGGGCGTATGGCAGATTTGGATGAAAACAAACCGATTGGCGAGTATCGAGTTGGCGACCAAGTGGGTATCTTTTCTATAGTGAGTTTAAGTGACAACGAACTGCTAGTAGAAGACTGCGATAAGCACCTCAACGTTCGGCTCTCTTTTCTTATTGTTCCTGATGGCGACACAATGACCTTGCATGCAACAACGGTTGTCGATGTTAAGAACGCGTTCGGCAAAGTGTATATGTTTTTTGTGGCCCCAGTACACAAGCTGATAGTACCCACCTCTTTAAAAACACTCGTACCCGCTTAAATCTCATTGTCGTTCGAAATATTCGAACGACAGGCTCTAATCTCCCCGCTCAAATTACTCTTCAAGGTCAGTAAACTGTCTTCATTCCTTCATGGAGCCAAACTAAGGGGAGACAGCATGAGTGTAACCAGACAAGTTAATCAAGTAATCCAAGTTCATCCGACCTCAGATGGTGATGGGGTTAAGATACAGCGCGTGGCTGGGTTTAATAATGCGCAGTTTTCTCCATTTCTAATGGTTGATGAGCTTAAGTCGGACCAACGTTCAGATTACGTTGGCGGCTTTCCACCTCATCCGCACCGTGGAATCGAAACGCTAACTTATATGCTCAAAGGTCATTTTCAACACAAAGATCATATGGGCAATGTTGGCGAGCTAAGAAGTGGCGGCGCTCAGTGGATGGCTGCTGGCCGAGGAGTTATCCATAGTGAGATGCCTATCATGGAAGAGGGTGATTTACATGGTTTCCAAATTTGGATAAATCAACCTGCGCGCGACAAAATGAAGCCAGCTCAATATGTCGATTTTCAGCCAGAGACGATCACTGAACATAGTGACGAGCAACTTGGTTTGATTCGCGTACTGGCCGGAACGATCAATGCCAATGAAATGCAGCTTAAAGGTCCGTTAAGTAAGACGGGTGTTGAGCTTAGCGTGTCTGATTGGCGCGCCGAAAGTGACCAGCAAGTGAGTGTGTCAGTACCTGATCAATTCAACATGATGATCTTAAACTATCAAGGCAAGGTTCAAGTTGGCGATTACACACTCAAGCAGGGTGAACTAGCGCTATTGAGTAAAGGTGAGCGAGTCGACTTGAAAGCGCTTGAGCAAAGTGGCGTGTTAATTTTTGCTGGCGAACCCATTGATGAGCCGGTCGTTCATTACGGCCCATTTGTCATGAATACAATGGATGAGATAAATCAAACCATACAGGATTACAATTCTGGTGTGTTTGAAACTTATTAAACAACTTTAGGAGTTCGTCTTGAGCTTCAATTAACGCAAAGCGAACTATTCACTGCCAGTTCTTTTTGTTTTGCCACACCTTAGCGTGTGGCTTTTTTCGTTTTTACACGCCTGCAAAATCGTTCAATAACTCTTACTTCTCTTTGGCTAGGCTAGATGGCTAGTGAAGGAGAACGAAATGAATAGTCTAATTATTGCGATGTTGGCGTTTGCGTTTGTGGGCGCCGCCACACCCGGGCCGGTGAATCTATTGGCGACGGCCACAGCCGCCCAACGAGGTAGTCGAGAAGCCAGTAAACTGGTGCTAGGGGCGTCAATTGCTTACGCTTTAGTAGTGCTCATCTCTGGCAGTGTAATGCATGAGTTGGTTGAGTTTTTACCCTTGTTGGAAGCCACATTGAAGTGGGTAGGCAGCGCATTTTTACTCTACCTCGCATACCAGATATTTACTGCACCTGTGGCTGAGTTACAAGGGCAAACGACGCTGACCTCAGGCTGGTGGATAGGATCGCTTACCCAATTGCTTAATCCCAAAGCTTGGTTGGTGGCGATGTCTGGAGTCAGTTTGTATGTGGTAGGGCAGGGCAACACAGATTACTGGCTTTGGGTGTTTACTCTGGTGTCGTTAGTTTGTTGCTTAGTGGGTGTCGGCTTATGGGCGGCGAGTGGAAGCGCTTTATCTAGTTATTTATGTCAGCCCCATAAGCAGCGCATTTTTAACCGAATGATGGCGATAACCTTGGCTGCTTCTGTTAGCATGATTTGGTTATAGTTTTGCAAACCTATACAGCGCAAGGAGCTGCGCATGAAAAAAGATAACAGCGCGAACTTTAAGCAAAGTACGGTACTGCCTTGGATTGAGATGAGAATCGCAAGCCAAAGCACCGCTTGTTATGCAGCGCATTCTCACGATGAGTTTTCATTTGGGATTATTCAACAAGGCAAAGCTGACTATCGTAATCACAGCTCGACGCATCATATTGGTCGCGGTGATATAGTGACGATTAACCCCGCCGATGTTCACTCTTGTAACCCAGAAGCGGGAACTTGGTCTTATAGCATGCTGTTTGTTGATACTAAACAGATGGGGGCGATTCAGCGAGAAATTCTCGGCCAATCTCAGGCTGGGTATAGTGCAGACTACACACCATTTCGTCACGCATTTGAGCGCAGTGAGCCAATCAAAAACCACTATTTGGCTCTGTTTAACGATCTCCAGTCAGAATCGAGCCAATTACAGGTACAAACTCGTCTGTATGACTTTATTGAAGCTGTTCACGTGCAGAGCTCTATGGAGGTTAAACCATCCCCCTCTTCATCATTGAAAAGGGTGCGAGAAAAACTGCTCGATGACGTTAGTCAACCTCATCAATTGGATCATTTAGCACAAGAAGCCCAGATGAGCCGTTACCAGCTCCTTAGAGCGTTCAAGCACTACTATGGTCTTCCGCCTCATGCCTATTTGATGGATGAGAAAATCAAACGTGCTAAGGTGATGCTTAAATCCGGTCAGGAGATCGCCGAGGTGGCTCAAGAGCTAGGCTTTTCTGACCAAGCGCATTTTCAGCGTCAGTTTAAAAAGAAAATTGCCGTTACCCCTAAGTTTTATCAATCCCACTTTGTTGATTGAGCAGCAATAAAAAGGAGCCTGTTGGCTAATGCCATTCAGTTAAGCTGACTGGCTTTTTTCTTGTTAGGGTATTTTTTGCTCTTGGGTATACTCGATCTTCTCTTTTTATTGGCAAGACATGGTGTGTAATGCGTTTCGGTATAGTGCCTGCTTCCAGCCAGAACCCATATATTAGATGGATTATCGCGGTTGCGCTTGTGGTGAAGCTCAGCTGAATTGGATGGATACCCGGTATCGTCTTAGCCATATTAACCATTTGATACCGGACGATGTTGTAGCCAAGCAGTACTCCCCACAGCTCTTGCTCTATCATCTCTGGAAGCTTACTCCTTAACGTGAACTCATTGTTTAGCAAAGAAGATTTAATTTCCCGATAACCGACTTCTATTTCCCAACGGTGACTATACAAGTCGACTATCATCCTCTGATGGGAAGCGCATTACATCCTTCATTGAGGAGAGGATATTCACCTCTTTTCCCTTAATCTTTTTGGTTAATCACCTAACTTCAACTGTTTCTGGCAGGTCAGGGAACTTCCGCATTGCTTGTGGACTAGTGTTCAGAGAAATCACCTTGTCATTACACCCTAACTTCTTAATGATGGTATACTGTGTGTCTTTTCTCATTGGCATTAGCCAGTGGCGTTCTTTACCTGTTTGGTGCCAACGATTAAGTAATCCCAGAGAGTAGAAACCCCGGTCAAACATGGTCAGGCTATTATCTGGAGTTGTTTCAATAAGACGCTCTGCCAAAACCATCTCATTCGTCTTATAACTATCAAACGCACTGGCTATCATCACATGGCTGCTCAGTTCCATCTGACAGACCATGCGCACTTAGGGGAATGGACCGCCGCCCTTTTGATTAGAAGGCGTTTTATACCTGGGGTATCTGGCGTACGCCAAACGACACCGTCAACACCAAGGAGTCTTAGTCCAGACCATGTAGGATGTTCGGCTTGTTGGTGCCACATCTGCTGACTACGATGAAAAATTTCTTTAACCGCGTCAGCCCCCAATCGTTGGCGAGCCTGAACCACAGCGCTCGGGGCAACTAAAGGCTTCTTGCCTGGCAGCATTAACTGCGCCGTACTCACAATGCTCCAAACGGGTTCTTGTCGATAGAGGGACATTGCGATGACTGTCCATACGATCATATCTAAAGGAATGCGGCGCTTTCTAACCGTTGTCACACAGGTCGCTTCTAGGTATTGATTAATAAAGTCGGGACAGAGAATATCTGAAAGCTGCCCGAGTTCATCGGTATTAGGTGCGTAGCCGTTCGCCATCGCAAGAGCGGTTGTGAGTTGCAAAAGAAAAGGTTCTAACTATCAAAATTAGGACCTTTATAACGTCTGTGGAGGATAGTTCAACCGATCATTTTAGGCTTAACTGATCGGCATTAAGCCGAGGCTTCCTTTTGTCTATTTAATGAGTGACTTAAGCACTTTGTTGTTCTGCTGCTTCATCACCGGTGAACCCTTCTTATATGTATTTGGTTTTACTTTTAAGCTTGCTTTACTCAAGTGGCGACAGTTTTTCCATTACAGTGATGTCGGGCAGGTCGACGTATGATATTTCGCTGGTCTGTAGGCGCTTACCACCAAAGATAACAGATTCAGTTCTTGTCCACTCCATCGAGCGGTCTCGTATTGTCGCTACCACATCAGATAACCCACCAAACACCAGAAAAATGCCAATAAACTGGGCATAGAGACAATTAAAATTGGGATCTGGCGTTCAGACCTCGTTCGGGCTCAACCACCCCTCTGCACCAAAATTCAGCACGGCAATTTTGCGATCCTAAAAGCGTATTTCATTTCGGTAGGTTTATTGGAGCACTGCCCTTGTGGGAACTGAATCAAGGGCTGTTTTAGATTTGGACTGTAGATAACTGTAAAGATCGTTTTTGACATTTTAATTGAGGTCATCTGCAGGTATAGAGTCTAATGCTTTACCTCCAATCGGGATCCAGCCATGTTTTTTGTTTAAGTAAGGAAACTTAATCTCATTTTTGAAAAAGATGGACGTCATGGATGTAAAAGAATTTAATGGAGCAAAACCACAGAAATCAAGCTGTGTAAATCCATTATCACGCAAAAATGTTGCTGTTTCTGGATACCATTCAGAGTTATCCAAAATTAGTAGCCCGCCTGACTTTAGATGATTTACTGCATGTTTGGCGCATCTCGACCTTTCTGCTCCATCAATTGATATAACATCGAATAATCCAAACGATTCTATTTCGTTTGGATATAACCCTCCGTCAGGCTGCTTTATGATATTAACTTTATCATTATTGTATTTGTCCATTCGTTCAAACCAAGGTATGTAATGTTCAATAGCGCAGACTGAGTTGCAACGTTTTTTCCAGAAAAGGGTAGACGCGCCACTACCAAACTCAAAAACATTAGCATGACTTAAATCTAGGCTATTAAGGTAATCAATTGCAGGATATGTCATCCACGGCAAGTGATTACCGTCAGCGTCTACGCAATTACCATCTTCGTCTCTTTGTACCTGCCCTCTTTTACTTAACAAGATCCATGCTGTTCGAATACCGCATACTAGTGAACGAGGAGCAAGCTTTCTAATCATATTCATTTTTTTCCTAACTAACTGTTCGAGTGTTCAAAATACTGAAATTTACATATTTGGAAATCTTAATCATGATATTAATGTGCCATGATATGAGTAGATAATCATAAATAGTAAAAAGACAGACTAAATAACATTCTAGATTTCAATGGCAGAAGGTTTTTCAAAAACATCCATCTGAATCAAGCCCCCTTTACATAGTTCTGACCGAAGCTCCGGGTTCGGCTTATTACCAGTAGGTTCGATAATTTTGTTCACGGTGGTCAGAGTTATGGATACAATACCACAATTTGAGTTAAAGCACTGACAATATGCTTCACGGGTCAAGATATCGCTATCCGGCTTTACTTTCGTATTTAGGGCAGGTAATCGACATCCTTATACTCCTTAAAACAGACTTAAGTCAGGTTGCACACATTCATTTTCATTAGCTGCAAGGGCAGCTACTTCGTCTAAACCAAGCCAACTGAGTTCAGTAATCTCTTAATTTCGGTAAACTATTTGGTCTGGTCTACACAGTTCGCCCCCAAACAGCACTCTCGCACTCCGGGAATTCTCGTTTGTCTGTTCAACTATCAACCATGAGCCTTCTATCAGTTGCTGTTTGAACTCATCAGGGTTGTCATACTCCGGAATTAATCTTCGAATCTCATGTTTAACAAGTTGGTCTAATTCTCTATTCACCTTATTGGTAACCTGTTGCGCAAGTGGCTCTGTACAGTTATTGACAGAACTCGAATGGTGAAAGACTGCTAGCAATAACTCTATTGCTCTCGGAAGACTGTCGAGATGTTAGGGAACCCGATTGTTTATTGGTTTACTACTCAGGACTATCTAAATTACCGTGCTAACTGGATTAGTCATCATCCTCTCAGAAGAGATATTGTTATCTCTCCTGCCACGCATAACATCGAACTGAAAACCTTCCGGGCTATGTTTAATACCCTTATCACATATGGCGAGTGGAGGCGGCTGCTCCCTGTTGCAAGGACTCAGAGCGGTAGTTGGTTAATCTCACCAAACAGAATATCCAACCCTTTTTGGAGATGGTAGCAGCAGACAACAGCCCGATGGCTGACCAGATCTTAGTTGTCTGTAAAATATGTTTAGAGACAGGTTCAAGGGGGGGGGGGGGGGGGAGGTTTTAAGGTTTAAACGATGCCATATTACAGCGAGAAAACTGACTTTCACTGATACCAAAGGCTAGAGGAACAGGAACTTTCCGATAACCAAAGTACTGAATGATAAAATATTTAATGTTGTCGGTATTTTAGCATCGTGTAATTGATGTTCGATACAATACCGCCTAGCAATACGTAAAACGGGCACTACTTTCGGGACAGGTGGCTCATACTTTACGTCATACATTCGCTAGTTATTATATGATGAATGGTGGCTACATTCTGGTACTTTATTGTATTCTTGGCCATAGTAAAAACTGAACAAGCGATGGCTTAGGCACACTTCGAACCAGAACGTTTTATCCAGCCTGAAGAGCTCAATCCTTTAGAAAGTTAGATCTCAATAAGTGTAGATGAAATAACGACAGCGCTCAATACATCTCGGGTTTTATCTCCACCTTTAGGGGCTTAAGAAAATAATTTCTTATATATCAATGAAATAGAGTGTTGTGGATTACTCGGCGATAAAGCCACCTGTTTGGTGTGCCCAAAGCTGGGCGTAGATTCCGCCACTTTGAACTAACTCTTGGTGAGTGCCTTGCTCAACGACTTCGCCTTTATCGAGAACGATCAATCGATCCATTGCGGCTATGGTTGAAAGTCGGTGCGCAATGGCAATAACCGTTTTACCTTGCATCAACTCATTTAGGCTCTCTTGAATGGCTGCCTCAACTTCTGAATCTAGGGCTGAGGTTGCTTCATCAAGAATCAGAAGCGGAGCGTCTTTCAGTAGCACACGTGAAATCGCAATACGCTGACGCTGACCACCAGAAAGCTTCACACCACGTTCACCAACCTGAGCATCGTAGCCTACGTTGCCAAATGGGTCGTTCAGTGTTTCGATGAACTCATGTGCGTGCGCCTGTTTCGTTGCACGGTGTAACTCTTCTTCGCTCGCATCAGGATTGCCATACAAGATGTTGTCGCGGATAGAGCGGTGCAGCAGTGAGGTATCTTGAGTCACCATACCGATGTTACTGCGCAGTGAGTCTTGAGTGACATCAGAGATAATCTGACCATCGATCTTGATCTTACCGCTTTCAACATCATGGAAACGTAGAAGCAGGTTAACCAAAGTAGATTTACCCGCACCAGAGCGACCGACTAACCCCACTTTTTCACCTGGCTTGATGTTCAGGTTAAGGTTACTGATCACGCCTTTAGTTTTGTCACCATAGTGGAAGCTGACATCATCAAACTCGATGCCGCCTTGATTGACTACTAGAGGTTTCGCGTCTGGTTTGTCTTGAATATCAATGGGTTTAGACATGGTTTTCATGCCATCAACTACGGTACCCATGTTCTCGAACAGAGCACCGACTTCCCACATGATCCACATCGACATACCGTTGATACGCAGTGCTAGGGCAATCGCAATCGCAATCGCACCGATACTGATCGAGTTATCCATCCACAGGTAGATAGAAAGCGCGCTGATTGAGAAAACCAAAACGTAGTTAGTAATCTCGACCGCGACATCAAACCCTGTTACTAAACGCATTTGACGGTAAACCGTGCCTAAGAAGCCATTCATGCCTTCTTCGGCGTACTCTGTTTCACGTCGGCTATGCGAGAACAGCTTCACGGTTGCAATGTTAGTGTAGCTATCGACGATACGTCCCGTCATGGTTGAACGAGCGTCCGCTTGCTCAGAAGCAACCTGTTTCAGCTTAGGTACAAAGTAGAGCTGAATACCGATGTAACAGAATAGCCAAATGATCATTGGGATCATCAGGCGCCAGTCGGCCTGAGCTAACAGCACGACTATCGAGGTGAAGTAGACAGAAACGTAAACAAACACGTCCATCGTCTTCATCACGGTTTCACGTACCGCTAGCGAGGTTTGCATCACTTTAGTCGCGACACGGCCAGCAAAGTCATCCTGATAAAAGTTCAGGCTTTGCTTAAGTAAGTAGCGGTGAGCTAACCAACGAATCGACATCGGGTAGTTACCAAGTAACGTCTGATGAACGAGTAGTGAGTAACCAACCACAAGAACAGGCATTACAACCAGCAAAAGGGCGCCGTAGAAAATCAGATCACTCTGGTTATCTTGCCAAAACGTTTCTGGGTTACTGTTCGACAGCCAATCGACCAAGTTACCCATTGCTCCAAATAGAGAAACTTCAACAATTGCGACAATGGTTGCCATTACAGACATGATGATCAACGGGATTTCGAACCCGCGGGTGTAGTGGCGACAAAACGCAAAAATACCCGAAGGAGGCTGTGTCGGCTCCTGCTCGGGGAAAGGCTTAGTAAAGCCTTCAAACTTTTTAAACATAAATAAATTCCTAAACACGCAAAGATAGAAAGTTGCCTGTGTGGCAGATGCGTACGTCCAATAGGGTCAACAGACCCTAAAAGGAAGGGTGAAACACCAATCTAGTCACCTATCTAGCTTGGTATAGCAATGGTATACCGTTAGTGGGGGAAATGTAACCAGTTTATTATTCTTTCCTTTGCATAATATTCAATCAAAGATAATAAAAAGTCATGGTGACAATAAAAATAACTGGCCGTAAGTTTAATGGCGGTAATTATTACTGTGGTTGTAGTCAATTATCAGGTTAATTCAGTAATATTTCATTTAACATTATGCCTACAATTGGCAGTAATGAGTGAGATTAATTGAGTCTGTCACAATGTTGAAACAGAAAACCCTACTACAGAAAAATCAATCAACAGTACAAAACGCTAATTGTGTGGTGATGGTGCCACCAAAAGAGTTTGCGTTTAATGCCGAAACGGCGCAGGACAATGAATTCCAACACCAAGTTTCACTGTCTACCAGCGAAGTACGCCACAGTGCGATGCAAGAGTTTAACGCCATGGTGGCGGAGTTGCGTCAAGTGGGTGTCCAAGTGGTGGTCTACGATTACCCGTTGGGTGAGGTAGAAACACCTGATGCAGTGTTCCCAAATAACTGGTTTAGTACGACAGCGAGTGGCGAGCTATATACCTTCCCGATGGCGTGCAAAAACCGTCAGCAAGAAGTTAAAGTCGATGCATTAGTTGCAACGCTTGAAAGTGCAGGTCGCCCAGTACAATCTCAAGATAGTCTTCTGTCATATCTAGAGCAAGATGCGCATCTTGAGAGTACAGGCGTGATGGTAAAAGATCATGTCAATAGAACCGTCTACGCAGCGCTTTCTCAGCGTTGTGATCGTGAAGTATTGGAAGATTACGCTGAACGTATTGGTTACGATCGAGTGGTTTCGTTCCAGACTGCATTGCCATCAGGTAAGCCGATTTATCACACTAATGTGATGATGGCGATTGGTGAAAGCTTCTGCGTTATTTGTGATGAGGTCATCCCTGAGTTTGAGCGTCGCTTTGTCATCAAGTCATTAGCGAAGGACAAGCAGGTGATTTCGATTTCACTAGAACAGATGAATCAGTTCTGTGGCAACATTTTACAGCTTGAAACGGTTAACGGTGAAAAAGTGATTGCGATGTCTCAATCAGCATTTGATGCGTTTTCTCCAGCTCAACGAGCTCAACTATCGAGCCATGGTAAGCTGCTGCCATTTAACGTTAAAACGATTGAAAACATCGGCGGTGGTAGCGTTCGTTGTATGTTAGGTGAAGTGTTCTTACCAACACGTACCAACAACCTATAAGCTTCAAGCGAATTTAAAAACCAAATGGGCACCTCATCGGTGCCCATTTTAGGTTTAATGCTATTGATAGTACTGTTCTAGATAGTCGCTTAGCTTGTCGATATCAACGGGCACTATCTCAGAGCTATCTACGCCTTTCTTGACTAAGCCTTCTTTAATCAGTTCGTGGATAATGCGTGTATAGGCTCTTTCGGTGCAGCCGAATCTTTGTGCTTCTTGGTACATATAACTGTGGCCCCTAGAGTGAGTACCAGAGGTATATCGAGTGAGCATATCTTTGATGATATTGAACTTGAGCGGATAGAGAGAACGTTCCATCGCAATATGCATGGTATTTAGGTAGATGTTCGACATACGGTGGCTCATCCAAAAGGCCACCTGAGCATCTTCAAGCAGGAACTCAGCAAAGCGCTCTTTTGGGATCACGGTTAGCTGAGCATCTTGTGTCGCAATGACACTAAAAGGGCTAGGTTTATCAGAGAAAAACTCCATCTCGCCAAAGAAGTTATCCTCCAGATAGTAGTCCCCTAAGCTGAGGGTTTTCCCATTCTCTGCGGTGTGCAGCACTGAAAACTGCGCCGCTTTTGTCCAATACACTTCGTTGACTTCGCTATGTTGGCGAATGATGAAATCGCCTTTACTGACGAGCAAGGTTTTGTACTGTTCACGTTTCACTAGTTGGCGGAGCTTATTCAACCCGTCACTTAAAATTTTATTCTTATCCATCGTGAATTTGCTTTGCTTAACATTGATTTGGCTATTTTGGCGTGCGACCGGACAATTGTCGTGTTATATATCATCGTTAATCATATACCATGAGTTTTATCGTTATCAAAACAAATGATTAAGTGTCATTACCGCCATTTTGGTGTGTTGAGCTACGCTTACTCAATAAGCAGGAAAGTTAGGACAAAAACAGATGAACTACTTTGATCTCCCTAAAATCGATCTTCATTGTCACCTAGATGGCAGCCTTCGCCCGCAAACTGTGCTTGATTTAGCCGCTGAAAATAACATTGAGCTGCCTAGCCAGAATGCCGAAGAGATCAAAACATTGATGATTGCGCCGGAAACTTGTCCTAACCTGCAAGAATACTTAGACCGTTTTGCACTGCCAATTAAAGTGATGCAAACCGCAGACAGCATTGAGCGTATTTCTTTCGAGTTGTTCGAAGATGCTGCAAAAGAGAACGTGAAGTACCTTGAAGTACGTTTTGGCCCTCAGCTGCATACACAGCAAGGGCTGACTTACGCAGAAATCATCGAGAGTGCTGTCAAAGGTATGAAACGTGCTGAAGCGCAGTACGATATTAAAGGTAACTACATTCTGTCACTGGTGAAACTGCTACCAATCGATTCAGTTAATGACATTATTGATGCCGGTGCTCCTTTGCTAGGTAATGGCGTTGCTGCGTTTGATTTAGCGGGTGCTGAGCTAGACAACTTTGCTCATGAATATGTTGAGTACACTCAGTATGCTCGTGATAAAGGCTACCGAATCACCATTCACGCGGGTGAGCAAGGCTGTGGTCAAAATGTTTATGACGCCATCGAGCTGCTAGGTGCAGAGCGTATTGGTCACGGTGTAGCAATCAAAGATCATGCAGAGGCTTACAAACGCGTTAAAGAAGATGTGGTTGGTCTTGAAGCTTGTCCAAGTAGTAATGTTCAAACCAAAGCGATTCCAGAGCTTAAGCAGCACCCACTGAAAGAGTTCCACAACGACGGTCTAGCAGTCACGATTAACACAGACAACCGTACTGTATCAAATACGACGATGACCGATGAAGTGCAAAAGGTGATCGAGCAGTTTGAACTTACCGCTGAAGATTACAAACAGATCTATACAGCGAGTGTTGAACAGTCTTTTGCTTCTGATGAAGTGAAAAAACACTTAATGCAGTACGCATAAATCACTAGGTCAACAGGACCTAGTAGATAAATCAAAACCGCCGAATAGGGCGGTTTTGTTGTATTGGCGGCTTTGTTTAGAACTTAACTTGGTAGTTAAGAGTGTAGGTACGTCCACGACCTTTGTAATCATAAGCTGCTGATTCATAGTGCGTAGAGTAGATGATTTGCGCACGTTGACCCCAAGCTGTGGTGTAGTCCTTATCAAATAGGTTTTGAATACCAAAACCTAGGCTACCTACTGGAAGCTGGTAGCTACCGACCAGATCAAATAAGGTGTAGCCATCTAGCTTGTTGTTTGAAGCATCTTCATAGTCAAACATGGTTTGGCTTTGCAGTTTTACCGCAAGATCTGCGTCGTACCAACCTGCCCAAGCATTGGCCTTAGAAGTACTTGCATAGCCAGCATCATAGTCTTCCCAGCCATTATCGCCTTTCACTTCAGATACTACGTAGTGACCGGAAGCACCCAACTGAATATTGTCATGAACCCAGTAAGACGCCATTGCTTCTAAACCGTAGACACGTTTCTTATCTTCGATTTCTTCGATAAGCAGTGTTGTCTTATTGTATTTAACATTCTTGTCTGATTGAGAATAGTAAGCCGCAGTTTGTAAGTTAAGATCGCCTGTATCTAAGCGGTAACCTAACTCAAAACTGTTGGTCTTAATCCCTGACATTTTTGATTCGTTGACGTTAATGCTGTCCTTGAGTTGCCAATGATCGCCAACCAGTGTGTAGTTACCTTGTCCGTAGTACTTAGCAGGATCAGCAAGATCAAAGCCTTGTGAGAAGTTTGCCCATACTTGAGAGTCACTGTTTAGGTGATAAATTGTTCCCAAGTTAAATAGCGCGACGCCGTAATCTGTTTTACCACCAGGAACTGCATCTGCTGAAGTACCACTACCTGCGGCAATTTTTTTCTGTTGAGTATAACCAACAACATCATCAATCTTGTTTGACATGTATTGGTAGCGTACACCACCTTCGACTGTCCAATCTTCAGTGATTGAGTAGTCTGCTTGAGCAAAAGCGGCAACTGAGCTGACTTCAACTCCCGGGTAACGACCAACTTGGGCATAAGTCTTGTTGATTAGGTTGCCAGAATTATTGGCAATGGTTGGCTCATAAAGTGCTTGGTTACTTTCCAACTTGTCTTGATAAGCATCGACACCATAAACAATGTTAAATTTATCGAAGTTTTTCGCGAGCGCTGCTTTAAGTGAAATGACATCTGTAATCTGTTGACCAGAAGACTGGAAATAAGGAGTGTAAGTCTGGTCTTCTTTGCGGTATGACGCTTCTGCGATGAACTGATGACCAAGGAATTGCTCATCCACGTAAGAGGCGCTAAGCATAATGCGCTCCGTACCGTGTTCACGATCAGAATCAAAACCTTTACGTACATCTACAAAGTCTCTACCAACAATGTACAGACCATATGGCGAGTCTTGTTGGCTATCATAGTACTGCGCCAGAAGATTCAGCTTTTTGGTGTCTGAAACATTAACACCTACAGTTGTTAGAAAATCTACTGTCTGATTAAACTGTAACGAGCCCTGTGAGATATCTGGAGTAACAATAGTGCCATTGGCATCGAAGAAACCTTGGGTTTCTGTGTATACGATAGAAGTACGTGCTTGAACTTTTTCATTGCCGCCCGAAATAGACTGTGCAAGTTTGTAGTCAAAGTCTTCACTTGAGTTAAGACCAGATGCACCACCTACATAGGATTCAAACTCTAACTCTTCGCTTTGCGCTTTTTTGGTGATGATGTTAATCACACCGCCTGAAGCGCCAGCACCATATATTGGTGTAGAACCGGAAAGCACTTCGATACGATCGATATTGAACGGGTCGATTGAATCTAGGTGGCGGCTAATTGAGCGCGAAGATTGCAGAGAAACTCCGTCGATCATCACGAGCATCTTACGTCCGCGAAGGTTTTGACCTAAATTAGTACGGGCACCGCTGCTGACATCCAAAGATGGAATTGCCGAAGCTAGAATATCACCAAGAGTCTTACCACCGCGGTATTCTTGTTCAATTTTCTCTGAATCGATATACCAAACCGTACCAGGAATATCACTGATCGCTTTTGGTGTACGGCTTGAAACCACCACCATTTTCTCTTCAGGTGTGAACTCTTGTGCTTGGGCTGTAAACACTGTGCTTGCAGCGGCGATCGCCAGCGCAACAGTGGATAGAGGGAACTTCCCTTTACTCGCTTTCATTATTTTCTCTATGTTTATCAATACAAAGCTGCGCAAATTAGTATTTGGCGGCAAGACTGTTTTATTTATTCTAAATAAGAATCATTATTATTGTATTTCTGCAGCGAAAGTGCAATATGTTAATGCGAATTATTTTCTTTTAGCTCAATAGCGGGATAAGAATGGCAGCTTGAGGAGGACAAAAGAGTCGGTAGCGCTGAGCTGTATGGTGACCTCAGCGCGAGTTTATGAGTAACAACAAATTTGGGGTGGGATAGAAAAACAAGGCAGCTGTGCTTTAGCTACCTATTAATCTCGACGAAAATTAACTAGATGTCGATGTCAGCAATACTGGCCACGAGCTTTTCGCGTTCAGACAACGAAAGATTGACCACATTGCTATAGGTGCGCTGCATGACGCGAATATCATTTTCGAGTAGTTGAGTGAGTTTAGCTGATGCGCCTTGGTTGTCGCCTGCCAATACAAGATCGATGATATCCAGACGGCGTTGACAAGATTTGGTGACAGAAGATTGAATATGCATAGAGACGAGATCGGTCGCTTTACGCATTCGATTATGTTGCTGCATATTGCCAAGCAGGAAGCGATTACCAGAACAAGCCGCAAGCAACTCATGGAACTCTGCACTTAAGCTAAACAAATCACTGGCGCTCACTGCATCAGGATCTTGAATCGCTTTAAGGTGATGATCGCGACACTCCTCTAACGCGTGGCGGTCGAGTGACCAACTCGGTTCAAGAAGACCGGCAGGTTCGAAGATAAGTCGACATCGGTAGCTCTCGGTGTGTCTTTCAAGCGTGTTTAGTACGCCATCTAGATGCCATTTATAGCCGGGACTGCGGCGTAAGATGCCATCTCTTTCTAGTAGGCGGAGCACACTTTGTACTTCACCTCGGTTGGCGTTATAGCGCTCTTGAAGCTCTTTCTCAGAAAATGCAGCGTCGATATCACCGAAGAACAGATCCATGAGTAGTCTCAGGTAAAGCTTCTCCTGACGAGATTCTTCTTTATCGGAGGCGTCATCAGATTTGATGGCTTGCGCATCAAGCTGTAAGACAAAGCCTTTATAGGGAACCGCTTTCGCGATACCTAAAGCAGTCATATAAGTGAGCACAGCGCGCATCGGCGTTCTTGAGACTTCAAACTGTTGGGCTAACGAAGATTCGTTCAGGCTGTCGCCAACCTTAGCATGCTCCGCTTTGAGCTTGCTGACGACTTTATTGAATAAATCTTGCTGAAGTTTAGTAATTGCTGTCTTTTCCATGAGTGACAATTTGTAGTGTTCTTGCCCCCATAGTAATCATAAATTCATCTCATTACCATTCATTGTATTTTTGCGGCCAAAATACAATTGAATGAATTTGGAATAAGTAACAAATAGATAGGGCACTTCAATAGAGAGGAATTGTTGCCACAGAAGAGCAATACGTTAGTCTCCTGTGGCGAGTTGTGGTTCTAGAGGTTAACGTCTCATTAGGTAGAGGAAGTAGCCGCCACCAATCAAGGACGCAAGCAATCCAGCAGGGAATTGCCAAGGGAACCAAAGTGTTCGTCCTATCCAATCCGCTAACACCATGATGGTTGCCCCGAGTAAGGCCGCGGTGAGCATCTGCGGAGTTGCTCGATATTGGTGAAGTGAACGCGCCATATGCGGAGCCAGTAGGCCAATAAAGCTGAGTGGGCCAATCACTATGGTGCACAGTGTCGTTAAGGCAGCAACCAGTAACAGTAGCACCAACCTAACCACAGTGGCGTTCATACCAATACTATTCGCCGTGACTTCACCTAAGCCAATCAACTCAATCCAACGATTAAGAGATAGGGCAATCGCACCAACGAAGGTGACACCAATCGCGAGCAGTACAACGTCATTGTGTGCTACTAAGTAAGTCGAGCCAGATAGCCAAGTGAGCAGTGCAGACGCGTTATCATGGCCTGAGCTCATTGCGATTCTGAGTAAGGCATCTAAACCTGCACTCAAAGCAATACCTGTCAGTAGGGTTTGCGTCGGGGCAAAATTGTGTTTTCTGCCCATTAACCATACCACTGCGGTTACCGAAACCGCGCCAAGCGTACCGAGCAACATTTGTTGTTCTCTGCCTACTGCGATACCAAACAAGGTGCCAAGTACCAGCGCGAGCGCCGCACCCGAACTAATTCCTAACACCTCTGGACTAGCCATTGGGTTGTTGGAGATACGCTGGATAATCGTTCCTGCGAATGCTAAACCTATCCCCGCAATCAGCGCGACAAGTACGCGTGGCGCGCGCAGTTCGAACATTGCTTGGTTGAAACCAAGACTCCAACCAAACTGATTCTTACCGACCATAATCGCGAACAGAGAAACAGTGATGAGTGCAACGGTCAGTGCAGCCAAAATATTGCGAGTGCTGACCAATTTGTAATGCTCGACATGTTCAGAGCGTGCTTTAAGGTCGGATTGCAGTTTAGTTCGTTGCAGTAGCCATAACAAAAAAGGCGCGCCAATTAAGGCTGTCATCGCACCTGTCGGTAACAGCTCTCCACCGACGCCAGAAAAAGGTTGGATTACTAAGTCAACGATAAGCAAGATACCACTACCGATAACACCACTGGCTAAAATTTGCTTGGCAAGGGCTCTAACACCAAGCATTCTGGCAATCGCAGGTGCAACAATACCGATAAAGCCAATTAAGCCCACTTCACTGACCACTGCAGCAGTAATGAAAATGGCTAACGATAAGCAGAGCAGTTTGATCTGTTTGATATTCACGCCCAACGATGTCGCGACATTGTCACCAAACTGGAGTGCGGATAATGGACGCTGTAAGACTAAGAGTAAGCTGGTAGGTAAGAGAACCAAAGGCAATAGCATTTGAGTACTCGACCAGTCATTTTGATTAAGTACACCCGCTCCCCAGACAAAGATACTGGTAAGTCGCTGTTCATGGAGCATTAACAACATGGTGTTGAGTGAACCTAAAAACAGGCTCACCACCATACCTGCGAGCACCATATGTAGTGGTGAAAAGCCTCTAGCGGAACTTAAAACAAACACCAGTCCGGTTGCGAGGCAGCCACCAATAAAGGCCGGAACAAAACCAGGAATGACAAGGTTGGCAGGGATTAACAAAATACCCAGCACCATGCCCAGTTCAGCACCTGCTGCGACGCCTAATGTTGTTGGAGAAGCGATCGGATTGCGCAAGACAAACTGCATCACACAACCAGCAACGGCGAGCGCAAACCCACAAATGATCGCGACAGCCAGTCTCGGCAAATAGGTTAAATGGGTGATGAGATGCTGATAATTGGCAGAGTCAAAATGAAAAATGGTGTCCCAAATGAGGCCAATACCTTGTGAATAGGGAGCGGTTATTTGCAGCAGAGAGCCAATGATCAAAACAGCAGCGCTGAATAACGCTGCTGTTTTAAAACTTAATCGACCGTTAGCTTGGTTTGCGATCTTTAAGGTATTCATTATTGTTGGATGAGTTGCTCGGTAATGTGGTCACTAAATCTTTGTGCTGCGATCAGTCCACCAAAAGTCCAAATTGCTGGAAGCTCGTAAACAGAATCTGTACGAGTGAACTCCATCGCTTGCCAAAGAGGAGACTTCGTAAGTTGCTGACGTTCTTCTTGTTTCAAAGGACCAAAAATCATTACGTTGGCTTTTTGATGCTCGGCCAGCTTTTCTGTTCCCGTTGTGGTGAAGCCCCAAAGATTGGTTTGCTCTTGCCAATCATTCTTTAGCCCCATCGCGCTGATAGTGTCTTGCGCCAGAGAACCTTGGCTGTGAATACGCAGTGTTTTATCGTTAATGAATCGCGCAAACAGTAGCGGTTTGTCTGACTTTCCGGCTGAAACAACTTTTTCTCCGTTGTTCGTAAGGCGTTGGTCCGTTTGCTCGATCACTTGCTTGGCACGTTGTTCTTTGTCGAACAGTTTACCCAAAGAGGTCGTAATAGATTTTGCTGACGCTAATGGTTGCTTTTCTTCACTATAAACACTGTAAACGAGAACTGGCGCAATCTTATTCAACTGATCATAGGCAGCGGCCATATGTTTGCTGATTAAGATGACATCGGGTTTGATATCCGTGAGTAACTCTAAATTAGGTTCGCGTCGCGAGCCAACATCGATCACATCAGAATCTAGGCTTGGCTCAACAACCCATTGCTGATAGCCGTTGGTATCGGCGACACCTTCGAGGTCGACGCCAAGGCTGAGTACCGTTTCGGTCAATACCCAATCTAGTGCCACGACTTTCTTCGGTGTCGTTTCAAAGGAAGCTGTTCCCATTTCGTGGGTAATATCGAGCGCGTAGCTATTGAATGCCAATGCTGCAGAGAGCATTACTATGAGTTTTTTCACAACAGGTTCCTTCTTGTTTAAGGTATGTAGCTGATCGGTTTGCCCGTCTTAGGGTGTTCGAACAACGCGAGCTCCATACCGTATATTTTCATTAACGTCTCTGGCGTCATTAGCTCTTGAGGAGAGCCAGCGGCAATGACTTTTCCAGAGTGGAGGGCAATCAGATGATCGCTAAACTTAGCAGCCATGTTGACATCATGTAGTACCATGATCACCGTTAAACCCATCGATTGGTTGAGCTCTCGAATTAAGGCTAATAGTTCATGTTGATGGGCGACATCCAAAGCCGAAGTCGGTTCATCAAGTAAAATACATTGGCTTTGTTGAGCGAGCAGCATAGCGACCCAAGCTCTTTGTCTTTCACCACCTGATAAGGTAGCGACAAATCGCTCTGCAAATGGTGTTAAGCCAACTTTCTCAATCGCTTGGTCGACAATGGCGTAATCTTCTTTTCCGTAACGACCAAATGCCCCTTTCCACGGGTAGCGTCCAAAACAGACCAATTCGCGAACGGTGACACCGTCAGTGATCGGCGGATGCTGAGGTAAATAAGCCACTTGATGAGCGAACTCTAAGCTTGAAAACGAAGAGACGAGTTGTTGATTAAACAGAACTTGTCCATGGGTTGGCGCATTTTGACGACTAAGAAGTTTAACTAAGGTCGATTTACCACAACCATTGTGACCAAGAAGTGTTGTCACCTTCCCCGGAGCAAAATCGAGCGTTGTGGGAGATAAGATAACTTTACCGTCGATTTCGAACGACGCATCGACAAGTTGATACATAAGTAAAATATGAAGTTGAGTTATTGGCTTTAAGCCGCTAACTTTATCACGCCAAAAAAGCAATGAGAATTATTTTCACAATCAATAACTCTATCATTAACGATATGAATTGTTCATTGCTGATTTTTATAACAATTACAATGAATTACAAATATGTCAGTTTTACACGGAAAAAAGGCTCAACTGTGGGCAATCAGTTCAGCAGCAGCACTCATGGGTATTGGTCAAAATGGCTTGCTGGTTTCATTGCCTTTCTTAGTTGAACGCTCTGCATTCAGTTTACCTACTTGGTCGATTCTTATCGCGATTGGCAGCTTTCTGTTTTTGCCCTCGGCACCTTACTGGGGGAGGTATAGCGACAAACGTGGTCCGAGAAATGTGGTTGTCCAAGCCTTGTTTGGCATGGCGATCAGTTTCGTGCTCTTGTTTCTATTTGCCATCTTAAGTGAGCATCAGCCCCATATGGTAATGCTCTGGTTAGTCGGATTGATACTCGCTCGGATTATATACGGTTGCACTGTATCGGGAATGGTTCCTGCTTGCCAACATTGGGCAATCCTTTTGTGTGGTACAAAGAACCGATTACAAGCCATCACGAGCATCAGTATTGGGTTGAGCGTGGGCAGGCTTGTTGGGCCATTGATTGCGATAGTCGCTTTAAAGTTTTCTCCCTATGCACCATTGACGCTAATGATCGTGCTTCCTCTTATCGCCCTCCTCACGGTGCTTTTTCAGCCAACGCCTCAACATGGTTTAGAGAGCGAGAAACCCGCTGAGGCTTTACCTTGGTTACCGAATAAATCCTTTATGCCTTATCTATTGAGTGGTTTGCTGTTGTGTGCGGCGATTGCGCTGTTGCAGTACAGTTTTACTCCGCTTATGCAATCGGTAACAAGTTGGTCGACGGCTCAAATCAGTGATGGAATTGGTGTGCTGTTGACGATCAGCGCGGCATGTACGTTTGCTGTTCAACTTATTGTTGTTAAAAACAAAAAAATCACGCCAATGAAAATGTATCGATTTGGGTCGGTGGGCTTGTTGTGTGGCTTAGTGCTTTTCCTATTACCTAATATTTGGCTGTTTGCTTTCGCGATGGTGATTGCGGCGAGCGGAGCTGCATTACTTGTCCCTGCCTATACGTATGAGGCGACCGAGAAACAAAGCGATGCCCCTGGCTCTGTGGCGGGTTACATTGCGATGTCGCATACCATAGGCTATGGATTAGCCTCGTTGCTGGCGTTCACCGCAACCATAAACCCTTTGTATCCCATATATTTGTGTCTCACGTTTTCTGGCTTGATAGTAGCAACCGCTTATTTAGTTACAAAGCGCCCCTCAAACGAAGTCGCAAATCCGTCTTAACGCTTATTATCCGGGTGCCGAGGGCAGTCAGTGCACAGTTCTCGCCCTTGGCACTTATAGACTAAGCAGCAAGAGGTTCGCACAAACACGAGTTGCTTTGATGCTTCGTCATAGCTAAGTGAGGCCATGAGTTTTTCAGGAAGATTGCAGGCGGCTAACCATTGTCGAGCTTGACCAATCAAATACTCTCCGGGAAGGTCGGGAGCAAATTGACTTAACTTAACTAAACAACCGAGTACCCCATCAGCAAACAAGTGATTGGTAAAACCAGGTCGGATGCGGGTCCAAAGACTCATCTCTTGGCGGAAATAATCAAATAGAGCATTGAGTTCTTTGCCCGCATGTTCAATCAGTTCTTGTTCAGTCCCCTGAAAGTAGTCTTCACTATCAAATTGATAACCGCTGATAAAGTTAAGCTGAACTTGCTGACCAATCGCTGACAGCTTAGGTAAACCCTGGCAAGAGTAGATAGCAATAAAAGCGACATAAATAGGCTGCCAACAAAGCAGTGTCCAAGTACGAGTCAGCCAGTACGGTGCCCCGGCTTCGGGGTGCTCTAGTTGTAGCCTTTCGTATAGTTGACGAATATGTTCTGAACTGGAGCGATCGATATGAATGAGCGGATGCTCGGCATTCACCTCAGCTAGAGGTTTTATTGCGCCGTTTAGATGAGGGGTGACTTGCTGTGAGTGTTCGAAAAGGTGCTCAAAGAACGAATGGCCACTCATATTGTTGTACTTATTCCGTTAAATCAGTGAGCCAAGAATAAATAAATCCAACCTTTATTACAATTGATTATCATTACGAAAGTTTCTAGTGGTAATAAAAAACGGCTTCAATAGAAGCCGTTTTTTCAAAGTGAATGATTATAGATCTCGATTTTCAGCGAACTTCTCTAAGCCTAAGACTAAGCCGATTGCACAAAGCATTAAGACAATAGCAATGCCGAGTTGAGACGGTTGAGAATTCAATGCTTCAAAGGCTGAAGGCGATAAGTTGTGCTGAATCAGAGGAACTTGCTCACCGCTTGAATTTGTACGCCAACTGATGGTCTCTTTCCACGGCCAGATTTTAGGTAAAGTACCAAGCATTAAACCAGTTAGAAAGACGAGAGTAAGATCTCTGAAGCGCTTTAGAAGCCAAGAAAGAACGTGAGAAAAGCTCAGTAAGCTCAAAACGCAGCCTGTTAGGAATAAAGCAAGGATAGGAAGGTCAAAGGATTTTACCGCTCCTAATACTGGGGTGTACATACCAATCAATAACAAAATGAAGCTGCCGGAGATGCCTGGTAGGATCATCGCACAAATTGCGATGCCGCCCGCGAGCAGCACATTGATGCTGGTTGGCTCAAGTTGGAGTGGATTAAGCACCGTAATGCTGTAAGCGAACGCTACCCCGAGTAGTAAGAAGACGAGTCGACTTAAGCTTCTTTGTTCAATTTGCTTAAGCATATGGAACACAGACACCAGAATCAGTCCGAAGAAAAACGACCACAGCGGAATCGGATGAGTTACCAGTAGCCATGAGATCAGTTTAGCAAGGGTCGCGATACTGGTAAGCACACCACCAAACAGGGCAATGAGAAATAAGCCATTGATATGCGCAAATGCCGCTTTGAAACCTTCGCGCTTCCAGATGCCAATAACACTCGGGTTAATACGACGAATACTTTCAAGCAAGGTGTCGTAAATACCAGTAATAAATGCGATGGTCCCGCCTGACACCCCAGGTACAACGTCTGCTGCGCCCATGGCCATGCCTTTAAGAAAAGTAGTTAAGTAGTTCATTCTTCGTGATAACTAAATTTAGGTGCCAAGAGTATACCGACTCTTATGTAGAAAAAGTATGAAAAATCAACGTTGATAAATGTGTTCATAGGAACATGGTTTAATATGCTTTTGCAAATAATTGCAAAATGCAATTTTCATATTGCATTTTGGGAAGTAAAACCGCCCAAAAAATGCGGTGTAAGACAAAAATAACGTGGTTTTAAAGTTGGCACGCTAACTGCATTACTAAAAGTGACCCTTATTAAGCCGAGGGTCACCTAGCCAACTGACGTTGTTAGTGAATGTAATTTGTTCACACTATATATAAGCCAATCGCAACATTGCGGTTGGCTATTTTTTTGCCTAAAACCTTGTCAATCTTTATCTCGTCTGAGTGTGTAAAGCTAATATCTAGCGCACGTTTACACCCTCTTAAGTAGTGTTTTTAAAGTCAATACTCGACAAATGGGCGCAAGTTTATTAATAATGCCCGCTTTCTTTTCGCAACCCAGACTAATATTTGTAGGGTTAACTGTTGAAACGAGCATCTTGAGGCTGTTTGTATAAGGACAAATTTCAATAGAAAAATTGAATCAATGAGCATTGCTCCACAGGGTCAATGAGGACTCTGGACTCGTTAGGGAAGATGAGTGAATCAAAAAAAGAGGTTATATGAATCAGATAATTTCAGTTGGACCACTAGAATCTTTCTTAATCGCTATCAGCGTTTTATTCTTAGGGCACTTCGTCAACTCTAAACTTCCTGTCTTAAAGAAGTTCAATATCCCTGAGCCGATTGTCGGTGGTCTTATCGTAGCTGTCATCATCACACTAATGCATTTCAAAGGCATAGACTTAGAGTTCTCTCTACCGCTGCAAGAAGTGTTTATGTTGATGTTCTTTAGTACTGTTGGCCTTGCGGCTAACTACACCCAGTTGATGAAAGGGGGTGCTAAAGTCTTTATCTTCTTAGCCGTTGCGTCTTTTTATATCATTATCCAAAACGGTGTCGGTGTCTCTATGGCGACCGCTTTGGGGCTTGATCCTTTAATGGGCTTGATTGCAGGCTCTATTACGCTTTCTGGTGGGCATGGTACTGGCGCGGCTTGGTCGCAGACATTTGCTGATAGTTACGGCTTATCTAACACGCTTGAAATTGCAATGGCATCGGCCACATTTGGTCTGATCATCGGCGGTATTATTGGTAGTCCAGTCGCGCAAAAGCTGATCAACAAGAATGGCTTTGAATCTGAGTACGGCACGGGTACACAAACCCATGAACGTTTTCCAGAACTCGTGACTTACAATGAATATGAAGAAGACAAAGTAACCGCAAAAAAGGTTATCGAGATTTTGTTTATTCTTCTCATCTGTGTGACGGGTGCTAAATACCTAGAGCAGTGGGTCAGCAGTTTTGAAATCAGTTGGCTGATGATCCCTGACTTCGTTTATGCGTTGTTCATTGGAGTGTTCATTACCAACCTATTGGAAGTGACTAAGACACATAAAGTGGATGCAGAGACGGTTGATATATTAGGTACGGTTTCTTTGTCCTTGTTCTTGGCAATGGCTCTGATGAGCTTGAAGCTTTGGAACATCTTTGACTTAGCAATTCCGTTCTTAGTCATTCTGGCTGTGCAATCTGTTGTGTTAGGTGTTTTCTCGTACTTTGTCACGTTCAAAGTGATGGGTTCAAACTACGACGCGGCGGTTATTGCTGGTGGTCACTGTGGCTTTGGCCTTGGTGCTACTCCGACAGCAGTAATGAATATGGGGTCATTGGTGAATAAGTTTGGTCCGTCACCACAAGCATTTATGGTCGTGCCAATTGTCGGTGCATTTTTCATCGACATTGTTAACTTGATTATCCTACAAGGCTACATTTCATTTATTGGTTAATGAATGGCTAGATATGAAAACGCCCTGCAAATTTGCAGGGCGTTTTTGTATTCGTCTGGTTATCTTAGCGTAAGCTTAGTGCCATCAAATTTTAAATGACCGAGTAGCACTTTGGCATTCTCTTTTCCGTCGTCAGTAAACGCAACACCATAGCGAGCATAATGTAATGAGCGCTGTAAGTTACACACTTTGCCATACAGAGGAGCAAACTCAGCCCCTTTTTGCGAGCTTAGTTGAACATTTAAAGCGATTTCATCACCAATTTGAAATGGGCGGCTCAATGGTGCAGTGATAAAGCGACAACCACTTTTCGACAGGTCACGAATTTCACAATCGAGCTTATGAGTCTCTGCAATCACTCTAGCGGCTAGATTCACGTCGAAACGAGGCTCTTTACGCAGTTGGGTAACTTGCATCGTTTGAGGAACGGAGAGCGTGAAAATAGGTACTGGCGCTTTTAACACATGCTGTAGCTGCCCTCGAAAGTGAACAATAGCGCCTTCACCTCTTGGTGAAATAGCTCGAATGGTTGCCCAAAATCCTTCTTGGAAGAAAAAGTTCAAGTCGTCTTCTGAAAGCTTCGGTAGTTCGGCTAAAATAACATTGCCAGAGTGCGTACCAATAAAAGAGGTCTTACAGCGAAAGGTTGTCCCTACGGGGGTTGTTATACCAATAGTCAGCTCTCCACCATGTTCAATCATGGCAAGTGCATCGGTACTATTTAAAGTAGAAATATTTCTATCATTTGCAGAGCGAGCCGGTTGTTCTTTAATTGCTGCCGCTTGGGTATTCATCTAGCCTCCGTTGTCCCCACCATGTTATTGTTTTTGAGGTAGGTGAATATATGACATCCACATGACATTATGTGACAAGTGGATAGTCTCAATTCTATGTTTGCTTGGCGGTATGTTCAAACATCAAATCACTCAATAAAGTTGAGCTAAGTATCATTTTTAGGAGTCAACATGTCTCATAAGGTAATTCTTGATGAAGTAAACTCACAGTTTCGTGTTCATCTTGAGGGAGATCACTACGCAATCGTGAAGTTTGAAGACAAAGGTGATGTGTACGCGATCACCTCGACCAAGGTACCAGAGAAGCTTCAAGGTAAAGGCTACGGCAAAGTGATGATGGAAGCGGTTTTACCGCAAATCGAACAACTTGGTGTAAAGATTGAGCCGATTTGCAGCTATGTTGTGCATTACTTGAATCGTAATGCTCAGTGGTCTCATCTCAAAGCAGACTAACAATGAAGTATAATTATCAACCGCTTGTTTCAGAGCTTGGCTACTCCACGCTGCATTCATTAGATGTTCTGCAAACCTTATGGGGCGGCTATGGCGAACTTGTTCGCCTTTATGTCGATAATACGAGCGTTATCGTTAAACATGTTCTGTTGCCCAAACCCAAGCATCATCCAAAAGGCTGGAACACTGATGTCTCGCACCAACGTAAACTTCGCTCGTACCAAGTCGAACTGAACTGGTATCAGTTTGCGGCGAAGCGATGTCACGCCAAAGTCCCAGCAACGATAATGGTTAAGCAGCATGAGCAAGAGCTGTTATTGGTGATGGAAGATCTTCAGCAAGTGGGTTTTACCGAAGTCGTTACAGCGCCAAGCCAGCACCACTTAAGTGCCTGCCTTAGTTGGCTGGCTGACTTTCATGCTCAGCATATCGGTCATCATTGCGAAGGGCTGTGGGATTTTGGCACCTATTGGCATTTGGCTACCCGAGCTGATGAATTACAAGCATTGAGTGATGAGAGGTTAAAGGCGAAAGCTGAGCAGATAGATAGTGTGCTTCAAAATGCCCCTTTTACAACGCTGGTGCACGGTGATGCGAAATTGGCTAACTTCTGCTTTACGCCTGATGGTAAAAACGCAGCTGCGGTTGATTTTCAGTACATAGGTAAAGGGTGCGCGATGAAAGATGTCGCGCTGTTTATGAGCAGTGCGGTAGAGCCACAGCAGTGTGCTGAAATGGAAACTTGGATTCTGGATGAGTATTTCGTAGCTCTACGGTTGGCCTTGCAGGAACATCAACCCCATTTGTCTGCCGAAGAGGTTGAAGCGGCTTGGCGCCCACTGTTTGCGATTGCTTGGGCGGATTTTCAGCGATTTGTGAAAGGTTGGAGTCCAGAACATTGGAAAATCAATGACTACACTGAGAGTTTGAAAGATCGCGCGCTAGAAATGTTAAAGGCTTACCCTTAAGTAAGCCTTATTCCCTCTACAATTTAATACGCGCCATGTAGTAGGTATTGATGTACTCGCCATCTCGGTAAGATCCAAACTTGGACTCACCTTCTATCTCAAAACCAAACTTCTTATAACAGGCAATCGCTTGGTCATTGTCGGCGTTGACTTCGATTTGCACTCTTTTTACTTGCAGCCAGTTGTCGGCTAAATCAAGCACAGTCTCTATCAACTTACTGCCTATGCCTAGCCCGTGGTAATCATCGTGTACACCGATACCAAAGCTTGCACAGTGAGCGGTACGTGGACGTTGCGAATGTTCAAAGCCAATATTACCGACCACTTTACCGTCAACTTCTGCCACAAAGCTATAAATACCAGCAGGCATGTTTTCCAGTCGGGTCGTCCACATACTCACCGAAGGTTTTGGGAGTTGGAGTGTCTCACGCTGCGCTTTAGGTTGTGAGTAAACTTCACACAATGCGGCGGCATCGCTGACTTGAGTCGGACGTATTATTATTTCCATCTTATTTGCCTTTTCGACTGGTTAAACATTGCTCCACCATAACTAGAAAAATTGGATTGTTAAAGTATTGTTTTAAAAATATTTTTCGGCAGTATTGTTGTTGGTGCAGTGTATCAATGATCGAAGGCATTAGATTGGTATAAATTGTAAATTCGTTTGTTTCTATAGCGAAGGCGATCTAATGTAACAGCTTGTTCACATAAGGAATTACTCATGAATCATTCCGCGAGTTGGAAAACTCCGCAAAACTTCCTCATGCTTATTTCAATCGTCGTCCCTATTGCTTTCTCAAGTTGGATGGCGCTGCTTAACAACTTCGTTATTGAGCGAGCAAACTTTGATGGCTCAGATATAGGTTTGTTGCAGAGCGTACGTGAAATACCGGGCTTTCTTGCTTTTACCGCAGTGTTTGTGTTGCTGTTTATTCGAGAGCAGCGTTTTATGATACTTTCCCTCGCTGCTTTGACATTAGGAACCGCAATCACTGGCTTTTTTCCTTCACTTTTTGGATTGCTGTTTACGACTCTTCTTATGTCCACTGGTTTTCATTATTTTGAAACGCTGAAACAGTCTTTATCACTACAATGGCTCTCTAAAGACGAAGCACCTGAAATGCTGGGCAAGTTTATCTCTGTTGGTGCACTCGCCTCGCTGGTGACCTATGGTTCGCTTTGGATTTGTCTAGAAGTCTTCAAGATGGATTTCCAATGGGTTTACTTAACCTTTGGCGGTGTTGGATTCTTGCTCGTGGTGTGGATGGCGTTCGCCTTTCCTCAGTTTGAAACCAAGGTGCAGCAAAACAAGAAGCTGGTCTTGAGAAAACGTTACTGGCTTTACTACGCCCTGACCTTTATGAGTGGCGCACGCCGACAGATCTTTACCGTGTTTGCAGGCTTCTTAATGGTGGAGCGCTTTGGTTACTCTGCTGCAGATGTCACTCTACTGTTTATCATCAACTACGTGTTTAACTTCTTATTCGCCAAACGTATCGGCCGCTTCATTGGCCAAGTGGGCGAGCGTAAAGCGTTAATGTTTGAATACGTTGGCTTGATTGGGGTCTTTGTCGGTTACGCTTTGGTAGAGACAGCAGAATGGGCTGCGGCACTCTATGTTATCGATCACCTGTTTTTTGCTTTAGCGCTGGCGATCAAAACCTATTTCCAAAAAATCGCCGACCCTGCTGATATGGCCTCTACCGCTGGTGTCTCTTTCACCATCAACCATATTGCAGCCGTGTTTATTCCAGTGACGTTCGGCTTTATCTGGTTGGTCTCGCCAGCAGCAGTCTTCTACATTGGTGCAGGAATGGCGTTGGTTTCTTTGTTATTGTCTCTCAATATTCCGAGATTACCTGAAGAGGGTAATGAAGTTCGAGTTTTAAAATGGAGCTAGTGAGTAGATGAAAGTAGCCATTATTGGATTAGGTGATATTGCGCAAAAAGCGTATTTGCCAGTGATTTGTCAACGCGTTGATGTTGAGCCAATTTTCTGTACGCGCAATCCTGAAATTTTAGCTGGCCTCGGTCAACAGTATCGAGTTGAAAAGCAGTGTCAAGATTACCAACAGCTTTTAGCTTTTGCTCCTGACGCGGTGATGATTCATGCTGCTACCTCCGCTCATCGTGAGATTGCCGCCTATTTTATCAAGCAAGGGATTCCCACTTTTGTCGATAAACCACTAGCTGACAGTGCACAGGATGTTGAGTTTCTGTATGAACTGGCTGAAAAGCACAACCAGCCACTGTATGTCGGTTTTAATCGTCGCCATATTCCTTTGTATAACCAGCATATCAAGGAACTTGGTCAAGGAGAGGTTGGGGATCTTACTTCCCTAAGGTGGGAGAAACACAGATACAATCAACCGGGTGATATTCGCACCTTTGTGTTTGATGATTTCATCCATCCTCTCGATAGCGTTAACTTAAACGCGCAAGCAAAACTGGATGATGTCTATGTGACTGCGCAGTTTGATCAACGTCAGCTTGCTCGGGTCGATGTTCAATGGCAATCGGATTTAACGCTGCTGCATGCGTCGATGGATAGACAATTTGGCGTTACCAAAGAAAGAGTGTCAGCGACCTATGCAAACAAAGCGTTAGAGTTTGACTCTTTTGTCGAGGGGCGAGTTTGGCAACAAAGCCAAGAATCAAAACTCGTGCTGAAAGATTGGACACCAATGCTTGCCAGCAAAGGGTTTGATTGCATGATTCAAGATTGGCTTGATATAGTCAAAGTTGGCAAGCTTGCTACTGAAACGATAAGTCGAAATATTGCTAGCCATCAACTGGCAGAACACTTGGTGAGCTATTTAGAAGCGCAGATGAAATAGCAAACACTGATCAAATAGAACAAGCGGAGGGGAACCTCCGCTTTTTTATAACTGACTAAACCTGTCTTGAATGTAGTCGACAAAAGTCTTTATCTGTCCTGGGATAAATTTAGACTGAGCATATTGAGCGATGACCTTGCCTTGGTAATTGCCACCTACATGCCAGTCGCGCAGAATTTCAATTACCTCGCCTGACTCCACATAGTCTTGAATTGCAAACTCAGGGAATACTGAAATTCCCACTCCTCGCAATACTGCCTCGCGACGGATCTCACTGTGGTTGACGGCAAATGAGCCATTAACGTTAATCGATACTTTCTTGTGATTATTGGTAAAGTCCCACACCCGATCGCGAGGGTTTTCACCAAGACAAAGGCAGTTGTGGGATGAAATATCTTCTGGATGGATTGGGATGCCATGTTGCTCAAGATAATCAGGACTGGCGCACATGACTAGGCGGCACTGGGTTAACGTTTTGGCGATTAGCCCTTCCGTAGGTTTGTCAGTGATATGAATAATGACATCGACTTCATCACCAATAGGATCGATATAGTGATCGGCGACTTTGAGTTGCAGCGCCACGTTAGGGAAGGCATCAATAAAATCTAGCACCATCGGCATCAGAACTTGTCTAGAGAGGGCTTTAGGTGCTGCGACGCGTAGTACACCTGAAACTTCGGTTTTGTCCGCCTGAGCCGCTGAGACTGCCATCTTTGCTGAGTTAATCATATCGCTGCACAGGCTATAGACTTCCTGACCAGTGGAGCTAAGGCGCATTTGCCTTGTAGTTCTCTCAAGCAGCTTTTCTTCTAACGCATTTTCTAAGCGAGTGATTGAACGGCTAACTGATGAAGGTGAAACCCCGAGCTTTTTGGCCGTATTGGAAAAGCTGCCAGAGTCGACAACGTTAACGAAGATTGCCATTTCAGATAACAGTGGAATAAGCCTACTTGTGTCCATGGTGCAAAAATCCTTTGCATATTCGCTGTATTGTTTCGTTTAAGTTACTTATGGATACTAATTAAGTCAATTGACAGCAGGGAAGGCAGGAAGGACATCGTGAAGAAGTTAAGAAGTATTGAAGATATTCGTACCATCTCTAGTACGGTTAAGCATGTTTTAACTCTGTTTAGTGGCGGTTTGGATAGCACATACCTCCTTGAGATACTTAAAGAACAAAAAGTGAAGGTGACCGCATTGGTGGTTGATCTTGGCGAAGGTATTGATGAGTCTAATTTAAACCTGATTGCTGATCACTATGGTGTGGATCTGATGATCCTAGACGCTAAACAGGAGTTCGTTGAACACAGTTTGGTTTCTGCAATACAAGCACAGGCTCTTTATCTTGGCGATTACCCTGTTAGTTCTTCATTATCACGTCCAATCATCGTTAAAAAAGCGGTGCAAGTGGCGCAAAAGCTGAAGTGTGAAGCTATCCTCCACACTGCTAATCAATCTCAAAATAGTCTCAGACGCCTCAATGGCGCGATTGAAGCGAGTGGCTATCAGGGATATTACGGCTCTCCCTATGAATACTCCGCACTGACTCGTGAAGAGAAAACGGCAGAGCTATTTCATTCTGGTTTAGTTGGATTTAAATCCCGCAATGTCAGCGGTGATGCCAATCTTTGGTGCCGTGAATTTGAGTCGGGCGTTTTGGATGACCCAGAATCCTTTACTGTCTCAGAGTCTCTGTTTAGCTGGTCAAAATGGAATCCAGCTAAGCAGCTTGATAACCATCAAATCAAAATAGGTTTTCGTAAGGGGTATCCGGTAACCATCAACGATTTACCGATAAACCTTAAAGAACTAATTGCTTTCATTAACAACCACGTTGGCGCGTATGAAATCGGTCGATATGTAGGTTTCGACCACCTAGATGAGGATGAAAAAGTCTTAGAGGTGCGCGAAGCACCCGCTGCACACATCCTTATGAAAGCATATAAGTTGTTGGAAACAGCAACTTTACCTACCGATGTTCTCAAAGCGAAAGCAATGCACAATGAAATGTGGACTCAAGAAGCGGTTGAAGGCCGTTGGGGAAGCATGTTGCAGAGCTCAAGCTATGCGTTCATCGCTCACACTGCCGAGCGTGTCTCTGGCAGTGTTTTATTCTCACTATCACGAGGACATGTTCTTGCGACAAGCATAGTTGCAGATGAGCCTAAGTATCTACGTGATAGAGATGCATGGGAGGTGCAAACCGCTCATAAAAGAAGTTTGCGTACACTCTCTCCCTCATCATTAAAAAAACAACAACAAACGGTGTAGTTGCGAGGTGGCCTATATGGAAACGGTGAAAAAGCCTATCGAGCGTCATGCTTCGGTTATTGCTCAGATACTCAGTCAAAATAGTTATGTTTTTGTCAGTGGCAAGCAGATGACCAATCTGCTGACAACCAATGTAGACGAGGTGATTCGATTTAAAAACTGTTGGAATCACCTAGAGCGTGATCGCTATATGGCAGATGGCGGGGCGTATCGTTACCGTCGATATGGTCAGTTCCTAAAAGCAAAAGGTGGTAAGCAGATTTCAATGTTGCCCCATGAGCCTTATGTGCAGCCTTCTTATATCAACTCATTGAATGGTGACATTGAGCGCCACTTTGAGCCTTTAACGGATCGCTTTGTTACATCGCCAATTCTAGAGAGATTATTGCTGTTATTAAGTGACGTGTATGACTTGGCTGAAGGACAAGCAACAGATTGGAATATTCGCTTACACCCTTATCGAATCATCGCTGATGAAATTGAACAAGGTGAGCCAACCCCAGAAGGGTTACATCGTGATGGCGTGACCTACATAGCGTCACTGATGATCAATAAGATCAATGTGTCTGGCGGTGAAACCACGATCACAGACGAAAAGGGTAACACTCTGGAATCCCTGACGCTGGATAAAACATTTGATGTGGTGCTTGCTGATGATGAGAAGACCATGCATGAAGTGACCGCCATCACGCCAAACAGTATAGATAAATGCGCGTACAGGGATGTGCTCGTTATCGCTTTTACAAAAATGGAGGAATAAGATGACAACGGCTACGGGTCAATTAAAAAAAGGAAGTTTTAAGTTTCCGTTAACCGAATCATTGCTGCTGCTCGTCGCAGTTTTTTGGGGCACAAGTTATGGACTGACTAAGAGTGCTCTTGTTTACACCAGCGTTTTAGTTTTCATTTCGATTCGTTTCTCGATCACTTTTCTATGTATGCTACCTGTAGTGATTCGAGACTTTCGCCGCGGGCTCAATAAAGACTGGAAGATTGCCATACCGACCGGCTTTATCCTATCGGCGATTTTTTTCTGCGAAGTGTTCGGGGTTTCTCAAACCTCAGCATCAAATGCGGCGTTTTTGATTAGCTTATCGGTGATACTGACGGCCTTCGCCGAGTTGATAATCAATAAGAAACGAGTCAGCAATACCTTATGGGGTTTAACCTTGTGCAGTGTGGTAGGCGTCTTGTTGCTAACCAGTAACCAAGGTATCGAATTGTCCCTCAATACCGGTGACTATTTTATCCTTGGAGCAGCATTGCTTAGAGCTTTAATGGTGACACTCACTAAGCGCTTTACCGAAGGAAAAGAAATTACCACCAGCACGCTTACGTCACTCCAATCGCTGGTGGTCGCTGGTGTTGCGATATTCGCTGCTATGGCGTACTTACCTGCATCTGAATTTGTTATCCCAACCAGTACCGAGTTTTGGATTACAGTGGCTTACCTAGTGTTGTTTTGTACTTTGTTTGCCTTCTATGTTCAAAACTATGCGGTGCGCAGAACGTCACCGACACGTGTTTCTTTGCTGATGGGCAGTGAGCCTTTGTTTGGTGCGATATTCGCTATGGTGTGGTTGCAGGAGTCATTGAGCTTGTTACAGGTGGTTGGTGGGGCACTGATTCTGTTTAGTGTTATTGTCACCTCAACGAAAGAGAGTTAAAGAAAAATGGGTCACTGCAATGTGACCCATTTTGGTTTTACTGAATCTTTATTTTGTGACCCAAGTGTTGAACTTGAATCGTCGCGTAGCCAAGCATCACGGCTTCAAACTGTTTACTCAACTCTTGAGCATGTTGTGCGTCTTTAGCAAGAAAGGCAACGGAGTAAATTGGGCGGACAATTCCGTCGTTAAGCTCTTGTGTATCTAGGTAAGATGACGTGACGAGCCCCGCCTGATTTAGACTGATGACACGTTGCAAGTCGATGCCTAGTACACGATCCATCTCTAGTGCTTCTATCCCTTTTTTCCATGTAATTGTTACTCCATAGTTGTTGTAAACTGGTGTGTTATCTAACCATTTTGAGCCCATTGGCTGAATATTTGCTATTTTGACCAACTCTTTTTTATACAGCGGTAAATCCTTCAGTTTTTGTTCTACTTGCTCTGGGCTTTCGGCTTCGATAACAAAGCGCAGCATCTGTACTGAGCGGTCATCAATCTGGCTACGAGACACGAACATATCTTTGATTTCACCTTGTTCCACGAGTTTGCCAAAGGCTGCTTTTTGCTCTGGCATGGTGTTAAGAACTTCCTCTGCGTTATCGGTGTTCCATTCGAGCGAGACACCGAAGTCTGCCGCGATTGTAAAAGTTGAAGCAAAAAGTGATGTGATGAGTGCTACGGTAGTTAGTGCTTTCATGTCATGTTCCTCTATGTAATTTGGATAAGTTATCGTATGTGGGGGATTACCAGCGCGAGCGGTAGCTTCGGTGGCAGCTTTTACAGGTTTTTTGCGCGGCGTCTAAGCCAGACTCTGCGAGGGAAGGACTTTGCTGCTGACTAGCCTGATAAAGCTCTGCAAAACCTTGATCCATTTGCAGCAACAGTTGATTAAATTTCTCGGGTTTGCTCCACACGCTGTCTTTAGCCTTACTGCCTTGTTGGCTGCCAGCAGGAAAAAGGGTTAATAGGGCTTGGCTGTGATTGCTTAACTCTAAGCTTGTGGCTTGAAGCTTATCCCAATCGGTTTGTGACTCATCTAAGGTGCGATTCGCACTCTTAACTAATGTTTCTACTTGTTCAAAAGCGTGTTGCCTTTGTTCAATTTGTTGCGAGTAGTCTTGCGCGTTCACCAGTAATGGGGTTGAGCACAATAGGCTGATCATGACTTTGTTCATATTGGTCGTCTCTTCTTATCGTTTGATCATTTTCGATCATTGCGTGTTGTTGGGTTTAATTTACACAGCAATAGTTGCAATTGCAACTATTGCTGTGTAAATTAATGCGAATGAAATAATTAAACAGTAATTGAAGAGGTATCAAATGAAAGTATGGGATCTATCAACACGCCTATATCATTGGGCTCAAGCAGGACTTTTTGTTGCGCTTATGGCGAGTGGTTTTTCCGGTAATGGACCGCACGTCCAGTTAGGTTTAGCTATGATGACCTTGATCGTATGGCGGATAGTTTGGGGGTTTGTTGGCAGTGAAACGAGTCGCTTTAGGCAGTTTCTGCGCTCACCAAAGCGTGTATTCAACTACTTATTGGGCAGGGAGCCATCGCGACCAGGTCATAACCCAGCGGGTGGATGGATGGTGCTCACCTTGCTTTGCGCTTTACTTGTTCAATGTATTTCAGGAATGGCCTTGGCGGGATTGCTTGATAATTTGCCGTATGCTGAAGTCTGGCTAACGGATTCAGTATTCTCTCTATTGGAAAGTGCGCACTTACTGTTGGCAAATCTTTTACCTGCGTTAGTGGCTCTACATGTTGGTGCGATTGTGTTCTACAAGTTGCGCTCCAAACCACTGACTTGGGCGATGGTCACCGGTAAACAAACCTTTCTAAATGAATCAGGGAGTGTATTGTTGGTTTCTCAATGGCGCGCTTTATTAGTGCTAGTTGTAGCAACATCAGTTACCATGGCAATAGTTGCATTCTCATAGTGAGTAAGTTGTAAATGAGTGAAAAGTTCGATAGACAACGTAGTTTTGGTTGGTTGATTAATGTGGTCGCCAATGATGCTGCCAAAAAGCTAGATACTGAACTAAAGAAACATGGCCTGACGATAGCATTGTGGCCTCCGTTGATGTGCTTATGGGAAGCAGAGGGCGTGACCCAGCGCGAGATTGCGCAGAAGTCTAAGGTAGAAAACTCGACTACTACAAGAACGCTCGACAAGCTCGAAAACCTCGGGCTTGTTGAAAGACAAGTTGATCCCAATAGTCGTCGCTCTTTTCGTATCTACCTGACTGATGAAGGGCGTGCATTGAGAGAGAAGCTCCTACCCATTCCAGTAGGCATCAATCAAGATATTCTTAGTTCGCTAGAATCAGAAGAGCGTGATGAGTTGATTCGTCTAATGCAAAAACTGGTCGCTCAAGTGTAATTCGTCAGAGGCTGTATCAAGATGGAGAGTAAAATGACCAAGCCACTCAATGAATGTATTGTGCCTATGTACCCAACCATTCAAGCGCTAGACGTCAACGCGCTTGAGGCGGGAGAGCATAAATTCTGGTTTGCGGTAGCAACGGACGCGATTGGTCATCCGCAAACATTGCCCGTGAGAGTGTTCAAAGGGGCGAAGCCCGGAAAGCGTATTGTGATTACGGCAGGCGTGCATGGCGATGAGCAAAATGGGATTTTAACCGCGCAAAAGCTTGCCCGAGAGTTAGAGGGCAAAGCGATTGCTGGCTGCGTTACTATCGTTCCAGCGGTTAACTTATCGGGCATTGCCCGCCATAGTCGTGATTTTCACTCTGCTGCGCCAGACAGTTCTTCTGCGAACCTCAACCGAATTTTTCCTGGCAACCCAAGTGGCGATGATGCCAGTCGCTATGCCTATAGCCTATGGGAAAATTTACTCAAGCCCAATGCCGATCTCGCGATTGATCTCCACTCTCAAACCAGTGGTAGTGCGTATCCACTTTATGCGTTTGCCGATTACCGAATTGATGATGCGATTCGGATGGCGAGGCTGATCAACCCTGATGTGATTCTTAATGACCCCGGTGACCCTGGCATTCTTGAAACGGTTTATAATCGCGCCGATATTCCTTCCATCACTATTGAAGTGGGTGTGGGTCGTTATACCGATTTAGAGATGGTTGATAGAGCAACGTTGGGCGTTTTGAATGTACTGCGCTCTTACGAGATGCTTGAAGGAGAGGTACAGGCAACACAAGAGCAATGCGTTGAGGGAAATACCATCACTAGCGTGAGGGCTGAGCAAGGTGGCTTTGTAATTTGTCATGTTGAGTTGTTGCAAAGTGTCGAACAAGGGCAAAAGCTTGCTACTCAATACAATAGCTTCGGTGATGAGATTCAAACCTACTATTCACCTACAAGCGGAACCGTGATCAGCCATAACGTCGAATCGGTTCGTGCACCGGGTTCGCTAGTGGTTCGATTGATCGAATAACTCGCTTTCTAGTTTTTAGAATCAAACAAAAAGAGCCATTTACTGGAGGAGCGTAAATGGCTTAGTAGAGCAAACTACCAATATACAAAAAGAAATGTTGAAGCAGGGGAAGGTACAACACCTAGCTTCGCCAGCTGTTCCCCAGCAGTAGAGAAACCCCGACGGAAATACCCAATGCGATGAGAATATTGGGTAGGTTGAAGCCCCAAATTGCTACACAGACAGCAACGGTGACAATTGCCCAAAGTAGAGTTTCTAAAATCCAAGTACCCATTGATAGACTCCTAAAATTCACTATACGAGTAAGTTTAGGTGAACGAGGGTTAAGATTTGGTTATCACTCTGATTGCGAGTGATGGGATTGAAAACTTACACTGGCGATAAACTCTGTCTCTTGATGATACTCAAACTTCCACTCTTGGTGGCGACATAATCGCTCGATTAGAATGAGGCCGATACCAAATGAAACCTCAGAGCTGCTTGATTCCGAGTCTTCGAGTGAATTTGTAACTTGAACATCAGAGCCGGAGAGTTCGATATTTATTGCCCCTTGCTTGGTATGCTGTAAAGCGTTGCGGATAAGATTTGTCAGGACAATTTCAACCAAGATACTTGGCAGTTTTACCGGAAAATTTTGCGGGCTTGCATTCACTTTGATTGCTACCTGTTTTCCATCTTGCAGGTATTGATGGTTGGCTAAGATAGAGTGTACCAATTGCTCTAAATCGACCTCTTCAATTTCGAGATCATCAAGTTGGTTTCTGCTCATCCAAAGTAGGGTGGAGATAAGGTTTTGCATCGTTACCACGGAGCGATTGATCCTAGCGACCGCGCGTTGACCGCCTTTGGTCATAGAATCTGAAAGGCGGGTTAACATCTCACCACTGGCGGAAATAATGGAAACGGGCGTTCTTAACTCGTGACTAGCGGCGCGAAGAAAGAACTCCTCTCTTTCAATTGCCTCACGCTGTTGTTTAACGCTCTCGATAAGCTGCTTTGCTAAAAGATCGACCTCGGTATAGCGAAACTTCTCTAGCTTGTTGGTCTCTTGTAAATTGAGAGTCTGTGACCATTGAGACAAGGTAATAATCGGTTTGGTGAGTCTATGAATCAGTAAACGAATCAGAAGAAAGACGAACAGCAGCAATGCGCCGACGATCAAGAAAGCGGAGTTAAATTTGCTGACGGATTCCGGCGGGCTCTGGCTAAGGAGCTCCGTATAGACGGCCTCTTCATATTGGGAAACGACGTACAAATAGCTGTTTTTTGCTTCGACATAGTGAAGGGCGGCATAAAGGTACTCACCATAACCGCCACTGGCATTGGCGATATAGTCTTCGTAAATCACATCGTTTTCAAACGTCTCCCAATCGAACTGTTGGAGAAACTTTGCTGGGATTTGATTGAAGTCTGAGTAAACCTGCAGGGTACTACTTTGAGATTGAGGGATTTTGCCAGTAGCGAGAAACTCAGTCTCAGCGAGTTTCAGCTCATAGAGGAAGCCATATTTGGCCGATTCATTGAGGCCAATCTGGTAACTTTGGCTGATCATCAAGCCATAGATAGCCGTTAAACTGATCACCAAGCCAAACAAGTAAAGGTAGATATCTCGCTTAATACTAACGCGCTTCACTTACTCTTCCTCTCTGATCGCAATACCTACACCGTGGAGGGTGTGAATCAGCTTGTTGTCGAACGGCGCATCAATCGCTTGTCTTAGCTTAAACAAATGCACTTTCAAACTGTCAGCATTGGGTAGCTCATCGCCCCATACTTCTTCTTCTAGCTTGGATTTACTGACAACGTTAGGGCTATTTCGAATTAGACATACCAACATCTTCCAACACACAGGTGGAAGTTTAATCGCTTGACCTGCGCGACTCACTTGGTGCTGATCGAGGTCGACTTTGAGATCGCCAACCGAAAGTGAGGTCACTGCCCCTTTAGCTCTGCGTACCAGTGCGAGTACGCGAACCTTGAGTTCTTCCATGGCAAACGGCTTGACCAGATAATCATCAGAACCCGCGGCAAAGCCAGTCAGCTTATCGTCCAAGGTATCTCGGGCAGTGAGCATCAAGATTGGTGTACTGATTCCTTTCTCTCGCAAGGATTGGCAGACATCAATGCCATCCATCTTAGGCATGTTGAGATCGGTGAGAATGATATCGTAGCTGTTACTTAACGCGAGGTTAAGCCCTGATAATCCGTTGTAGGCAAAGTCAAATTCGACTCCATCTAGCTCCATATAATCGCTGATTGCTTCGGCGAGATCTTTATCGTCTTCAATTAACAGGGCACTAATCGTCATTGAGCGTTTACTTCCTTTTTTGTTCTTGCTGCCAAGCCCAGATAGGCGGTTTAACCAGTAGTTTGAACTTGATGCTCCATTCTGGTGCATGCCATATCTGGCTGAAAAGCTTCATATATCCATTGAAGTATACTTTAAATGGATTGACGGAGTTAATCCGTGGGTAAACGCCATATTTTACTTCTTCCTCTTCGCGGGCAAAGGTACCAAACATGCGGTCCCAAATAATCAGTATTCCGGCATAGTTTTTATCGAGGTACTGTTTATTGGTTGCATGGTGAACCCTATGATGCGAGGGCGTGTTGAATATCGCTTCAATCGGGCGAGGAAACTTTCGCACCGTTTCAGTATGCAGAAGGGTTTGAAACAACTGAACGAAGGTTTCACACATCAAGACAACAAACGGATTGAAGCCGAGTAAAATCAAAGGTAAGTGGAAAAAGAACGGGAAAAACCAGTCCAAAGGTCCAAATCTGTACGCCACCGATATATTGAAATAGGGCGAGCTATGGTGAACGGAGTGCGTTCCCCAAGCGATTCCATTGCTGTGTAAAAATCGGTGCTCCCAGTAGTAAGCTAAGTCTGCAAGAATCAAACAGCCAAGAATTGTCCAACCCGTGATAGGTAACTGAGTAAGGCTAAAGTTTTCGTAGGCAAAAACAAACGCGCCCACATAAGCTAGACCGACAACAAACAGTGTAATCAGTAGGAAAAATAGCGTGACAAAGTTAGTCGCACTATCTCCTATCATGTTCCAACTAAGCTTCTTTTTAAACGCATAGCGGATAACTTCGATTAAGAAGATTACGACCGCAATAAGCAGGAAATTATCATCCACCCAGCTTTCGGTAAATATGATGGTGCTTTCCGAGAACACTTGAGACATAGACTCAAACATAGATATCTCCTTTACCCTATTGCTTATAGTAGACGGACATTTGGCTTGATACAGGTAAACCGCTTTGATTGAGATGGTGAGTTTCCACCACCGCATAAGGCTGTTTAGCAAAGTCGATTTTCTGCCATGCCTCTGTGAGCTCAGCTTCATTGTGCTTTCCTTCCTTGAGCAGAAGTTTTGCATCGGCTATGTCTGGTAGTTTGGTCAGGTCACTTGCTATTGCGCCCGCTGTGGTCGGGTAACCAATTGTCACCTCTGCTTCAGAGAAATCTGCATTAAATGCTTGGTACAACACGACGATGCGATCAACCTTCTGAGGTAGAGGGTTAGCCTCATCGATCCTGGCGTAGAACTTATCCCATAAGTTTGGAACGCCTTGTAATGCGATGGTCTGAGTGACGCCGCGCAAGTAGTTGCTGGGCCTCTTATCGACAATGGGTGCTGCTGACGATTTTGCGCCACTGGCATCTTCGGCAACGGCAGGTTGAGCTAAGACAAGCCCCCAGATTGAGCCAGTAATTAAGGCGGTGGTGGCGATGGATGCGAATAATTTCATGCTGACTCCATACCTAGGTTAAACATATACCTAAGCGTGATTTATTGATTATGGTAGGAGTGTAAGTGGGTAGGCGTTAACAAAAGGTTATCGACACTCAAATGATCAAAACAGCAATCTGGGACACTTTTTCTTGAGATGAATTGGCAATACTAACGCCAAATTCATTCACAGGAACAATGATGTCTGACCGCTTCCAAGTAACACTTAAATCCACCATTGGCTTAGAGCCCTTCAAAGTAGCGCTTACTTGGTTCATGGTGCTGGTGGAAAACGTGATGCTGATATTACTGCCACTCGCGATAGGCTACGCGATTGATGGTGTATTAAATCATGACATGCAACCCTTGATTCACTTCGCCCTGCTACTGCTAGCCGTTGTGGTCGTCAGCGTATTGCGCCGTTTTTATGATACGCGCGTTTATGGTCAGATTCGATTTAAGCTAGCCAGATTGGTTGAGCGAAACCTAAAACACGCGCCAGTATCAGTGCGTAGTGCTCGCTTAACCATGTCTCGTGAGCTGGTGGACTTCTTAGAAGATGATTTACCGGCGTTAATGACGGCAGTGGTACAGCTTGTTGCTACCGTTGTTATCCTCGCTGCTTTCCACTTCTATCTTGCTCTGAGTGTCTTGGCCTCGGGTATCGGCATCTTGATTATCTACGGCCTGTTTCATGGCACTTTCACTCGCTTAAATGGTGCGTTAAACGATCAGCTAGAACAGCAAGTAACGGCGCTTAATAGCGGTAAGTTTGCCAACATTCGCGGGCATTTCAAACGGCTTAAAAACTGCGAAATTAAACTGTCAGATACCGAAGCCATCGCTTATGGATTGATTTTTATCGTCTTACTGAGCGCGGTTTTAGCCAACCTGTGGATGGTGAGTGCCTTGGTCGAACCTAGTGTGGGGCAGATTTTCTCGATCGTGACTTATTCGCTTGAGTTCGTTGAAGTCGCAGTTGTGTTACCAGTGACGTTACAGACATTGTCGCGTTTGGCTGAGATCACTCAACGTCTCAATGTTTCATCAAAGGCTGAGGCCCAAACCCCTAACCCACAGGAGATTTCTTATGAAGGTTAAATCTATCTTAGCTGTCGCGTTAGGCGTAAGCGCAATTTTCGCTGCCTTGGTTATGGTTGACTACTTAGAACCACAGCCGGCTCCGATTAAAGAGAAGGCGGAGCTGAAAGCGCCTGTTTCAATTATTGAGGTGACGCCGCAAGCGCATAAATCGTCTTTGACTTTACTCGCCACCACAGCAGCGAGGTGGCCGATTCAACTTAAAGCATCGAGCACCGCTCAACTCGCTTGGTTAGATTCTCAATTAGAGCCGGGGATGACGGTGGCGAAAGGTGATGTATTAGCCAAGCTAGAGACCAGTGCATTAGCGTCTAATTTGGCGCAAGCGAAAAGCCAAGTAACGCAAGCTGAGCTTAATCTCAAGCAAGCGAAACACGAACAGACAGTGGCTCTGAAAATGCTATCAGCTAAAACCAGCTCACCTTTTGCTCGACGAGAGCCGCAAGTGGCGGCAGCGAAAGCGGAGTTAGACAGAGCACAGCAAGCGCTGCAGAGCGCCAACAAACTGCTGAGTGAAGCCAATATCGTAGCGCCATTTGACGCGATTATATTACGACGCATGATTAGCCCAGGTGAGTGGTTAGAGTCAGGACAAGTGCTGTTTGAGTTAGCGGCGAGCGATTCAGTTGATGTGGCGCTGCCCGTCTCAGATCTCCACTGGCAGAAAGTACAAGGTGCGCTGAGCAAACCAGAAATTTCGGTATCAAACAGAGCAGGGCAGCATTGGCCTGCAAAGGTTCGCTATGTTGCCCCTCAAGCCGATGCCAACACTCGTCAACGTCAGGTTGTGCTAGCAGTCAGCGAGCCTTATGCAGACAAGGAAAAATTGTTGCCTAATCAGCAGGTTAAAGTTGTAGTGAGTTTAGGTAATCAGCAGAGCATAGCAACCTTGCCGCTTAGCGCCTTAACACGTGATGGCTTTGTTTGGACTTTAGATAACCAAGATAGATTACAGAAAGAGTGGGTAACGCTGGTCGGTCAACAGCAAGATCAAGTGTTCGTTCGTTTTGACGAGCAGAGTGAACAGTCTCGTCGAGTAGTGGTTTATCCTTTGATTTCGATGTTGGTTGGTAAGCAAGTGGCACCTCACAGCATGACTGAAATGACGGCCAAATTGAGGAGTGAATAATGAGCTGGTTAACCAAGTGGTTTATTAACAACTCTGTCGGCGCCAACTTGCTGATGCTTGCCATCATCGCAAGTGGCGTGATGGCATTTGGACAGTTGCGGGTTGAGTCATTTCCGCAGATTGCTCCATCTTCTATCTCTATTACAGTGGCTTACCCCGGTGGAAGCGCTAAGCAAATAGACGAAAGCATCACCCAGCGTATCGAAGAGTCCATCAGCGGTATTGCAGGAATAAAGCAGATAACCAGTCAATCTAGCGCGGGTCAGTCGAGTGTTGTGGTGCGCAAAACCAGTAGCACGGATTTGAACAAACTCTTGGATGACGTACGTAATCGCGTCAATGCCATTAATGGTTTTCCTGCACAAGCAGAAAGACCACAAGTGGTGCGCAATGAGTTTACCAATTTAGCGGCTTTCGTCGTGGTGTCGGGTGAGCGCAGTGATGAGCAGCTTCAGCCAATTGCGCGTCAAGTCGAGCAAGCATTAAAGAGCAATCCACGGATCTCAAAAGTCAGTAACTGGGGCTCACGTGCTCCTCAGCTGATTATTGAGCCTCGTCCTGATGAGTTAAAAAAGCTCGGCATTACCTTAGATGATCTCGCCAACACGATTAACCAAATGTCACTGGAGTCACGAACGGGTGAGTTAGTCAGTGATAAAGGAAGAATGGTGATTCGTGGTGACGGTTACGCTGATGACTTGCAGAAACTTAAGCAACTGGTGGTGGTGTCTAGGCCATCAGGTACGGTTTATCTGGGCGATATAGCCACACTTACTAGAGATTACGAATCAAGCGGTGCAATCGTAAGAAACAATGGTTCTAATGCCATTGCTTTGTTGGTCAGCACTAGCCAAACCGATAATCTACTTAAAGTGAGCTCAGCGATTGAAGAGACGCTAGCTGAGCAACAGCGAATTCTACCTAACGATATCGAGCTCAATGTGATGGCTGATATGGCGCCTTATATTGAGGAACAGCTATTTCGACTCGGGGATAATGCATGGCAAGGTCTATTGATTGTCGTTGTTTTACTGGGAATATTTTTAGAGCTTAAACTGGCATTTTGGGTCGCGGTAGGGATCCCAGTTGCGCTAGCTGGTACGTTAGGTGCAATGCAAATTGCCAATTACAGCATCAACGATATCACGCTATTTGGCTTTATCTTAGTGCTGGGTATTTTGGTCGATGATGCCGTTGTTGTCGGTGAAGCCATTCATGAAAAGCGCTCTCAATACAAGAGTGGTAAAGAAGCGGCGTGGCACGGCGTCCACTCTGTGTCTGTGGCGACTGTTTTCGGCGTCTTGACCACCATAGCGGCGTTTTCTCCTATGCTGTGGATCAATAATGATTTTGCCAAAATACTGGCTGGTTTTTCGGCAGTGGTGATTTTCGCTCTGATTTTCTCTTTGATTGAAAGTAAGTTTATTCTGCCATCGCATTTGGCGCAGCTCTCTACGCAAAAGCAAGGAAAGGGGATAATCGCTAAGATTCAATCCACTGCACAAGGCGGGCTGACTTGGTTTAATCGACGCGTGTATAAACCTGCGCTAGAGGTAGCGCTAGATTATAAACTCGCTAGTTTGATGGGCTTTGTCGCCATGATCGTATTGGCCTACGGAATGTGGTCAACCGGAACGATTCGCAGTGCAATTTTTCCTGAAATTCCGGGGCGTTACATTACCGCTAAAGTGGCGTTGGAAGATGGTGCTCCGCTACCTTTGCAAAAGCAAGCATTGGATAAGATCGAGCAGTCGATGCTCACCGTCGAGCAACAGCTTCAAGCCGATTACCCTCTTAGTAACCCACCGATCGTTAACCTGTTAGCATGGTCTGATGGATATGGCGAGATTGAGGTCACGGCAGAGTTAACTAGTGAGTCTCTTAGCATACTCCCTGGCAACCTATTGACTGACAGTTGGCGACAACAAGTCGGCGCGATTGAAGGGGCTTACTCTGTAGAGTTTAGTGCTGCAGAAGCGCCTGCTGGTGGCACCTTAATTTCTATATCATCCCGCGATAGAGAGTTAGCGAAACGTGTGGCGATTGAACTGGGTGATGCCTTGTCAGTGCTACCGGGTGTTGCCGATGTATTCGATGATGGTAAAGGCGGTCAGCCACAGGTTCGCTTGGTGCTTAATGAGTTTGGTCATCAGCTTGGTTTAACGCAGGACAAGTTGGCCAAACTGGCGGGTGAAGCCTATGGCGAGCGTGAAATTCACCGTCTTTTAGAACAAGGCCAAGAAACGAAAGTATTGCTTAAATACCCAAGGGATGCGCGTAAGACCTTGGCGCAGTTAGAGCAATCACAGGTGATGTTAGCAGGCGGAAAAACCGTTCTGTTAGGCGATATCGCTGAGTTTCAGCATGAGCAGCAACCTCAGATCTTGTATCGCAGAAATCGAGAGCAGGTGGTGAATCTCTACTGGAAGCAAAATCGCGACATACAGGCTCCCGAGCAGACTATGACTCAACTGACAAAACGGATTGAACAACTTGAACTTCAATACCCTGGCGTGAAAATAAAAGCGGGTGGCGAGTTTGAGGAGATCAGTGAAGTCTCCGATGGATTTAAATCGGCAATGATTCTGACTATCTTATTGATTTACATCTTGTTAGCGGTTCCTCTTAAGTCTTATTGGCAACCGTTTATCATTATGGCAGTGATTCCTTTTGGTTTTGCTGGGGCGATATTTGGCCACTACATTATGGATTTGCCCATCAGTCTGTTATCTATGTTCGGCATGATGGCGATGACTGGCATCGTTATTAATGATTCATTGGTTTTGATTACTCGTTTCAATCATGAATACCGTAATGGCATGCCTCTTAAGCAAGCATTGGTGACAGCAGGTACGAGTCGCCTGAGAGCTATTTTCTTGACCACGATTACGACGGTTTGCGGCTTGCTGCCATTGTTGAGTGAGACGGCAGAGCAAGCCCAGTACCTTAAACCTGCCGCGGTATCATTGGTGTTTGGCGAGCTATTTGCTACAGCGGTTACTTTATTATTGATTCCGATTCTACTCGGACTGACCAGTCGTAAGCAGGCGAAACCGATGGAAGAACAACTGGTGATGGACACAGTGCAATGAGCAAGGTATTTGATTTAATCGATCAAGCGGGCGATAGTGATTTTATTGATCTAAAAGGACCGAGTGCAATGGTAGAAAATGAAAAGCAGCCCTTCTTGCTGGTTCCCGAGATAGCCTTGCTCGAGCCGCTGCCTGAGCATCTGCGTAAGCGATTTTCACACGCCTTGTATTTAATGCATAAAGAACTTGATGAGCACAGAACTTGGGAGCAAATCGCGACGGCCAGTGCGATTTCTCCCTATCACTTTCACCGCCAATTTACCGAGCTGTTTAACGAAACACCCGGGCAATACTTAAGTCGTTTAAGGTTGCAGGTGTCGGTTAGCTTACTGATGAACAATGATCCTTGGAGCGTGACAGAGATTGCTCAATATTGTGGGTTTTCTTCTTCTCAAGCTCTGGGTAAAGCGCTTAAACGAGAGCTCGGTGTGACGGCTAAGCAAGTACGTAAAATGGGTTGTGAATTAACGCCGCGAGAATCTGCTGCATTTATCCGTCAACTCGGCCATCCGGGGAAAGATATCCCTCTAGAAAACGAATTGGCTCAGTCTATGCCGACAGAGCTGATCTGGTATCCGAAACGGGGGATGAAAAAGCTGTCTATGGTTGACCCAGACTGGGACAGCGTGATGGAAATCTATGGTGAGAAATCGGTTCGTTTGATGGGGGCAACCCCGGTTAATCAACTAGAGCAAAGTTGGGATCAAATCGATACCTATATTGGCGACTGGCAAGTTGAAGAACAAAAGTATGATTTTACTCTGCCTGAAGGTTACTACTTATGCAGTGATGTTTACCTCGTCTCTGACGCTGGCTACAGTGCCGCGCTTGAAGCTTTGTTTGATATCGCTCTGAAAAAGAATCTTGAGATTGATGAAGACGGCTTTTTTGTCGAAATGATACGTTATATAGAGCTGACAGAAGTGGGCGGTGTAACATTCTCTTTTCAGATCCCCATTGTTAAGTGACCTTAGAGGCTAGCTCTAAGGTCAGATAATGGTGAACTATTTTTCGTTAAACCGGGCATGATAAGGGTCAAGCTCATAGCCTTGTCGCTGGGCAAGCTCACGATAGAGCTCTGGCCTGCGCCCTCTTATCCAGCGCCTACCTGTACACATATCAAGCTCTTTTGGATCAAGGTCGGCAATGATCATCGCATTGTCTATCGCGTCAGTTTCAACCATGGTCTCACCGTAAGGGTTTAGGATCATCGCATTGCCTGTTCTCACTTCATCCATATCAACGCCAACACCATTACTAAATATCAGAAACAGTCCATTGTCGTGCGCTCGTGCAGGCAGCCAACGCATTAGCCAAGCGCGCCCTTTTCGCCCTTGCATTTCAGTTCGAATGGCTTCCGGGTCTTTATGTCGGTTGAGCCAAAGCTGAGGGTCGATCCTTCCCATCGCGTTCGGACTACGTGAGTGGCAACCTCCTGTCTGGTGAGGGGCAAGCAGTACGTCTGCCCCCTTGAGTGCTGTCATCCTTACGTTCTCAACTAAGTTGTTATCCCAACAGATCAATATGCCCACTCGCCAACCTTGCGGGGTTTCGACCACGGTGTATTGGTCGCCGCTACTCATGTGCGGGCTGACAAAGGTATGCAGTTTTCTGTGCTTGGTGATGTTGCCGTTCGGCATCGCTAGGATAAAGGTATTGTAGAGACAGCCTTGTTCATCAATTTCAATCAACCCGACACCAATCTTGATCCCCGTTTGCTTGGAAAGTGACAAAATCTGCTGGCTAGAACTGCCTGCCGGAATCGGTTCAGCAAGTTGAACGATTTGCTCTTTGTTCAGTTTAGAAACATGCCAGTAGCCTGAAATACACATTTCTGGGAAGCAGATAAGCTCAACCCCTTGCGTTTGAGCGCTTTTTACATAGTGCTCAATCACAGCAAGGTTGTACGCTTTATCCCCAGGGTGATGATTAAATTGAACGGATGCGACACGTAACTTTTCCACGGAGATTCCTTACTTGGTAAAAACTGGTTGTGAGTTTAAGAAAATTATTTCATTCCATATAATGAAATAAATTCTCTATTCAATAAGGGTTTGGAATGGAAATTGAGTTACTTAAAGCGTTCTGTGTTTTGGCTGAGAGCCAAAACTACCGGTTGGCATCGGAGAGGCTGTTTCTCACGCAACCTGCCATTACCAAGAAAATTCAACGTTTAGAAAGCAAAGTGAGTGCTCCATTGTTTGAGCGTGGTCGCCATGGTGCGCGTTTGACCGCTGCAGGTCAGTCGCTGTTACCCGAGGCTCAGCGCCTAATGCGTCAATTTGAGCAGTTCGACACCCTATCTCAGCGAGTATCATCTGGGTTGTACGGAAGTTTGAAAATCGGCTTTGGAGTTTCGACCTACCATGAGGCGCCTCGTTTTGTGGCCGCATTCAAGCAGCGCTACCCTGACGTCAATATTGTGCTGAATGACATTCCTTCCCAAACCCAACTAGACCAACTGCAAAGTGGCGAGCTTGATGTAAGCTTCAATCGCATTCCGAGCGATAGTCAGTTTCAAACTTTACCTCTGTTTGATGATCAATTGGTGGTCGCCATTCATCGAGATGAAGACATTGACGAGCAATTGCTTTGGCATTCGTTAGCTCGGCATAACTATTTAAAATTGGCGACTAATCGAGGCCCAGGGCTCAGCCGACAAATAGAGGGCTACCTCGCAGCCAATCAATTGGAGTTAACCATTGCCCAAGAAGCGGACGACATCTTAACGCTACTCGCATTAGTCTCTGCTCGACTGGGATTCACCATCGTTCCTCAAAGCGCTCAAGCGATAAGCAATCCACATGTGCGTTTTATTCCATTAAAGGGGGACTATGCCAATTGGCCAATCGGTTTGGTGTGGTTACCGAACTCGCCTAATGCACTGCTAGATAATTTTGTTGAGTTAGTGACAGAGCTAAACTCGCGAGGAGGGACACCAGATACTCTCAGTAAGTCGTGAAGTATTCTCTAGTGCTATGTTTTGTTGTTTAGTTATTGTTATAGATGTTAGATTTGATTTTTTATTTATCAATGGTGAATAAAATTGCAATTTTAGCTTGTGTTGGATTTTTTAGGATATATAATCGCTCACATTGAAGATTTATTCACTTTAAGTGAAATTGTAGTCATCTAGGGAGTAGTCAGATGAGCGATACACTTCTCGTTGAAGAGAACCACAAAACTAACCGGAATCTGCTGATGTTTGCGATTCCATCATTACTAGGATTATTCTTTTTCCTTGCTCCGCTAACATACGACGGTAACTTTACCTTCCCGCTAGCTTTAATGGCGAAAGGGGTTAAAGCGCTGCTAGGGGATGCGATTTTACCGACGGTCACGGGCGTGATCTGTTTTTCAGCGTTTGCATCACTTGCCGCAAGTCTTTTAAAGCCAACTTTTGTTACGCAATCTTATCTGCTTACAAGACTTTTCATTCTGACTCCAACTTGGCTGGTGATTCGTTCGTTAGGTGCGTTATTCACGCTACTGGCGTTGCATCAAATCGGGCCAGAGATCATCTGGAACGGTAACACGGGTGGTCTAGTTTTAAATGACTTGCTTCCATCGCTATTGGTAACTTTCTTCCTTGCGGGATTATTGCTTCCGCTACTGCTTAACTTTGGTTTGCTTGAGCTGTTGGGTACGTTACTGAGTAAGTTTATGCGCCCTGTTTTCCGTCTACCGGGTAGAGCGGCGATTGACTGTATGTCTTCATGGTTAGGCGATGGTACGGTCGGTGTTATCTTAACTAGCAAGCAGTATGAAGATAAAAAATACACAGCGCGTGAAGCCGCAGTGGTTGCAACTATGTTCTCACCTGTGGGTATTTCATTCTCGCTTGTGGTACTGACTCAAGTTGGATTAGCGAACTACTTTGTACCGTTTTACTTTGCGATCTGTTTGTCTGGCGTTGCTGCGGCGATGGTGATTCAATTCCTGCCACCGCTATCTTACAAGAAAGATCTCTACATTGATGGTAGTGCGCCGAATCGAGATGATGAACTGGTTCCGGCTGGTAAATCGACTCTAGGTTTTGGTATGGAGCTAGCACTGAAACGTGCCGACAAAGTAAAAAGCTTAGGCTCAGTGGCTAAAGAAGGTGTGCATAACGCGCTGGATATGGTGTTTGGTGTTCTTCCTGTTGTTATGGCTATTGGTACACTAGGTCTAGTGGTTGCAGAAGCGACGCCATTGTTCTCAATGCTAGGTGCTCCGTTTGTACCTCTACTAGAGCTACTTAATGTGCCAGAGGCAGCAGCGGCGGCAGAAACTATGCTGGTGGGCTTCACTGATATGTATGTTCCATCAATCATCGCGGCATCATCTGTGAATGCGGATTTAACCAAGTTTGTCGTGGCAGCACTGTCTGTTACTCAGCTGATTTTCATGTCAGAAACAGGTTCGGTGATCTTAAGCAGTAAGGTGCCAATTAACTTCCTAGAATTGGTGGCAATTTTCCTACTTCGTACATTAGTAACGCTGCCTATTATTGTCCTCGTGGCACACGCGATCTTCTAATCGAACTGAACTGTTCAGTCCTAAAAGCCCGACAAATAGCTGTTTGTCGGGCTTTTTATTTGTCTGTTAACACGCTTGCTTTATTAGTCTGATGAGCAAGTCTAGATCCTGTTTCGCTTGCCCTTGAAGTGGATAGCCCATATTGATTCGAATGCACTCACTATACAGATCGAGCGTGGTAAATAAGTGACCAAGCCGGACATCGAGTTGATGCTGATCGACACTTTGCGCGAGGGCATTTTGGTCCAAGTTGGGTATTTGAAGCCACAGTACCATGCCACCTTGTGGGTGACTGAATTTCACGTCACCCGGTAAATGCTGCGTAAGGTAGTCAAGGTATTGTTGCCTCAGGCTAAGTAACTGGGTGCGCCTTCTTTTTACATGCTTGGCGTACTGACCTGATTCGATAAAATCCGCTACAGCGAGTTGGGTTGGAAGGGCAACGCCATAACTTGCCGATGCAAATTGGATCTTGTACGTATCTAGGTATCTTCCCGGAAGGCACCAGCCCAAACGGTAACTGGGTGAAAGGCTTTTTGAGACAGAGCCACACCATAAAACATACCCGCACTTGTCATAATATTTAGCCGGTAAGGGCGTGTGGGAAGAGTAGGAGAGCTCCATATAGACATCGTCTTCGATTACCGGAATGCGGTAATCGTTGGCGAGCTGGGCCAGTTTTTGCTTTTGGTTGGCTGACATATTGATGCCTTGCGGATTCATATGCGAGGTACAAAATATCGCTGCATCGACACGTCTGTGCTTGAGGTGCGCTTCTAGTTGTTCAAGGTCTACACCATCATCTAAAGAAGGGATCTCAATGATCTTGCGCGACATTTTTCCTAGCAGCTCCAAGATGCCATTGAAGCATGGAGAGCTTATCGCTATGGTGTCGCCTTGTTTGGTGCAGGCTTCCAATGCTGCTTTGATTGAAGACATACACCCCGCGGTAACGACGATCTGGTCAGGATTAAAATGTAAGTCGAGCTTGGCAAAGTGGGTGGATAAAGCGCTGCGCAGTAAAGGCTCACCTTGAATATCGGGATAGTGATTGAGCCTGTCCCCCATCCGTTTCAGTGCGCGGCGAAAGCTGCGTTCCAGTTCAATCACAGACTGTTCATCTGCCGAGGTGCTCGATACGCCCAATGGACCACTTTTCGCACTGTGGGTTGGTGAACTCCTGATGACGTGAGAGACCTTACTTTTAAATTGAGCCCAATTTGGTGTCGCGTGCACTGGCTTACGAGGTGAAACAAAGTAACCCGCTTGTGGTCTAGAGTGAATCCAGCCCTGTGATTCGAGCTCTTGATAACAGCTGACCACTGTAGACATACTGACGGATTGCTGTTTGGCTAGCTGCCTAAGCGAAGGCATTCTACCCCCTTCGACTCTTTTGCCGTTTTCTATCTCTTCAATAAATTGATTCGCTAGCTGTTGGTAGATGCTCATTCTGTCTCTGAACTGTACTGGTTTTTATTTGGAAAATTGTATCTGTATATGATTTGTCGCTCAAGGGATACTGTGGCAAAACATAAGAGGGACGAATATGAAAAGAAATGACTTATTGCTCGCCGTGCTTGTCATGGCTATATGGGGATTTAACTTCTCGATGATCAAAATGGGGGTAACCAATGTTCACCCCTTATTGGCAACAGCAGCACGTTTTGCGCTCGCGGTGATTCCTGCGATCTTCTTTATTGCTAGGCCAAATGTCGCGTGGCGTTATCTAGTTGGCTACGGCATTGTGTTTGGGGTCGGTGTGTGGGGAATGGCCTCTTGGTCTATCACTGCAGGGCTTTCGTCTGGAATGTCTTCCGTTTTACTGTCAACCAATGTACTTATCGGCATGGCCGTCGGGATTTGGATATTCAAAGAGCAGGCACCGCTGCGCAAAATTGTTGGGGCGGCATTAGCGATGTGTGCCTTGGCGGTACTGGTTTCAGCGACGACAGGGAATGTCACCTTGAAGGGCGTTGCATTGATTATGATCGCGGCGTGCTCTTGGACCTTGATGGGCGTCATTGTTAAAGCGTCGAAGACGACACAGGCATTCGCGTTCAATGTGTGGGGAATGCTGTTTTCGCCGCTGCCACTTGTTCTATTTGCCGTGTCTCTGCATGGTGAAGCGATCATCTGGCAGGCGTTTGAACAGTGGGATTGGAACACGACGATAGCCGTGGTGTTTCAGGCGTATCCAACCACTCTGTTTGGTTACTGGGTGTGGAATCTGATGCTGATTAAGTACCCGTTAAGTACTACTGCGCCACTGACGTTACTAGTTCCAGTGTTTGCTTTAGTGAGTGGATACTTTATGTATGATGAGGTGCTGTCGATGGCACAGATCATTGCCTCTGGACTGTTTTTGGTTGGGATTGGGTTAATCGTTAAGCCTGCATCGATGCAAAAGAGCCCGACTAAAGCGTTTGGTAAGCTAGCACGATAGAAAGGATTCCGAGTAAGCGAAGACTTACTCGGAATGTGTACAATTACATCAATTCGACTTCAACGTCGCTCTGAATCTGGCTAGAGCAAGCGAGCGTATAACCTTCCGCTAAGTCTTGTTCAGTCAGAGTCTCGGTGCTAGTACGAGACACTTCCCCTTTAGTCACTTTGCATTTGCAAGAACCACACATACCGCTGCGACAAGCGATGATGATGGGTACACCATTGTCCTCTAGGACATCGGCAAGTGTCGCACCTTGCTCAACTTCAGCACTGACACCAAAAGCGGGCACTTCAAATTGAACCACACCGCCAGCAGATGGTTCTTGATGGGTTTCAATTGGAGTGAAGCTTTCCTGATGAAACGCTTGAGGTTCAACGCCGAGTGCGAGCGAGTGAGACTCCATATCCTGCATAAACTGAGTTGGCCCGCATAGATAAACGGTGCGTTCCGCGATATCAGGACATAGGGTTTGTAGCCATGCCTTATCTAGTCGACCTTGCGGATGACGTGTCCCAGTGTTGTCTTTTAGCAGCAACTTAAAGTGGAAGTGGCTGTGAATGCTGTCCATTGACTCTAGCTCATCAAAATAGATGGTTTGCTGAGCGCTTTTAGCCATATGAATAAAGACGATGTCGATATCTTTTTCATCAGCTAACCAGGTCTTTGTCATCGACATTACAGGAGTAATACCGCAACCTGCGCTAAGCATAACGACTTTATCTTTTGGCGTGCAATCGACACTGTTAAATGGACCCGTAGGCGCAAGGGCTAACACAGTATCACCCGGGGCGAAGGTATCGACAATGTGGTTTGAGATTAAGCCTCCCTCAACGCGCTTGATAGTCAGCTTTAACAGAGGTTCGTTAGGCACAGAGCTAATAGAATAGGCTCTATATTCAACTTTACCCTCCATCTCAAAACCCAGTGAGACAAACTGTCCGGGCTTAAATTCGAAAGCGATATCTTCATCGCCTATAGGGGCCAGCGTAATGCTCACGGTATCTGGGGTTTCTTGCCACTTCTCTACGCAGCGTAAAGTTGTTGGCAGGTTGTTTTGCCATTCACTTGTCATAGTTTTCTCTTAAAAAAGTGCCTAGCTCCAATTAGAGCTAGGCAAATTGGCGAGGATTAAGCAGCTAAGATGGTTTTTAGATCGTCTTCAACATTACCGATACTGCGCATGTCGAATTTCTCTTGGATGATTGCCAGTAGGTTGTCGGTCAAGAACGCAGGTGCGGTTGGACCTGTGTAGATACCTTTCACACCTAAAGCGAATAGGGTCAGTAAGATAACAATCGCTTTTTGTTCAAACCAAGATAGAACGAGGGTTAGCGGAAGCTCATTGATATCACAGTCGAACTCTTTAGATAGCGCTAGCGCAAGTTGGATTGCTGAGTAAGCATCATTACATTGACCAACATCGAGTAGGCGTGGGATACCGTTGATGTCACCAAACTGATTCTTGTTGAAGCGGAATTTACCACAAGCCAGCGTCAGGATTACGCTGTCTTCAGGTGCTGCTGCGGTGAAGTCTGTGTAGTAACTACGCTCAGATTTATCACCATCACAACCACCCACTAAGAAGAAGTGCTTGATGTTGCCTTCCTTTACTTGTTCAACCACCGCTGGCGCTGCTTCCATTAGTGCATTACGACCGAAGCCAACCGTGATCATCTGTTCGATTTCGTCATGTTGGAAGCCGTCTTGAGCTAGAGCGCACTCGATCACTTGGCTGAAATCATCACCTTCGATATGTGCAACACCCGGCCAGCCAACAATGCTACGAGTAAATAGGCGATCGGCGTATTGGCCAACATTTGGATTCAACAAACAGTTCGATGTCATGACAATTGCGCCAGGGAAGTTGGCAAACTCTTTTTGCTGGTTTTGCCATGCGCTGCCGTAGTTACCCACTAAATGAGAATACTTGTTTAGTTCTGGGTAGCCGTGTGCAGGTAGCATTTCACCATTGGTGTAGACATTAATGCCTTTGCCTTCAGTTTGTTGCAGGATCTTTTCTAGATCATGTAGGTCATGACCAGACACTAGAATCGCTTTGCCTTTGACTGTCTTAACGTTAACGGCAGTAGGAGTAGGGTGGCCGAACGTAGCCGTTTCACCCGCGTCTAGCATCTCCATCACTTTGTAGTTCATTAGGCCGATCTGCATCGAACACTCTAACAGAGCGTTTAAATCTTCTGGGTCAGTACCAAGCCATGCCATGATTTGGTGGTACTCGGCATAAATATCCGTGTTGGTTTGCTCTAGTACACGTGCGTGCTCCATGTAGGCTGCTGCACCTTTTAGGCCGTATAAGCAAAGTAGGCGCAGACCAATCACATCTTCACTCAGATGTTGGTAGCCACGGTTAACTGCCACAAGAGGAGCATGAGCTAAAATCTCTTCTGCAGTTGCTGGAAGCTCAAAGTGAGCGACAGATGGTGCTTCATCCAACTCAATATCACCCAATTTAGCTGCCGCGAGCGTTTGTTCTTTTAAGCGAGCTTTGTATTGCGCTGCCAGTGAAGCAAGTTCAAGAATACGCTCAGGATCGAAGTTAACGTTGGTCAGCGTAGAAAAGAAAGCTTTTGGTGCCCACTGGTCGATTTCAGTATCGATGATATCGAATTTGCGCGCTTGCTCAGCCCAGTAAGAAACCCCTTGTAGGGTGTAGACCAATACGTCTTGTAAATCAGAAACTTCAGAAGTTTTGCCACACATACCTTGTGCAAATGAGCAGCCCTTTACAGTAGGGGTTTGAATCGTCTGTTCACATTGAATACAGAACATTGCGCGTCTCCAGTCGTGATAATTGTTAGCGGAACTGTCCGCCGTTTTATTTTGATACTGATAGAGCAGGTAGCGTGCCAATAATTAAGTTATTGTTATATAAGAGTTTATCCCTTTATCTTAGACCATAGTGATGTTAATTTAACATCGTGACTGATGTGCAAATGACATCGTAAAATAAGGGTAGGTAAGATGGGGTGTAATCTGCCGTAAATCGTTGAGTTCACACTTTGAGCTAAAACGAGATAATGACGCCACTTCAAACAAGAAAACAGGCGAAGATTCACCGGCTTAGTGGATGTTTAAAAGGGTGATGTGATTTTTACAACGCGGAGCGTTAGAGGGGAAAAAGGCTCACCAATGTTGATGAGCCTAAAACGGGTTAAAAACGGTTGGCGAAAGAGAGTACTACCGCGTTGGCGCGATATTTAACGCCGACATCACGCCACTCATTTCGTGACATAGTGTATTTCAATCCGAGCTCCCAATCTTTGTTCACTGCGTAGTTGAAACCAGCTTCTACATACCCGACTTGGTCATTACTCCACGTCTGGTAGTTGGCAAGTCCTTGCAAATACAAGTCACCGATCAGCTTGTATTGAGCCTTACCTGTGACGGAAGGCATAAATTGATAGCCTCCTTCGCTGGCGTAATTGCCGCCGCGCAGATGGTCAGCTTCTAACTCAACCAAAAATCCGTATAAACCGACACCTGCAGAAAGGTTGAATTTATCGTTGATTTGGTAGTGTTGATAGTAAGTGCCGCCGGCATTCCACTGCTTAAAAGCGAGGTAAATGTCTGAACCTGGACTATAAGTGGTATTGTCTACGGAAAACTCCCCATTTGCAGTCCCATAGCGACGAGTTTCAGACGGCGTTAAAGAAAACTCAACGGAGGTTTCACTGTCTATCGTGTACTCATAAATGACTGAAGAGAAGGGTTGGTGGTCATCAACCAGCTTAGAGCCAGGCAAGAGATCGTGATCATCCATTTGATCGACGGAATCTGTCATATTAAAGCCGACATCAAACTGAAAGCGATGACGCTTCTGCTTAGGCAACTCACCTGTTCCGCGCTTGCGACCTTGATCGTATTGCAGCGCTTTATCCGTTACAGACACCCCTAGCATGACGCCGCCGTCAGAACTTGGGCCAGCAGTGAGGCTAACGCCCTCTTTAACGTATGGTGAAACGACCAATTGGTTCACAAGGAAACCAATGCTTGCTCCTCCAAGTACGTCATCAGGGTAGTGACGGTTACCGTGAACGCGGCTTGCCGCAACAAACGTCGCCGCTGCGTATGCAGGTATGCCCCACGCAGCGCCGTAGCGAGTTTGTAAGAATGCAGCACCGGAAAACGCGCCAGCAGCATGACCCGAAGGGAACGACTTATAACTTGCGCCTGTCAGGTCTGAATTTGGTCGGTAACGTCCGACCGTATTTTTAGTAACCTCGGTAATGCCTTGAGCGGCGAGAACCGAGATGGTCAGTTGAGCTGCCCCTTCAAGGTCTTGATGAATTAGGGAAGCAAATAGACCGGTTGCAGGTAGGGCGATGGCAAGGACATCACCCGCTTCAACGATATCGTCATTCACTGACTCGTTGATGGCATTGTAGTCTTGCGCGCAGGCCAATGGACTGCCAACAAGCATAGTTAAGCTTATCGCAAATAATGTTCTTTTCATCGCCTATCGTCTCTCCAGATTTAGAATCGGTTAGTTACCGACAGTAAGACTGACTCAGAGCGATATCTTGTTTGGTACATTTCCCAATTGTTGTTGGTATAAGCGTATTTCAACGCGACCGTCCAGTCTGGATTGACCTTGTAGTTAACGCCAGTTTCAGAGGCAAACACACGATCTCTATCGAAGATTTGATAGTCTACACGGCCCATAACTGACCACTTATCATTGAACGCGTATTCAACTTCCCCAGAGACAGCAGGAAGTACTGGTGTAGAGCTGAGCTTAGAATGCCTGCCACCATTGAGTAAGTCAGTTTCTATATCTAGCAAGTAGGCATATAAACCTGCTCCGGCAGTAAGGGAGACAGCATCACTAACTTGGTATTGTTTCTGGTAAAGGCCACCTGCGCTCCACTGACGCAAAGCGATAAAAATGTCTTCTCCTTGCGTATAAGTGTTGTTGTCGATTTCAAAACTACCGCTTACTTTGCCAGTACGACGCGTCTCGTTAGGCGCGATTTGAAACTCTATTGCACTGTCATCGCTAAGCTGATACGCATAGGTTGCGCGTGAGAACGGTTGGTATTCATCAACTGGTGCTGAGTTTTCGATGGTTTGGTTTGCACCCAAATCACCCATTGTATCGTAAGTGTTGAAACCGATGTCTAACGTAAATGAATGGACTTTTTTCTTAGCGTAAACCGGGTTAGCACGCTTTCTATTTGAGTCATACTCAAAGGCGTCATTGGTTAAGCTGACGTTGAGCATCATGCCATCTTTAAGTGGCGCAGCACTTAGGTTCACCCCTTCAGGTGTGTACTCTGAGACAAAAAACTGATTAGTTAAAAAGGCAATACCTGCACCAGCGACAACATCGTCCGCATAGTGGCGGTTGCCGTGTACACGACTTGCACCAACAAAACTTGCAGCGGCGTACGCAGGAAGACCCCACTTAGCACCATAGCGGCTTTGTAGGAATGCGGCACCAGAGAAAGCCGCAGCTGTGTGCCCTGATGGGAAGGACGCTGTGTTTGAAGAGTTTGGTCTTACGCGCCCAACGACATATTTTCCCGCTTGTACGATACCGATAGTCGTGGCAAGTGAGTAGGTTAACTGTTTTGCACCCTCGGCATCATCATGCAACCAAGCGGCAAAGAGACCAGTAAGAGGAAGAGCAACTTGAATATAGTCGCCAGCGACGACGTAATCATCGTCTGTATTGCTAGTGATTGCGTTAGTTGTTGGATTCGCAAATGCAGTTCCTTGAGCAAGAACACAACTAACTGCCGCTGACAAAAAAAGTTTTTTCATAGAGTTGTACCATCAACCTTGGTCTTAGTTGTTATAGAGATGAAGCGAGAAATGGCACGACAGAAGCGTTCCCGATAGTGCGCGAAATGCTCCCTGCCTTTATATTCACTGTGCCTATCATAACCGTAACTCATTGGTCAGACGCATTAAGTTTGATTGATTTACGACCAGTTTCTATTTTGAGAAATGCTACTCGGTAACCAAGTTCAAAATGTATTGCGCCAATATCTTTGCATCCTGTAGCAAAAATTAACTTCATTTAAATCATTGGCAGAGATTATAATTGAATAATGGTTTGATGTAAAACTTAAATTGTTGATTTGTGTTTGCCTGATTGTGATTTGAGCGGTGGTTATCTTCTTGTAGCTGTTTTGTTTGAGTGTCTAATTTTAATGTTAGCAGTTGCTCTAGGAGGGTTTCTTTGGATCGGTGTGGGAGAATGAATTGTTAAGGTGGTCTTAGTTTTATAGTGAAACCTTGGTTGTAATATGATTTTTTGGTTATACGCGGTCATCGATGGTCTTCATGTTCACTACACTTAGAATTAGCTGTTTTTAGGCGGGGATTCCCGCCTTCATTCTTATATTCACTGTATTACACCTCTACCCCAAGCTTTTTACCCATCCTGTATAGGTTGCCTCGATCCATTTGTAGAAACTCAGCAGCTTTCGCCCACGTGCCATTCGATTTCTCAAGTGCATGTAGGATCAGATCTTTTTGATAGTCTTCAACCAATCCACGCATAGCTTGACTCTGTTTGGGTAAGTAATTGTTATTTGTCAGCTTTGCTGCGGTTTCAATACCACCATCAAAGTGTTGGGTTGTAATGATCTGTTGCTGATCTTGGATCGCGCGCAGCGCGGCTCTAGTGAGGGTATGTTCAAGCTCTCGGACATTGCCCGGCCATGTTTGACGCTCAAGTAGGCTGAGGCTTTTAGGGTGCAAATGTAGGTTAGGGATGTTGAACTGACTGCGGACTTTTTCTAGCAAGTATCCCGCGAGTACGGGTAGGTCACCTTCACGTTTTCTTAGCGGTGGCACTGAAATAGGAAAGACATTTAGGCGGTGATATAAGTCGGCTCTGAACTGCCCATTTTCGACTTCTTGATCTAGAGAACGGTTAGTAGCGGCGATAATGCGCACATTAACCAACAAGTGTTGGTCGCTACCGACTCTTTGCAGCTCTCCTTGTTGAATCACACGCAGCAATTTTGCCTGCAGCACAAGTGGCAACTCGCCCAATTCGTCTAGGAAAATAGTGCCGCCATCGGCAAGTTCAAACTTACCGGCTCTGGAACTATTCGCTCCTGTAAATGCTCCTCTAACATGACCAAATAACTCACTCTCAGCAAGTCCTTCAGGTAGGGCGGCGCAGTTTACGTAGATCATTGGCTTGTTGGCGCGGTGACTTTGAGCGTGCACACTGTGTGCAACGAGCTCTTTTCCCACCCCTGTTTCCCCTGTGATCAACACGGCATAGTCAGACTGAGCAACCGTTGCTATGTTGGTGCGTAGTTTTTCTATCTGCGGACTAACGCCAACCATCTCTCCTTGCTTTGAGCGAGCTTGCTGAATCAAGGTTTCCGTGACGTGTTTTTGCTTTTTGTTTTGCGCCTTAAGGGCTTTCACTTGGGCAATGTTACGCAGAGTGGCAGCAGCAAGTGCGGCGAAGGTTTCGATTGTCACCGGATCAATGCTGTCAAATGCCCCCACTGTTAAAGAATCTAGCGTCAGCACTCCGACCAACTGCCCCCCGACATACAAGCTGCAACCCATGCAGTCATGGACATCAAGCTCCGCTTCTTCACTTAACAGGATGCCACTAAATGGGTCGGGCAATTCACAGTCGGCACCAAAACGGACTGGTTGTTTGCTCTCCATGATGGCTTGTAGGCGAGGGTGAGCTTTAGGGAAGAATCGCCGCGCTAGGATGCTGCTTGATATGCCTTTAACCGCAACGGGAGTAAGAAAGCCATCTTGGTCGAGGATAAATAACGCGCTCGCATCACAAGGAAACACCTGATCAATACCATCAATAAGATGCTGATATTGGGTTTCACTGTTTTGGTTGGAACTTAAATTGAGCGCGATATCCAACAGGACTTTATTCAAGTTAGCTTTCATGATTTGGCGATCCCTTTTTTGAGAGTCGCCATGCTAACAAGGTGATGTGTTTTTCACATCGCCATTATGGGTATAAACGCCGTACGGTTGATGTGAGTCAAAAACGACAAGTTGAGCTAGGCTAAATCCCCAAATTGTTTACGATATTGCTGCGGGGAAACACCGACCAAACGCCGGAAGTGATGACGTAAAGTCGTGGCACTCTCGAAGCCTGCCATACTGGCTAAGCGTTCGATTGAGTGGGACTCGATTTCGAGCAGACCTTTTGCGCGCTCAATACGTTGCTGAATTAGCCACTCTTTAGGAGATAAGTTGAAACTAGCGCGAAATTTTCGGTCAAATGTTCGACGTGACATACTGGCTTTTTCGGCAAGAAGATCAACGCTAATGCTCTTGTCTAAATGACTGTTGGCCCAGTCGAGTGCTGATGCAAAATTATTGGGAACCTCTAGCATCGGCGTCTCAACAAATTGTGCTTGACCGCCAAGTCGATGGGCGGAAATCACCAATCTTTTCGCGACTTGATTGGCAAAGCTATAACCAAAATCATGACGAATAACGGCTAAGCCAAGGTCGAGTGCTGCTGCGCTGCCAGCAGAGCAGCCGATATTGCCATCGAAAACGTAGAGGACATCAGATTGATAATTTACGTTTGGAAATTGAGAGCGAAAGCTTTGCTCGTACATCCAATGAGTAGTCGCCGTTTTGCCATCGAGTAGTCCTAGCTTAGCTAATAAAAATGCGCCCGAACACAAAGTGAGCACTCGCTTACCTTGTTTGGAAAATTGACTAACTTCCGCTTCTATTTTCTCAGGAATTACATAGTCCCAAGTCGGCCATCCAGGAATAATCAGAGTGTCGTAATCTTCAAGGCTGTCGACCTTTTGCGCGCTAAGAGTGATGTTTCCTGTGGTATGGATGTCAGCGCTCTCTAACGTCACCACATCGGTCTCGTACCAAGATTCAAACTCCGGTCTAGGCAGGGCGAATAGTTCAATAGCACAAGACATTTCAAACAGCGCGGCATGGCTGTGGGCGAGTATCGCGACGCGTTTCATTTCTCTTCCTTGAAGGCTAAGTTCATTTTCTGAGGTTGGCTTATTATTAACGATGATTGGCTTTTAAGCCAGTTTAATACACCGAGAGTTGGTTGCACTATGTACACAAGCAATAACAAAACAAGGACAAGTTATGACCAGCGCAGTATCTCGTGTGAAAGCCGCATCAAGTGAACAAGCTCTAGCGCACTTTGAACAACTACTTAGATTCGAAACCGATTGCTGGGATGTGCATCATGCTCTTAGCAATGGTCTGCAAGATTTCATTTTGGTTGACGTCAGAGGTGAAAGCTTGTTTGAACAAGGACACATTGACGGTGCAATCAACATTCCCCACCCAAGACTCAATGAAAAGCGCTTAGCTGAGTTTCCGCTTGATACCTTGTTTGTGGTGTATTGCGCCGGGCCACATTGTAATGGCACAGAGAAAGCGGCGATTCGTTTAGCAAAGCTCGGCCGACCAGTGAAAAAGATGATTGGTGGTATTACAGGTTGGTTAGATGAAGGATTTGAATTGATAACAGAGGAGGAAGCACAATGCAGCTAATCGTTGGAACGGGCTCAACATGGTCACTGCGTGTTTGGTTATGCGCAACAATGGCGAACTTAGAGTTGGATGTTCAAGTCATAGATCTCTCGAATCCAGAGTCAAAACAGCAGCTGGCTCAATTGTCGCCTTCTGCTTTGGTGCCTGTGCTAAGGGATGGCAACTTAGTAGTACATGATTCGTTGGCCATCGTTGAGTACCTCAATGAGCAATCTGGAGGGGCGCTGTACCCGCAAGATCAAAGCCAAAGGGCGATAGCGCGTTCGCTCTGTAATGAAATGCACTCAGGCTTTTTTACCCTGCGTTCTCAATGCAGTTTCACCTTAGATTCTGTGCCGCCAGCGGATATGTCAAACCAAGCACTACGACTTGAGATTGAACGAGTTACCGCTATTTTCTCGCAGGCCGAACTTCCCTTTATGTTTGCTCGACCAGGTGCCGTTGATGCTTTTTATGCTGTGCTTGCTTACCGCCTCAACAGTTATGGTATTCGTTTAGAAGGTAAGGCTAGGCAATATCAGGCTAGTCTATTGGATTGGGCGTTAATGCAATCAGGGATAGAGCAAATGAGACAGTGGGAGAGGGACGCTGATTGAAGGTCGAGGCATAGCCACTAAGACTATGCATATTATGCATAGTATCTTTGTTTAAATGTCATTTGAGTCATTGCGTGAGGGGCTCTAAACTTCGCGCTCTTTTTTAACCCATGCTGAGATAATGAATCATGTTTTCTCAATCACTTTTTGCTCAGCTAGTGCGAATGATCCTGCTGTTAGCCCTGTCTTTGGTGGCGGTCCACAACTCACCAAAGTTGTTGGCGCTACTGGCGCAGCAGGCGATCAATAGTGGTTGTCATCAGACAACAGGCGACGGCCACGACCATTCTCACCACCATCATCATTAAGGCTTTGCGATGAGCATTTTCCGATTTCCACCAATAGTTTGGCTTGGGATAGCCATTCTGATTATCTGTCTAGGGATTAGGCAATCTTTCGGTATCTTTATGATGCCTATCTCGGATCATTTTCAGACAGGACGAGAGTTTTTCAGTTTTGCTATTGCACTGCAAAACTTGTTGTTCGGCGTTTTCCAGCCATTTGTCGGCATGGCAGCGGATCGCTTTGGCGCGAAAAGAATGATCATCATGGGCGCGATTGCTTATGGCGCGGGTTTGTACTTAACTTCAATCGCTGTGGAGCCGAGCTTACTTTACCTCTCTTTAGGTGTGTTGGTTGGTTTAGGTCTGAGTGCGACAAGCTATGTGATTGTACTTGGCGCAGTGGCTAAAGTTGTGCCCGCGCAGCACGCAGCGAAAGCTTTTGGCCTAACAACAGCAGCCGGTTCATTTGGCATGTTTGCAATGATCCCTGGCGCTCAAACTTTACTCAGTGACTTTGGTTGGCAAGGCGCGCTCCAAGGCTTCGCAATCTTGTCCAGCTTAATGATTGCGTTTGCTCTGTTTATGAAAAATGGCCGTGCAACAACAAATCAATCGTCAGCCAATCAGGAAGATGACGACCAAACGCTTAAGCAGGCGTTAAAAGAAGCTTTCGCACACAAAGGGTATTGGTTAATTCACCTTGGGTTCTTTGTGTGTGGTTTTCACGTGATGTTTATTGCGACGCACTTGCCAAGTTATCTGGCCGATAAGCATTTACCGGCTTCAACTGCCGCGATGGCTCTGGCTTATGTGGGTATCTTTAACATCTTTGGTTCCTATTTCTGGGGCGTAATGGGTGACAGATTCAACAAGCGTCATGTGATGTCCGCACTGTATCTAGTGAGAACTGTTGTGATTGGTGGCTTTGTGACTCTGCCTGTTACAGAGCACACTGCGGCAATCTTTGGTGGAGCGATCGGCTTTTGCTGGCTTGGTACCGTGCCACTGACATCTGGCTTGGTTCGCCAAATATTCGGAGCCAAGTATCTGTCTACGCTTTATGGTCTGGTTTTCTTTACCCACCAAGTGGGTAGTTTTCTAGGAGCTTGGGCTGGTGGACGAATCTACGATTACTACGGATCTTATGACCCAATTTGGTGGTCAACTGTGGTTCTCGCATTTGCGGCTGCATTGATTCATCTACCAATCAATGATCAACCAGTTAGACGTTTGGCGACCGCGTAACTCTGTAATGGATTGATTCTTCAGCTCTTCTTTTTCGTATACGGGTTTGACGATTTAATTGCGTTCGAAACTGCATAAAGTAAAAGGGGAGCTGATGTTGTCTAAAACCGCTGGACTATACTGGTATACCAATGATTTAAGAGTGGCAGACAACTGTCTGCTTGCTAGAGCTGTTGACCAAGTCGATACTTTGCATTGTGTATTCTGTAATCCTTCCCTTACTTCCTTTTTGAAACACTATTCGCGAGAAGAGCACTTCGGTTGTGCAAAACAAGTCTTTCTCGAACAGTCTGTAGATGCGCTTTCCAGTGCTCTCAAGCAGCATAATCTGACCCTTCAAAGCGAATCAAAACCTGCGCTAGTTTTTCTAACTGACCTTATTGAAAAGTTGGAAATTACTCACCTTTTTTGTAATCAGAGTGCGGGAAGTGACGAGCAGAAGACACTCGTTCAATTGAGACAGAAATTTCCGGCTATCCAGATTGTTCAGCAGCCCGTCAATACTTTGTTCAATCTACAACAACTGCCTTTCGATGTATCAGAGATTCCAGTCACTTTTACCAAGTTTAGAAAGCAGGTTGAATCTTTATCTATCGAACCTGTCGTTGGTATTAACAGCGAACACGATAATTGCCCATTTCCGCGAGTGGCTGGCGAAGATGAACTGGTTTTTTGTGGAGGAGAAAGCTGTGGGCAAGAACATATTGAGCATTACTTCGCAACTTCATTGGCTAGTGAATACAAGAAGACACGTAATGGTTTGGATGGAATGCTGTTCTCAACCAAATTCTCACCTTGGCTTGCACTGGGGTGCATTTCGCCTCGACTGATAGTGAGCAAGCTACGTGATTATGAGCGAAGGCATGGCGCAAACGACTCGACGTATTGGATTTATTTTGAACTGCTGTGGAGAGAATACTTCTATTGGCATGGAAGAAAGCAGGGCAAGCAGTTGTTTTTCGATGGCAAGAAAGCGGGTGATACTCGAATGTCGAGTGGAGATATAGAAGCTTTTGAGTCATGGAAGCAGGGGACGACAGGTTACCCGATTGTGGATGCTTGTATGAATCAACTTAGCCTGTCGGGGTACATGTCAAATCGAGGGAGGCAGCTAGTTGCAAGTTGCTTGATTTACGAGCTAGGTTTGGATTGGCGTATGGGGGCGGCCTATTTTGAAACCCAACTGATTGACTATGATGTGAGCTCTAACTGGGGTAACTGGCAATATATTGCGGGCATAGGTGCGGCTCCAAATACCATCAGACAATTTGATCTTGATTATCAAACACAGATGTACGATCCGAACGGTAACTTTATCGCCAAGTGGATTGGACGTAGTCGCAAAGGAGGCAACAGTGAAGTTTGATACCGTGAGACTTATCTTAGGCGATCAGTTAAACAGTCAACACTCTTGGTTCCAACATGTTGACGATTCAGTTCTCTATATCGTAGCTGAGTTGCACCAAGAAGCAGAGTACACGCGACACCACACTCAAAAGGTATGTGCTTTCTTCGCTGCGATGGAGACGTTTGCCCATGAGTTGAAAGAAGAAGGGCATCAGGTATTGCACTTAACTTTGGATGATACAGCTCATTTTGATGACCTCTGCCATTTACTCAATAGTTATGTAGAGGATACTCAAGCTAAGTGTTTTCAATACCAACGACCTGATGAGTATCGGTTGGCTCTGATGCTGGAGAGCTTAGTGATCAAAGAATGTGAAGTCGAGATGGTTGAAAGTGAACATTTCTTGCTGCCTTTCGATGAGTTTAGCCATTACTTTGCCGTTGGTAAGCACGTAATGATGGAACACTTTTATCGCAAAATGAGGAAGCGATTCAACATTCTAATGGAAGGTGGGAAACCGGTCGGAGGAAAGTGGAATTACGACGCGAATAACCGCAATAAGCTCAAACCGATAGATATCGAGCAATTGCCATTGCCTTTGATGTTCGAAAATCAGATTAATCCTATTCTGGAGCGGTTGAAGCGACATCGTATCAAAACGATAGGGCATACTGTTGAATGCTTGTTATGGCCAATTAACCGCAATCAAAGTTTGTCCCTGTTAGCCTATTTCTGCCAAGTCTGTTTACCTAACTTTGGTCGATTTCAAGATGCAATGACTTCTCAGCATAGCTCGAAATGGAGCTTGTACCACAGCCGCCTGTCATTCTCTATAAACGCAAAAATGCTCCAGCCTATGGAGGTTATCAATGCCGCTTTGTCTGCATATTCTGCAAATCCAGCGATCGATATCTCACAGGTTGAAGGCTTTATCCGTCAAGTTTTAGGGTGGCGTGAATACATTCGTGCGGTCTATTGGGTCAATATGCCGGCCTATTCACAACTGAATTATCTCAATGCAGAGAATGCGTTGCCGGAGTTCTTTTGGACAGGTAAAACGAAAATGACGTGCATGAAAAATGCGATTGAACAGTCTCTTGATTACGCTTATGCACATCACATCCAACGGTTAATGGTGACAGGTAACTTTTGCTTGATTAGTGAAGTACACCCAAGCCAAGTTGATGATTGGTACCTAGGTATTTATGTTGACGCGATCGAATGGGTTGAGATGCCTAATACCAGAGGTATGGCGCTGTTTGCTGATGGTGGAATCGTGGGTACTAAGCCTTATGCTGCTAGCGGTGCGTACATCAATAGGATGAGCGATTACTGTAAAGAGTGTCACTACAACGTGAAAATAAAAAGTGGAGAGAAGGCTTGCCCCGTGAACAGCTTGTATTGGCGCTTTATGGTTAAAAATCGTGAATTGCTGACCAAGAATCCTAGAGTTGGAGTCATTTATCGTTCTTGGGATAACCTTGAACAAAGTCAGCAACAAGAGGTACTTGAAACCGCAGCGCAATATCTTGAGCAATTAGATCGGCTTTAACCGTTTTTTCAGGGCCTTAGAAGGCATAAAATTCAATGGTAAATCATTGGATTAAGAGTAGTATGTGAGGTACTTTTTTAGTCAATTGTCTGGATAATATGTTCGCTGAATGGATGACGCCTGAGGCATTAATTGCCGCGTTTTTAATATTTCTTGGTTCGTTTGTTCAAACAGCGATCGGTTTTGGTTTGGCGATTGTTGCCGCGCCTTTATTGTTTCTTGTTTCTCCTGATTACGTGCCTGCTCCAATCTGCTTAGTCGCTCTGTTCATTTCAATCCTCAATGCGCTAAAGCATAGAGACAGTGTCGAAATTGGTGGCCTTAAAATGGCACTGATTGGTCGTGTCCCGGGTTCGATAGCGGGTGGCGTGTTACTGGTTATGGTTTCGACCGACCTGCTGGCATTATGGTTAGGTGCCCTAGTGCTGTTCGCGGTTGTGGTGAGCTTACTCCCTTTTCGAATTGAACCAACGCCAATGCGAATGGGCGTCGCGGGTTTCTTTTCGGGCTTTTTTGGCACCAGCTCTGCGATAGGCGGGCCTCCCATGGCACTGCTACTTCAGCACCAAGAAGCTAATCAACTGCGTGGTAACTTATCTGCCTTCTTTGTCTTTAGCTCTATTATTTCGCTGGTGATTCAAATGCCAGCAGGATTTTTAACCTTACATCATCTTTGGATAAGTGTTCCGCTTATTCCAGCCGCGTGGGTAGGGTATAAACTCGCCATGATGACCACTCAATCATTACCGAAAGAGAAAATTCGTACTGGCGCTCTTTTGCTTTGCTCGATCAGCGGCGCAACGGCCGTTTGGCAAGGTTTGAGCTAGAAACCCTTTTGTTCATCTTACGTTAAGGAAAAACCATGATACTGGAAGTCGCTGTCTTAGATGTTAAGCCAAGCTTAGAGAAAGAGTTTGAACAAAACTTTGGTAAAGCACAGGCTATAATTTCGTCTATGAAGGGTTACGTTTCGCATCAGTTGCAACGTTGTATAGAAAAACCAAATCGCTATATCTTGTTAGTGAATTGGCAAACATTAGAAGACCATGAGCAGGGCTTTAGGCAGTCTGCTGAATATCAGGAATGGAAGGCTCTTTTACACCATTTTTATGACCCATTCCCAACCGTAGAACATTACGAATCAGTCTACGGATAGGTTTTCTATAAGGAGAGACAAAGTGCTTAGAATTCTTGGTAATATCATCTGGTTCCTGTGTGGTGGCGTTATCATGGGACTACTATGGTGGTTCTTCGGACTGCTTGCGTTTATTAGTATTGTGGGGATTCCATGGGGACGAGCTTGTTTCGTCATGGGTAACTTTTCTTTCTTCCCGTTTGGTCACGAAGCTATCGCTCGTGATGAGCTCACCAATGAAATGGATATAGGTACCAGTCCATTAGGTACGGTCGGCAATGTCATTTGGTTTTTGCTAGCGGGTATTTGGTTAGCGATTGGTCATATTATGTCTGCAGTGGCCTGCTTTGTAACCATTATTGGCATTCCATTTGCGCTTCAGCACCTTAAGTTGGCCTATATATCACTCGCTCCTATAGGTAAGACTGTCGTGCCTAAAGAGCAGGCCGCAATGGCAAGATATTCGAAGTAAAGCTACTCACTGAGCCCCGAAAGGGGCTTTTTACTATCAAAGACTTAGTTATAAAGTGTCTATGCAACAGGTTAGACCAATCGCCAATTGATCCTATCAATAAGAGGTTTATAGTAGGTAGCCAATTGCTGCCTATTTTTATAAACATAAAGAACAATAATATGACTCGTCAGTCTGGTAAGTTTGGCAATAATGCGATTGGATGGATAGCGCTTCTTTGGGGGAGTGCTAGCCTTGCTGAGCCGATACAGTTGGATCTGTATACCCAAGAGTTTCCACCGTTACAGGTCCAAGTTGATCAACAAGCGGAAGGTTACGTGGTGAAGTTCGTAGAAGCAGTTGTCGAACACGCTTCACAATCGCTTCCCATGGAAGTGGCGAATGTCCACTTTGCGCCATGGAAACGTGCGATTCGCAATACTCAAGAAAATGAAAACACGCTGTTTTTCTCTCTTTCGCGTACGCCTAGCCGCGAACTTGAATATCAGTGGATAGGGCCCGTATCACCCTACGAGGTTGCGATCTATCGTCACTTTGATGGCCCTAACGTTTCTCCTAACTCTTTTCAAGATTTAAAGAATTTCAGTTTTGCCGCCCAAACCGCGAGCAATTTTGAAGAGATGGCGCGAGAAGAAGGGTTTACCAATATCATCCCAGTCAACTATGGCAAAGTGGCTATCAAGTTGCTGCGTGCTCACCGAGTTGATTTTGCCCCTTTGGTCACGTCGAGCTACCACTATCGCATGGAGCAGTATGGGTATGATCCTAAAGAGTTTGTTGAAGTGGTCAAAGTAGATAAGCTATGCAAAGAGCTTTGGTTAGTGACAGGGAATAAGACATCACAGCAAGTAGTTGAAGCGTTGCGCGATAGTTTTGATGAGCTTAAAAATCAGGGCAAGCTTGCCGATCTAATGCAACAGTATCAACCGGATAGCGAGATTATGGTTCGGTATCGTAATGCGATGAAATAGAAAGGAAAAGAGGCTCATTTGAGCCTCTTTTTAATTGCGTTAAAGTTCTTCGCCGTAGATATCAAAGGAGAAGTATTTGGCCGCAATTTTGTCATAAGTGCCATTGTCGCGAATCGTCTTAATCGCCTGATTAAACTTTTCGGCTAATGCTTTGTCATTTTGACGTAGTGCCAAAGCGGTGCCTTCACCTATATAGGCTTTGTCTGTTACTGGCTTACCGATGAACTGGAAACCTTGACCGATTTCTTTGTCCAAGAATGCCAGCGCTAATTGGTCTGAGTTGCCAAACGTCAGGTCTAAGCGGCCATTTTGCAAATCGATGTAGACTTCATCTTGACCTGAGTAGCGTTTAATTTCTGCAACATCACCAAACTTGTCGGTGACATATCGGTCGTGAATAGTGCCACTCTGGACACCGATGACCGCACCTTTTAAGCCTTGAAGAGTTAGCTCAATTTGGCTCTTTTCACTTGCAACAAATCGCGCTGGAGTTTGGTAGTACTTATCCGTGAAGAGGATACGCTTTTTGCGCTCTTCAGTGATACGCATGGAAGCCATAATGACATCCGATTTTCTTGCCAGCAGGCTTGGAATCAGCGAGTCCCACCCTTGAGATACCCAAGTACATTTGAGTTTAGCTTCAGAGCACAAGGCGTCGGCAATCTCTATATCAAAGCCGACTGGCTTTCCACTGGCATCCATGTAATTGAATGGTGGATAGGTAAAGTCAGAGGCTAAACGGACTTCTTTAGCCATGAGAGGGGCAGATAGCAGAGCTGCGGCGCAAGCAAAGGCACTAAGCATTTTGTTCATGAGTAATATCCCTATTTTTATTGGATGGTGTCAGGGTGCCAGAAAAGTTGCAAATGATTTCACTGACTTCCTGCATACTGGTTTCTGAGCCGATGGTGATTCGTACGCAGTGCTTAAGACTAGGCTCATGACTTTGATTGCGAGTAACGACGCCTTGCTTAAGCAGGTAATCAAACAGCTCAATACCAGGTTGAGTTCGAATCAGGACAAAATTGGTTGAAGATGGGTAGATGGTCTCTATCCAAGTAAGGTTCTGTATTTGCTGAACAAAGTTATCGCGTATGCGAATCAATGCTTGTGTATTGTCATGCACATGAGTAAGCCCTTTAGGACTCAGCGCTTTGAGCACAATCTCAGCAGAGCTATCTGGCATTGGATAAGGCGGAACCAGTTTAGAAATAAACGCCATAACGCTTGAAGAAGCAATGATGAACCCACATCGTACCGCCGCAAGTCCAAAAGCTTTGGATAGAGTACGAATGACAATCAGATTCGGGTATTGTTCGATCAGGTCGACAACACTCCCAGCGAGTTCAAATTCAATATAGGCCTCATCTACGACGACAAGCGATTTGTCTTGGGTGCTTTCAAGTATTGCGACAATGTCACTTCTGTTTAGCAGTTGGCCAGTTGGGTTGTTCGGCGAACAAAGAAACAGTAGGTTAGCGCTATCTGCTGCCTTAATCACGTTTTCAACATCCAGTGAGAAGTCTGGAGCTAACAAAGGGCAGTCGATGACATTGACTGAAAATGACTCCGCACAAAATTCGTACATTGCGTAGGTAGGGGTACAAATCGCAATGCTATCTTGGATAGGCTGGCAGAACGTTCTTACTAACAGATCGATCGCCTCATCGGCCCCGCGCACTGCGATGGTTGGTTGCGTGGTTTTGCAATACGCTTGGTATGCTGCAGCGATATCGTGTGGCAAAAAGTCAGGATAACGATGAAGTGCGGGTTGATGCTCAGTAAAGAAAAGAGGTTGTTCTAGCTCATTGGCATTCAACCACAGCCTACCAGAACCGCCGATTCGTCTTGCAGATTGATATGGTATTAATTTTTTTATGTTCTCTGGCGCAAGTTTTTCCGCGAGTGACGTCATCTCATATACCTTTACTGAATATTTAGTCAATCAAAAGGGTTTTAATTAGGTACTTTCTCCTAATGAGTAATAATTTAGTCAATATGCTCTTTGTGTAGAATCGAAATAAAGGCATACTAGCTATGCAAAAAAATCATGGATGATAATAATGAACACAAGATTGCCTTCGACGAAAAACCTCCAAGCTTTTCTTTCTACGGCGTATTACCTTAACTTTACCCATGCAGCTGAAGCCTTGAATATGACCCAAGGTGCCATTAGTCGGCAGATTCAAACCCTCGAAGAGATCATGGGAGTTCAGCTTTTTTACCGTCAGGCGAGGGGGCTGTCTTTAACACCGGAAGGCGATAAGTTTGTTCCGTTGGCGGAAGATATTATTAAGCGGCTTCAGATGTCGATTCGAGAGGTTGCGGACAGCGCGAATCGAATCAAACTCAACGCCCCGAGTTGTATTACCTCATGGCTGTTGTCTCGTATCGCCAATTTTCAGCAGGCATACCCTGACGTGAACGTTGAGCTAACTTCGACAACCAAACACGAAGCTGTGCCGAATTTTGATAGCTTCGATCTGATCATTACCTACGGCAAGCCGACTCGAAGCAAAGTGGTCAATCAAACACTGCTGTTTGAAGAGTTTTTGGCGCCAGTCTGCGCTCCAGAGCTATGGCAGCAAATCGTGGAAAATGGTGATAAGGACGTACTCAATCAGTTTACTTGGCTGCATGCCAATCAAGAGCAATCAGACTGGAAACTATGGCTGGAAAGTCATGGCAATACGCGATTAAAAGGCAAGGGAAACCAAACCTTTGCAACCTTAGATCAAGCGATGAATGCTGCTCAGCAAGGTTTCGGGGTGGCGATTGGTGATCTGACTTTGGCTGCGCAAGATTTAAAACTCAAAAGATTAATTCAACCCTTTGACCTTAGTGTGACCACTGGGAATGGCTATCATCTGTTACACCTTCGAGAGCAAGACAATGCGATGGTCGCTAAATTGATTGAGTGGCTGACAGAGCGCAATCAATAGCTATCTATTTTTGGCAGCCTATTAGTAAGCCTTGATGCCGAAGGCTTTGAGTTTGGCTGGTAAAACGTCATCGAGTTTGTCGATATCTGCGGGGAATACCTCTATGAGCGCAAAGTTATGCTGCTGATACAACTCTCGGATAGATTGCTGTTCTTTGTCTGGTGTGTTGCCAGCGTCAGTTCCCCAATACTGCAAATAGACCTTTCCAGTAGGTAAATAGAAATCGCTCAAGACGTCTTGTTCTATCGGTAATTGACGATCGTAGGCGTGAACTACTCCATTCATATAGAGCCAGTTGTCGATAATGAGTTCACCTTTAGAACGTACATAGTGACCGTCTAGAGTTCGATGCTTCGCCTCAAATTTTTGTCTAAAGCTAGAAAGGGATTTGTCTGTTGCATGTGCTTCGGCATCTTGCCCAGAAAACTCAATCACAGACTGCTTTAAGCGCTTGTTACGAACGATAGAGTCGTGCCAAACGACAAACCCATAACCGCTTTCCTTATCTTCGCGTTGATAACCGCCAACCGTTAGCCCTGATTCCATTACCGTCCAACCTTTCTCTGTCTTTTCAATCCAACCTAGCTCTTGCAAAAGTTGATTCACTTTTTTGGCATGGAGAGATAAGCGTTCTCCAATTTGAGTCGCACTCATCGTTTTACCACTGGTCGCTACACTGTCTATGAGTAGGTTTTCTGGCCAGACAATGAACTTACCAAACTTCGGGTGCTCAACGTATTCGCCACCGAACTTGGCTCCGATCTCGGTCAAAACCCAGCTGTCCTCAGCACGATTAATGTAACCCGCAGATTTCAGTTCATTGAACAATTGCTTAGGTTCCAGTTCACGTAATTTGGCTAATGCAGTTGTTGAGATTTTGTCGGACATAGGCTTTCCCTCATTGATAGGTCATTGTTAGAGTAATCTGCAAATGAATCAAGTTGTTGTGCGCATATATTGGAGCGGCGTAGTCCCTGTTTGTTGCTTAAAGAATGTGATGAAAGCGCTATCATTTGAAAAGTCTAATTGGTAAGCGACATCGTTGACCTGTTTTCCTTGAGAAAGAAGCTCTATTGATTTCAATAGTCTCCATTGCTGTCGCCATGACTGGTACGGCATCCCCGCTTGGTTGGAGAATATGCGACTTATTGTTTTGCTGCTAGCGCCAATCTGTTTGGCTAAGTTGTTCAAATTTGGCACGTTAGAGTCCGGTTTTTGAAGTGAATCAAGCCATTGATTGAGTCTAGGATCGTTAGGAAAAGGTAGCGTCAGTTGATATTCGGACGCAGATTGAAGCTCTTCCAGAAACAGTTGGAGTGTCGCGTGCATTTCTCGCTTAGGCTTGTCCCATTGCCAAAAAGACATTCGCTCGATCAGAGCCTTAAGCAGTGAGTTTACAGAGATGACTTTCACTTCGTTGAACGACGCGACTATGTTTTCTTCGAAATAGAGTGAACGATATTCAACGACGTTGTTCATGGTTGCACAGTGGCGCACGCCCGCAGGTATCCAAGCAGCACGGGTGGGGGGCAAGACACTTTTTTTATCGTCCAACTGTATGCTGATACACCCTTCAGGAGCATAGAGAAGTTGGGATTTACTGTGGATATGCATCCCTGAATCATGCTTGCCGATTCGAGCCGCGATTCCGATCACTGTGTTATCTAGTGTATCGACGTCAAATTCGGACTTGTCATTGATTAGCGCCATTTGTTCTTATATTGAAGTTTATTGTTCCAATGTCGTTATTGGGACTTTAGCACTCTTGTCTAAACTACGCCCACTTTTTCTAGTTGGGATATTGTAATGAATAAGACTCCTTCCGTTGGGGTAATGCTAGCTCTGATGATGTTTCCGCAAATTGTTGAGACTATATACAGCCCCGCCTTACCCCACATTGCCCTCGCTTTTAATGTTGCGAGTAATACTGCTGCACAAACTCTATCGATTTACTTTAGTGCCTTCGCACTAGGTGTCGTGTTTTGGGGAGTGGCTGCTGATTATTTAGGGCGAAGATATTCAATGTTATTAGGGCTAGTGGTTTACGGCGTAGCAGCTGTTGGTGCTATGCAGTGCTCGCAGTTTGAAACACTTCTACTCATGCGTGCACTGAGTGCCTTTGGGGCAGCGGTTGGTTCAGTAGTTACCCAGACTATGCTACGTGATAGCTATGATGGTGCACGGTTAGCCAAAGTATTTAGTTTGATGGGGATCGGTATATCACTGAGTCCGGTTATTGGGTTAATGTTTGGAGGAGTACTCGCTGATACTGGAGGTCACAAAGCCGTGTTTCTCTCTTTATCAATTATGGCGATAGCTTTGTTCCTACTTTGCTTAGTGAGTTTACCGGAAACCAAGCTTGCTATGAAAGGCGACATCCACATAGTTTCACTTGCCAAGCAAATGCTAGCAAACAGAAACATCTGGATAGATGGGATAATGGTGGCTTGTTTTAATGTTTTATTGTTCAGCTACTATTTGCTTGGTCCATTTATCTTTGATGCTATGGGGTATACCAGCAAACAATTTGGATACAGCGGGATTATCTTAGCAGTAGGAACTTTCGCAGGTAGTTGGCTAAACAAGGGGCTTCTTGCCCGAAGTTATGAGTCAAAACTCTTGGTTCAACTGTCGGCATGGGGTGCTATATTCGGGTCGATTATGGTGTGGTTGCTTCAAGACGGAGTTGCCCTGCTAGCTCCAATGCTATTGGTAGTTGCTTCATTTGGTGTAGGGATTCCAAATATATTGAGCCAAGCCTTAGCAGGGTATAAATCACAGACTGGTAGTGCTGGTGCACTGTTTGGCTTGCTCTATTATTTGCTGATCGGTTTTGGTTTATCCGCTGTTGGTTTTATGCAGAACTTAGGTGCAGCCCTTCTTATGAGCGGTTTGCTGCTAGTGATAGCAAGTTTGCTTCGTAAGAATTAGGAGGTGGGGACCTCCTAATTGTTAATAAAGCTGACCATCGACGAGTACCGCTTGGCTGCGATAGTTGTCATCTAACACTGTCGCCGCTGCGCGGAAATTAGGTTTGAGCTTTCCTAGATTATCGCATGATAGGGCGTTGGCAGGATAGGTAGACGCCATTTTCAGCGCTTCTTCCTCTGTAATTCCCCACTGAATCACATTGGCAACGGATTCATCCATGCCGATGTGCGCACCAGCTAAACTTCCTCGACTGTTGACCAGTTTGTTGTCGATAACTCGAATTGTTTCGCCATCAAGCTCAAACTGATTGGTTTTGCTTCCTAGAGTCGCCATGGCGTCGGTAACAATCAGTAGCTTGCCTTGAGGTTTCGCCTTTTGCGCAAGAAGGAAGCTTTGCGGGTGGACATGAATACCGTCAGTGATGATCGAGCACCACGCGTGGTCACTGTTTAAAGCAGTTCCCACCACGCCAGGCTCGCGACCTTCAAAAGGTGACATCGCATTAAACAGATGAGTAAAGCCATCCACTAACGAGAGTTTATCTTCAGTCAATTGCTCCGCTTTGGCATTACTATGACCACAGGATAGGGTAATACCCTTATCTTTTATCCACTGTAGAGCAGATGGCTCGATGTTTTCTACCGCAGCGGTAACCAGTACTTTACCCTGCGTTGGCCACTCAAATTGATCCAATTGGTTGACGGTTGGCGCGTAAAAAAGATTGGCATTGTGCGCGCCTCTCTTCTCTTTGTTGAGCCAAGGTCCTTCCAAATGTACCCCAAGCAGTCCGGAGATCTTGGCTTTGAGCCCTCTCTCGGTGGCAGATAGCGCTTGTTGTATATTGTCAGGTGTTGCGCTGATCAAGGTCGGCAATAAATAGGCTGTGCCATGAGTTCGATGGGCGTGGCAAATTGTCTCAATGCCTTGTGGCGTAATGTCGTTGTTGAACATGACATCGCCGCCACCATTGACCTGAATATCGATAAATCCAGGTGCTATCAGCGCCCCTTCGAAATGCTGGTGGTCGATACCTTGCGGTAGATTGTCGATAGCCACAATGGATTCGATCTGTTCATCCTTCCAGACTAACGCGGCATCATTGTGGTATTGCTCACCGTCGAAAATACGTGGTGCAGAAATGGCTTTGAGTGCCATGGATTACTCCTTAAACTGAAACGCAGCGCCTAATAGGCAAGCGTCGTAATTTCCTTTGGCTGCCTGCACAGGAATTTGAAAAGCTTTAGGACGACGTTGAATAGCTTGCTCGACGCGCTGTATGTAGTTGCGTGCAAGTCCCACTCCGCCTCCTAACACAATCAAGTCGAGGTCAAGGCTTGCTTTCAAGTTACAACATAATGTGGCAATAGCGTTAGCACTTTGACTGATAATTGTTTCGGCTTCTGGATTGGATGACGCCTGTTCAAATAGCTCAATATTGCTGATTGGATTGGAGAAGGCAGCGTCACTCGCTTTTTTAATTGCGGTGCCAGACGCTATCGATTCCACGCAACCTGTTTGTCCGCAGCCACATTGTGGGCCATTGGGATCAATAACCATATGACCGACGTGACCAGCCAACCCCCCTTGTCCTTGATGAAGTTGACCGTCAATAATGATGCCACCACCGACACCAGTAGACACGGTGATAAAGGCCATATTCTTAACCGGTGTCTCTAGCATAGTGTACTCAAACCAAGCCGCCGCTTGCGCATCATTGAGCATTAAGACCGGCTTGCCAACGATGGATTGCAATACTTGGGCGAGTGGAAAAGGAGTAGGGAAAGCCAAAGTCTCGGGGTTAATCGCCGAAATGCCTTGTTGTGTAACAAGCCCAGTGGTGGAAATACCTATATTGTCGACATGTTCGAGCCACTGCGATGCACTGCCGAGAATCGTTTCGACAAACTGCTCAGCACTGTGTGCAATAGGCGTTGCAATTTGGCAGCGCTGAATCAATTTATTGTTTTCAATGAACCCTAACGCGATTTTTGTTCCACCAATGTCAATGGCTAGCGTACGCATTGTTGTGCTCCTGCGGTTTGTGTCGCTGAGTTGAACCAGTTAGTGACAACCTCTAGGCGAGTAATTGCGCTACCAACGGTCACCGCGACAGCGCCAGATTCGATCGCTTTTGCGGCTAATTCTGGTGTGTTGTAGCGTCCTTCCGCCATTGTAAAGAAACCCGCTTGTGAAAACTGTTTAACCAGTTGCAAATCTGGCTCTACAGGTTCTTGCTCGCCCACGTAACCTGACAAGGTTGAACCAATAATTTCAACGCCTTGGCTGTGTGCCCAAGCCCCATCTTCAAAGCAAGAGCTGTCCGCCATAGCGAAACATCCAGAGTTTTTAATCGCTAACGCAATATGCTCTCGGCTTTCTGGACGCGTTCTGTTTGTTGCATCAAAGGCGATTACGGTCGCTCCGGCATTGGCAAGATCATCAACATCAGAAGCGAAAGGTGTGATCCGGACAGGACTGCCCTGCAAGTCACGTTTCACGATACCGATAATTGGTATGCTGACAGCGCCTGAAACAGCAGCAACATTTTCAACTCCTTCAATGCGAAGCGCTTTAGCTCCGGCTTGTTCAGCAGCTAAAGCCATTGCAACAATAAACTCGGTTTTTTCGAGCGGGCTACCAACTACAGGTTGGATAGAAACGACGGTTTGACCTTGTAAAGACTGCTTTAACTCATTGATATTCTGATTTTTTGTTCTCACGACGGGCCTCATAACTTAAGCATTGTATTGCGGAGTGACGGTGAATGAACAACCATCACAATTCGTCTAATCCGTCTGCCTATTAATAACCGGTGGCGAATTTTTGTCCGCGATCACATTTTGTAAAAAGTTGGTTTGAAAATAATCTTCACGGCAATAATAATCCATAACGAAGATTTTTTTCAAACAAAATAAAAGTTTTTTTTGAAATCGGTGAAACAAGATATAAATCGAATAAAAGGGAACAATATGAAAGCCATCAACACTATTACTCTCGCTATGCTGACTCTCGGGTGTGCTGCGTCTGTTCACGCAGCAATGACACTAAAAATGGGGATGCAGGCATCCGTGGGTTCTGTAGAGTACACATCTGCCAAACTATTGGCTGATACACTAGAAGAGATGAGTAATGGAGAAATAAAACTCTCGCTTTACCCTAGTGCTCAGCTAGGCGATGACCGCGCGATGCTGCAACAGTTAAGCATGGGCGATCTCGATATCACTTATGCTGAGTTTGGCCGCATGGGACTTTGGATTCCGCGCGCTGAAGCGGTCACTCTGCCGTATGTGGCACGTGACTATGAACACTTGCGTCGTATGTTTGATTCAGAATTTGGTCAAGGTATCCGTCAAGAGATGCTGACTAAGTTTAACTGGCGAGCACTTGATACTTGGTACAACGGTACTCGTGAAACGACCTCTAACCGCCCTCTTAATAACATCTCAGACTTTAAAGGTCTTAAGCTTCGAGTTCCAAACGCTAAACCAAACCTAAACTACGCAAAACTTTCAGGCGCATCGCCAACACCGATGGCTTTCTCTGAAGTGTATCTAGCACTGCAAACCAATGCGGTTGATGGTCAAGAAAACCCATTACCAACGATTAAAACAATGAAGTTCTATGAGGTTCAAGGCAACCTCGCAATGACTAATCACATTGTTAACGATCAGATGGTGATCATTTCTGAGTCAACGTGGCAAAAGCTGTCGGATGCGGACAAAGAGATTGTGCAAAAAGCCGTAGCGAAGGCAGGCGCAGCTCATACCGCATCAGTGAAAAAACAAGAAGCTGAGCTGATCTCTTTCTTTGAAAAAGAGGGAGTGAATGTGACTTATCCAGACTTAGCGCCATTCCGTGAAGCGATGCAGCCACTATACGCTGAGTTTGAAGACAAGATTGGCGAGCCTATCGTTAAAAAGCTGGCAGCAATGTAAGGGGAGTTAGCTGACGCTAATTTCTACTATTCAGGCTGGTCATTTTTGACCAGCCATGGAGCTCAAGATGTTACGTAAGATTATAAATAATATTGAAGAGATCATTACTGTGCCGTTAATGGCGGCGCTGCTAGTGGTGCTGACTTGGCAAATTGGTACCCGCTGGCTACTGAATGATCCTTCCCTTTGGAGTGAAGAACTCGCCCGAGTTCTGTTTATGTATATGTCGTTAATCGGGTGTGCCATTGCGATTAAGCGCAGCACACACGTCAATATCACCTTTTTCTCGGACAAACTGCCTGAAAAGATACGCCTATGTTTGGTACTTTCGCTTGAGTTGGCCGTTTTAGTTTCGATCATGGCAATTATCTATTTAGGTTATCAACACGTGCAGCGTACCGCTTTCTTTGAGCTGATTACCTTAGGTGTCTCAAGTAGTTGGATGAACTACAGCTTGCCTCTTGGTGGGGTATTTATGGTGTTTAGACAGGCAGAGAAAATGTGGGGCATTGCGAAGCAGCTTCACAATGGCAATAAGTCGGCATCTTCGATGGATTCACAGGTGGCTGAGAGGTAGTTATGGCAGGTTCAATTTTTGGCTGGTTAGCGCTGCTGTTTGCAGGTATGCCAGTCGGCTTTTCACTGATTTTTGTTGCTTTAGTCTTTTTGGTTCTAACCAACAGCACAGGCATTAACTTCGCAGCTCAGCAGATGCTGGGCGGCATTGATAACTTTACATTACTTGCGGTGCCGTTCTTTGTTTTAACTGGGCATTTAATGAATAGCGCAGGTATTACCGAACGTATCTTTAATTTCGCAAAATCTATGGTTGGCCATATTACCGGCAGCCTAGGTCACGTGAACATTATGGCGAGCTTACTGTTCTCAGGTATGTCGGGTTCTGCGTTGGCGGATGCTGGTGGTCTTGGGCAACTTGAAATTAAGTCTATGCGTGATGCAAAGTATCACGATGATTTTGCCGGTGGTTTGACGGCTGCTTCTTGTATCATTGGTCCCTTAGTTCCCCCTTCGGTTCCTCTTGTCATCTACGGAGTAGTGTCAAATACATCCATCGGCGCCCTTTTCCTTGCTGGGGCAATTCCGGGCATTTTGTGTTGTGTGGCGTTGATGACAATGAGCTACTTCATTTGTAAGAAACGTGGTTACATGACGCTGCCTCGTGCATCGCGTCGTGATCAGTTCAAATCCTTTAAAGAAGCGTTTTTATCTCTGCTGACTCCTGTGATCATTATCGGTGGGATCTTTTCCGGTAAGTTCACTCCAACAGAAGCGGCGGTTGTTTCTTCTTTGTACGCGTTGTTCTTAGGAACTGTGGTCTACAAACAGCTGACTTTCGGCGGCTTTGTTGAAATTTTGAAAGAGACAGTGAACACCACTGCTGTGGTTGCGCTAATGGTAATGGGCGTCACCGTATTTGGATGGATTGTTGCTCGTGAGCAACTGCCACAAATGCTAGCGGATTACTTCTTGACCATTAGTGATAACCCACTCGTGTTGTTGCTACTTATCAACTTACTGCTTCTTTTCCTAGGGACGTTTATTGAGTCGCTTGCTCTGCTACTGCTGTTGGTTCCATTTTTGGTGCCCGTTGCCGGCGCGGTGGGAATTGATCCTGTTCACTTCGGTGTCATGGCAATCCTGAACCTGATGATCGGTATTTTAACCCCGCCAATGGGAATGGCTCTGTACGTTGTCTCACGTGTTGGGGATATTCCATTCCACACGTTGACTCGTGGTGTGATTCCACTTTTGGTACCGTTATTCATCGTATTGGCACTTGTTGCTGTCTTCCCTCAATTTACGCTGCTGTTACCGGAAATTTTCCTTGGTTACGGGCAGTAATAACGAACAATATTTAAGGTATTTAAGATGAAAAAACTGACAGGACTTATTGCAGCGCCTCATACCCCTTTTACTGCGGACAATAAGGTAAATTTTGCTGCTATTGATCAAATTGCTGAGCTGTTAATTGATCAAGGCGTAAAAGGCGCTTACGTATGTGGGACGACAGGGGAAGGGATCCACTGTAGTGTTGAGGAGCGTAAAGCGATCGCAGAACGTTGGGTTAAAGCCGCCGATGGTAAGTTGGATTTGATTCTCCATACAGGCGCATTGAGTATTGTTGATACCATTAACCTTACTGAACACGCGGAGACGTTGGATATTTTAGCGACCTCAGCAATTGGCCCATGCTTTTTTAAGCCGGGTAGTGTTGAAGATCTGGTTGAGTACTGCGCGCAAGTGGCTGCGGCTGCTCCATCCAAGGGCTTTTACTACTACCATTCTGGCATGTCTGGAGTAAACCTCGATCTCGAACAGTTCCTGATTCAAGGTGAAGCGCGCATTCCTAACTTATCGGGCGCGAAATTTAATAACGCTGACCTCTACGAATATCAGCGCTGTGTGCGAGTGGCGGGAGGCAAATTCGATGTTCCTTTTGGTGTCGATGAGTTTCTCCCAGCTGGCTTGGCGGTAGGAGCGATTGGTGCCGTTGGCAGTACTTACAACTATGCTGCGCCTTTGTATTTGAAGATCATTGAAGCATTTAACCAAGGTAAGCACGATGAGGTTGCGTCGCTAATGGATAAAGTGATCGCCATTATTCGCGTCTTAGTTGAATATGGCGGCGTAGCGGCAGGCAAAGTCGCCATGCAGTTGCATGGCATTGATGCGGGTAATCCTCGTCAACCGATTCGCTCACTGAGTGACAAGCAGAAAGCGGATGTGCTCGCTAAACTGCGTGACGCGGGCTTTATGTCTTTATAATGCCAAAGAGAGGGGAGGCTTCCTCCCCTCTTTTAGGATTTTGCGATGAAATCGTGTTGAGGTAGTGTCAATATTCGTAGGTCTTTGATACTTTTAGCTTAGCCAAACCAATCTAATGAGGCCCTAGTGAGTACGCCTAAAAATCTAATGGTTCGTTTACGTTCTAATATCGAACCCTTAAGTAAAAAGTTACGCTTGGTAGCGGATTATGTGCTTGAGAATGCACATGACGTCCAGTTCCAGACTATTACGGATCTTGCTCGTAATACCCAAACCAGCGAGGCGACTGTTGTGCGCCTGTGTCGTGATATGGGTTACAAAGGCTACTCTGACTTTCGAATGGCGTTGGCGGTAGATTTGAGCCAAACGGCTAGCCAAAATCAGCCTAAGTTAGCAGGTGATATCTGTGATATATCTGCGCAGAGCGCGGTTGATAGTCTCCAAGATACTGCCAAGCTGATAGACAGAAAGTCTCTTACGCGAATTTGCGAGTTAGTCCATCAGGCACAATTTATTGGCTGTGTTGGGGTAGGAGCATCCAGTATTGTCGGACGTTATTTAGCGTATCGTTTAGTACGAATCGGCAAAAAAGCGATTATGTATGAAGATACCCATTTGGCTGCGATGAGTGCGGGCCGAAGCGATGCGGGCGATCTGTGGTTTTCGGTGTCGAGTTCAGGTTCCACTAAAGAGGTTATTCACGCGGCATCACAGGCACATCGCCGAGGTGTGCCCGTGGTATCTTTGACCAACATAAGTCATAGTCCGTTGTCGGCTATTTCAGATGAGCTTTTGGTTGCAGCGCGACCAGAAGGGCCTTTAACAGGCGGTGCATTTGCTTCTAAAGTTGGCGCACTACTGCTGGTCGATGCATTAATCAACACCTTGCTAGATACCTACCCGGAGTATTCTGAGTCAGTAATGGAAACGGCGGAAGTCGTGCTTCCATTAATGAAGTAGTTCTTATCACATTGATTTAATTCTTTATTTAAAGCTCGCCTAGTTGGTGAGCTTTTCTTTAATCTATTGGTGAGAATATTTTTTATTGTTAAGTTGATCAAAGAAATATTTTTTCATTAATCAATAATTAGTATGAAATTTAAACAATAAAGGTGGATAAAGAACCACCTGAGCCAATAGGAATCCGTGATTGTTCACGGCCATCCAATAAGGAAATAACAATAATGATGAACAAAACTAAACGACTTCATACACCTTTGCTTGCTGCTTCTCTGGTGTTAAGTCTCAATGCGTTTGGCGCGAATCAATGGCCAGATTTACCGGTAGGAATTAAAAGCGGAATCGGCGCTCAAGTCGGCGATAAAGTGTTTGTTGGCCTAGGTTCAGCCGGTCAAGATTTCTATATGCTTGACCTAAGCAATCTCGACAAAGGTTGGCAAAAGAGAGCTGAATTTATCGCTCCATCGCGAAGCGGAGCAACCGCATCGGTCATCGGTAATGAAATATATGTCTTTGGCGGTTCAGGAAAGGTGAAGTCGACCGATGCTGCGCCGATTCTATTTGATACTGTCTATCGCTATAACCTCGAAACCAATACTTGGGCACAAGCCAATACCACCTCACCGGTTGGTTTGCTCGGCGCGGCTTCTTACTCGCCAGATGGCAAGCAAGTTGTTTTCTTTGGCGGGTACAACAAACAATACTTTGATCAATATCTCCATGATGTGCTTACCACTGACAAACAAGCTGAGCCGAAAGCATGGCAAAAGATTGTTGATGATTACATGGGGATGAAGCCAGAGGATTATAAATGGAATCGACATGTGTTGAGCTATAAGCCAGAGACGGGAACTTGGAGCGATCTTGGTTTATCGCCATATTTACCCAATTGTGGCAGCGCATTAGTGGCGGAAGGTGACAAGGCTGTATTGATTAGCGGTGAGATAAAGCCAGGGCTCAGAACGTCTGAAGTGAAAACGTACCAATTTGGTCAAGCACAACCTTGGCAAAGCCAGCATGCATTACCAGCGCCTACAGAGGGGAGTGTTCAAGAAGGTGTCGCGGGTGCTTTTGCCGGTGAAAGCAATGGCGTGGTCATTGTCGCAGGTGGAGCGAACTTCCATGGTGCGAAATCCGCTTTCGAGAGTGGGAAAATGTTTGCACACGACGGCTATAGCAAAGCATTTAATCCAGAAATGTATGTTCAGCAACAGGGATTGTGGAAGCAAGTTAATGGTCTTCCACAAGGTTTGGCTTATGGGACCTCTTATTCCACCGCTCAAGGAGTACTCATTGCTGGGGGTGAGAAAAGTGATCGCAGTGCTAGCAAAAAGGTCTACATGCTAGCGTGGAATGGCACAACCGTTGATGTCACGGACTAAGGGCTCAGAGCATGTCATTAGCGATTGAATCTTTTCCACCTTTGCCAATTGGGGTGAAAAACGGCGTAGGGGGAGTGATTGGTAACAAACTCTACGTCGGTTTAGGGAGCGCAGGGACGCGCCTATTTTTCTATGATTTGGATGCGCCAATAAAAGGGTGGCAGAGGGCGTCTGAGTTTCCGGGTACTACGCGTAATGATGCGGCATTCTCAGTGTGTGATGACAAGCTCTATGTATTTTCTGGAGCAGGCCAACCTGAAAACAGTACTACGCCAATTGTTTTAGAGGATAGCTACGTCTTTGACGCTGAGCGTAACTGTTGGCAATCCATCGAGACTCATATTCCTGTGGGTTTACTGGGAGCGTCAATGTGCCAGATCGAGATGGGTAAACTGATCTGCTTTGGCGGCTACAGTAAAGAGACCTTTGATCGTTTTGTGGCTGAAATTTCACAAATTGACCCAGTTCAGCAACCAGAAAAACATCAGGCAACCTTAACCAAGTTTATGTCTCGCCCGGCGCAGGATTACGGTTGGAATCAAGCTATTTGGCTATTTGATTGCGCTGATGAAACATGGTCTGAGGTTGGACAGAATCCTTATCTTGCCAATTGTGGCGCTGGCATTATCCAGCAAAACAATACGGTTACCTTAATTGAAGGAGAGATTAAGCCGGGCTTACGTAGCTTGGAAAGCAAGGTTTTTAAGTTCGACAACGGCGATATGACCAAAAGCCGCTTACTCCCTTCGATTTGTAATGTTGATACTAGCCATGAGGGATTGGCAGGTCATTTTATAGGACAAGTCAAAAAACAAATCATTGTGGCTGGCGGCGCTTACTTTATTGGTAGTCAAAACAATTTTCAGAAAGGGCAGTGGTATAGCCATCAAGGGTTGACCAAGCATTACGATAATAAAGTTTGGCAATTCGATGGCACAACATGGCACCAAGTTATGCAGCTTCCTCATGGAGCTGCGTATGGCGTGTCGATTTCTCACAACAATACAATGTATCTGTTAGGAGGTGAAGATAGTAAAGGAGAGGCGCAAGCTCGATGTTATACGATTAGCAGTCAATCGTGACTTTTCCAAGTTCGCCACCAACAAAGTGGTAAAGGCATTAACTGTAAAAAAGGGAAGTGACTTCAGCCACTTCCCTTTCTCAATTAGTCAAAGGTGTTTAACACCACCTGGTTTCTACCGAGCCCTTTGGCTTGATAGAGCGCTTTGTCTGCGCGGCCTATGGTCATGTTCTGATTTCCTTTCATTGAGGTGATCCCGATACTGATTGAGTACTTGACCGGAACATCGTCAAACACGACTTTAGATTGTTCTACCATGTAACGTAATAGCTCACATTGTTCATAGGCATCGTTCTCATCGTTGGCTCTAAATAGGAGCGAGAACTCTTCGCCACTGTAACGAGCAAGGCTGAGCGCCTTAGGTTTAGGAAAGCACTTCTTCATGAGTTCTGCCGTATGAATGATGACCTGATCGCCACACAAGTGACCGTGTTGGTCATTAATACGCCTAAAATGATCTATGTCCAGCATCGCCATATAAATATGCTCACCATCGATGTGTGATTCCATTTGCTCGCGAAGCGTGAGTTTGTTGTCGAGGTGCGTCATGACATCTTTACTGCGAAGTCTTTTATGAATCAGAAGGTTAGATAACGCGACTTCAGAGTAGTCTCGGATCATTCTCAAGACACTATGAAAACCAGGAAAGGTCGCTTTGATATAGATGACACTGATTAAGTTCTCTCTATCAAAGAGTGGCAGTGTGTAGTGGCGCGAGTTGATTTGTAAGCGTTTGGCTAATGGATCAGCGTAACGGCGACCTTTATAGCTCATCGAACTTGGGGTAAACCGCTTGGCGAGTTTACTATCGTGTAAAACAATATGGCTATTTCCATGATAATCAATCGTCGTAAAATGCCCGTAATCTGCATCATAGAAACAAATCTGAATGCCTTTGTGATGGCAAAAGCGATTTAAAATATCACGCAAGCAGTGTTTGAAATCTGCCAGCTCAATCTTAGTATTGAGCTCAGCAAGGTGGCTATTAAGCTGATAAATTAGGTAATTAACGATAACCGCAAGGAGCAGAAGTGAAATAATCACGATGGCGGTTAAAGCGAACTGGTGCGTCGCAGCAAGGACATCTGAGCGATTTGTTCCCGCAATGAACACCCAGTTGTAAGGATTGTTGCCGTCAAAGACAGATAGCTTTAGATGACCTTTGTAAAAGTACTCGTGCTTGCCAAAGAGTGATCCAATATGAATCTTCTCATCAATCCCAGCTCGATAGCTGATTGATTTTGTGCCGATACGGTGTGGGGTGGGATGAAACACTAAACGTCCATTGGTGTTGTCAACTACAAACAGATAGCCGCTGTCTAGCGTGCGAAGACCTAACAAGCTTTGGGTTGTAGATTTGAGGTCAAATTCTATCCAAATCTCATTGCTATTTTGTTGGATGAACTTAACCGCAAAGACCCACTTTCTTGGCTGTTTCTCGTAGATAGAGGAGACATAAACATGCGGGGAAACTTGGTCTAGTGGGTGCCAAACGAGGTGTGTCGTTCGTTCTGAAGGTGTGGCTGCGAGTATACTTGATCGATACTGACCGGTTTCACTGTTGACGGAAATGATGTCTATGTATGAAGGAGTATGCTCCAGAATGCGTTTTGCCGTGGTATCGAATTCACTGACGGAGGTGGCATCATCCAATATATAGAGTTTACTGACGGCAGCCTCAACTTGAGAAGAAATCAGACTCGAAGCCGTTTTGACGTTTGCAAATGATTGAGAATACGCATTTTTTTCAGATTTCTGAAACTGATGATAAGCCGCATAGATGATCCCTATAACTAAGAGAATTACGTACGGTCTGAGCGTTCGAAGGAGAAATTTTGGTAACGCCATGATGTGCCAACTGATAATAACGGGGAAGCTATAATTATTTTGCGGCGTATATTAAATGGATTTCACAAGCGCATCAATGAATATAAGTCTAGGTTATATCTAAATGCTGAGTTAAAAATGAGCAGTATGTCACTATACTGCTCATTATTGTGAAGTTAGCTGTGGGCAAAAAAGATCGCAATTGATCGGGGCGCAACTAAGACTTGTTTGTGATCAATGGTTTGATGTAGTTCGTGGGAGTCTGTATTACAGATCATGGTCCACTCAGCTTTGTCATTTTCAGGCATGGTAAAGCGAGCAGGAGCGTTAGTTTGGTTAATGCAATAGAACAGCTCTTCGCCGTTTTTGCCGATGCCTAAATGTAATGCCACTGAGCTAAGGCGATTCCAATCATCGTGCTCCATAAAGCTACCGTCGAGTCGTCGCCAGTATATACGGTTGTCATTGCGCTTTTCGCCACTGAATGCGCGAATAAATGGCACCATATATTTTTGTCTTGCCGCGACCATATCTGCTAGCCAAGACTTAAATTGTGTTTTGCTTTCCGAAGGCTGCCAGTTTAGCCAGCTTGTTTCATTGTCTTGGCAATACGCATTGTTGTTGCCTTTTTGGGTGTGAGAGAGCACATCTGCGGTAAGAATATGAGGAATACCAAACGCAAACAATAAACTCGCCATAAAGTTACGTTTTTGCTTTTCTCGTAGCTCAATGATGGCTGGATTTTCTGTTTCGCCTTCTACGCCGTAGTTGTCTGAGCGGTTGTCACCATGCCCATCTCGGTTCTGCTCGCCGTTCGCTTCATTATGCTTATGCTTGTATGACACAAGATCCTGCATACAAAAACCATCGTGATAGGTAATGTAGTTAACGGTGAGCTTGTAAGGCCAATTGGCTGCACTATAGAGGTCACGTGAGCCCATAATGCGTGTGGCAAACTCTTTTAAGAAACCTTGGTCACCACGCCAGAAGCTGCGGGTAATATCACGCAGTCGATCATTACATTCATTCCATCCAAACGGGAAGTTTCCAACTTGGTAGCCATTCGGGCCAATGTCCCATGGTTCTGCGATCAGTTTGACTTCACGAAGGATTGGATCTTGGGCTACCGCTTTAAAAATTGCTGAATCTGGGCTGAAATGTTCGCCATGACGACCAAGTGTCGCGGCTAAGTCAAAGCGGAATCCATCAACTTGAAACTCATTTGCCCAGTATCTTAGTGTGTCCATGACTAAATTCATGGCAGGCTGATAGGAAAGGTCAACCGTGTTACCACAACCGGTAAAGTTAGCGTAGTGATCGCCTTGTTTGAAATAGTAGCGGTTGTCGAGAGCTTTGAGGTTAAAGACAGGGCCGTCTGCTCCGCCTTCGGCAGTATGGTTGTATACCACGTCGAGGATGACTTCGATGCCATTGCGGTGCAGTTCTCTAATCGCAGTTTTCAATTCCACTACAGCATCTTTGGCGGCGTAGCGCGGATCAGGAACCATAAACAGGTATGGGTTGTAGCCCCAGTAGTTAACCTTATCCATCTTGAGAAGATGAGGTTCGTGCATACAGGCGGCGACAGGTAGCAGTTGCAGCGTATTGATATTCTGCTGTTTGTAGAAGCTAAGCATAGCGTCACTGACTAATCCAAGATAGCCACCACGCTGTTCAACTGGAACCGCAGAATTAAGCTTACTTACGCCTTTTACATGAGTTTCAAAAAGCACCATCTCTTCACGAGGGCGGTTCGGTTTAGCGATGCCTTGCCAGTCAAATGTGTCTTCGACCACAACACATTTAGCCAGTTGAAAACTCTTTTCGGAATTAAACGGCGTGCAGTAATGGAGCGGTTTTTCTATCGCTTTGGCGTAAGGATCAGAAATCAAATGTGGTTTATCACCTTGATTCACTATGTAGCCGTACTGTTGCCCAACCGAGATATTTTCAATATAGGTAAACTTAATTCCGGCGTATTCGTTGGTTAATGGGTAGGTTTCAAACTCACCATTGTCATTAAACAACGCCAACTGGATTTCGTCAGCATTAGGAGAATATATAGAAAAGTTACACCCTTTATTATCTGGTGTTGCGCCTAAAGGGTATGGACGGGAGCACGTCATGATCACTACTTTACTGTAATTATTTATTGTTGAATCTTAAGTAAATAGTTTTGAAGGAGATTGGTCAAGCGCCTTCCCCAAAAATTATAAATGTAATTTTATTTCAGATTTATGATGATTAAGCGTTAAATAGTGAGCTAGGTTGTATTTTGTTCTCATTAATTTTCTAAGAACATTAAATCTCCACCCAATTTCTGTGATTGCAGCCAAATAAATATTGTGCGGTATGAATTCTCATCCTTTCTCATCCCCCCTAACTATTTCTCATCTGGATGAGTTGGTTTTTCTCCTCCCTAGGTAATCTTGCTGCAGTTGAAGCAAATGGGGTTAAGTCTCGGGGGGCTTGCCCATCTTACCTCTCTTTTTAATGACTTCTGTTTCTGCCTTTACGGAAAAAGTTAATCAGAGCGGAACAAGAATAATAAACCCTAAATGGAGTTAAAAATGAAAAAAGTAAGTGTATTGGCTGCCGCAGTCGCAACTACTCTAGCAGCTGGTTCTGCTTTCGCAGTGGACTTTAATGGTTATATGCGTGCTGGTACTGGTATCAGTGGTAACTCAGGTAGCGATGTATCAGTAAATAAAAACGGTGTCGGTCGTCTAGGTAACGAAAACGATAACTACTCAGAGTTTGGTTTTGCAGAAGACTTAAAAACGGGTGAGCAAACTTGGCGTATAGAGTCAATGATTGCAGCTGGTCGTGATGGCAAGCAAGGTTGGGAAGACGGTGATGTAAACATTGCTCAGTTTGCTGTAAAAGCAAAAGGTTTGATTGCTTCAGACAAAGAAGCAACAATGTGGGCTGGTAAAACGTACTACCAACGTAAAGATATTCACATCACGGACTTCTACTTCCTAAACACTTCTGGTACTGGTGGTGGTATTGAGAATATTTCTGTAGGTAATCAGAAACTTTCTGTTGCGTTACTTCAAGATACTGAAAATGATGATGCTGCAAACTTCACTGCTGATGTACGTCTAGCGAACATTGGTCTTTGGGAAGACGCGTCTCTAGAACTTGCTTTGGCTTACAACTTTGCTAATGAGAAGAAAGACAAGACTGAAGAAGCGGATGACGGTGTATTAGTTTCTGCTATTCTTCACCAAGGCATGAGTAACGGCTTTAACCAAACTGTATTCCAGCTAGGTACAAACAGCTACGGTGATCAAATGGCTGGCTTCGGTTCAGGTGGCTACTATGACCGTTCTGGTGCACACAATGACGCGACTGGTTTCCGTTTAATCAACTGGGGTGTAATGAACCTAGGCGAAAATTGGGAAATGGGTCATCAGCTAGCATATATGAATGGTTCTGATATCGGCGGTAAAGACAGTAAAGGCAATGTTACTGGTAAAAAATTCGATACCGAGCAGTATTCATTAGTAGTTCGTCCAATGTATAAGTGGAACGAAACAATGCGCACAATCTTTGAAGCGGGTTACAATGCTGGGGAGAAGATCAACAAAGACGGTCTTGCTGTAGAAGATTTCGGTAACACTAAACTGACTATTGCTCAAGGTTGGGCTATGGGTGACAGCTTCTGGGCTCGCCCTGAACTACGTGTATACGGCTCTTACATTACAGATAAAGAGAATGACGATGCATTTGGTACAGGTGAAGACTCTGAATACGTAGTAGGTGTTCAAGTTGAAGCTTGGTGGTAATAGACTAACTACTGTCCGTATAGTTTAGTACCTATATAGCCGACTTATGTCGGCTATTTTTCTAAGCGCTTTGAGTATGAGTTCGCTATTGTATCAGTACGTGTAGTAAGCTCTTAGAAAAATAACAAAAAGGATACACTATGTATTTACGTGCCCTCATCTTAAGCGGCTGTGTCGCTCTTGCAGGCTGCCAGACTGCCCCGACTCCAGAATATGTTCAATCGGCGCAGGCTGACAAAGTCAGTTCGTTGGCGGATTTGCAGTCTGCTGTAATGAAACTTCCTAGCTCAGCTGTAGTTGATATCAATGCGAATTCCCAATATTTAGATTTCAAGGAAATTGATAGTCATGTTGCGGTGTTTGAGCTTCCTGCTAACCGTGGCGAGTTTTCTATTGAAATTACTAGCTTTATCTCAGATACAGCGTTTGTACCACGCGCGATGATTGTCGATAAAACAGGTAAAGTGCTAGAAAGTTATGAACGAGATGAGTTTGTTTACACTAAACCAAGATTAAATTTAGGTAACCGCTTAGTTGCTGACAAAGATTTCTTCCCGCCTCTTGGCTTAGAGTCAGTTTATCTGATCGTATACACGGATAAATCAGAACTCGGTGGCTTTACCGATGTTATCCACCCAGCTCGCTTAGATGCAGAAGGTCGCGGTAATTATTTACCAGAAGTGAAAGATATTAAGATACCAAATGCAGAAACGGGTCGTATTGAGGTATCAATCGATAGAGTGAGTCTCTTCTCTATTGGTACTTCAACAGCTGAAAACGCACCTCTTAAGCCTTCACAAGCTCCAAAGGTTGAGATCGTACAACCCGAAACTCAAACTTACTATCACAACGCTATTAGGAGTGCAGTCAAGTCGGATAATTTAGACAAAGCACTTAGCCTACTTGATGAAGCGAAAGCACTAAATGTTGAAGGGGCGCAAGAGGTCTTTATTAAGGCGGTAAACGCTAAATAACCTCTCTGCTTTTAGACTAAATCCCTAGATACTGAAATGCCCCCATTAATTGGTTAAACCATTACTGGGGGCATTTTATATTTAGCGTTAATCTTCTTCGACTAAACTCACGTCATCAGCATAATCTTCAACGCTACTTGCATCTGGTTTAGTGCGTCCGTTCAGTGTGTGGAAGCGCTTACGACCACGAGCTAACTGAACATACTTTAACCATACTCGCTCTAACTTTGACTTTGCTTTGCCTGGATGCACCAATACTTTAACGAAGTGTTTCTCTTCGGCATTTTCTGGTTGCAGATCTCCAGATTCAAGACCAAGCATGGTATCGCCATAAAGCGTTAGGATTTCTTCTTCTGCGAGCGTAAAATCGCCAGACTTAGCGAAACCGCGCGGAAACTTAGTGTTGTCGTAAAAACGTTTTTTGCCATGACGAAATTGAGTGTCTGACATTTTGGTAGCCTCTATAAAAACCTACATGGGTGAACTAGAGCGAAAAGTAGGCGTAAAATTCATAAAAGAAAAACAAAACATTTTTATCTTAACTATCGAATAGTTTTATTAAATTTAGATAACACTTTAGTGACTTGAAGATTATAAAAAATTACCGTTCTTGCTAACCTTTCAAGATTGTCGGTAGAGGAAATCCCATGGACGTAAAAGTCTTTAGAACGTTTTTAGAACTGGCGCAAGTAAGGCACTTTGGTAAGGCTGCAGAAAACCTGTACATCACCCAAGCGGCTGTGAGCGCGCGAATTAAGCAGCTAGAGAGTTACTTTGATACTCAGCTGTTTATTCGTGATCGTAACAACATCAAACTCACCTCGGCGGGCGAAAGACTGATCGGTTACGCTGAGGTCATGGTCAGCACCTTACAGCAAGCGAAATTAGAGTTGTCGTTGGAAAGTGGCAAGGCGCTGCAATTAACTTTAGGTGGCACACCCAGCGTTTGGGATGCGTATCTACAAAACTGTTTGAGCTTGGTTACTGATGAGTTCGAAGGCTATGGCTTTATGGCAGAGATTATGGGACGCGAGGTGCTTTCTCGCTGTTTGCAAGAGCGTACCCTAGATATGGCGTTTGCCTTTGACCAGATCAAAGCGGACGAACTCAACTGCAAAAAAGTTGCCGATGTGGTGCTGATCTTAGTGTCCACTCAACCAGATTCCCTTGAATCGGTGTTTGAAGACAAATATGTCTATGTAGATTGGGGAACCAAATTCGCTTCAGAGCACGCTGAACGTCATCCGAAGATCCCAGCACCGTACTTACGCACATCAACTGCTCGTATCGCACTGGACTTTATTCTTGAAAAGGGTGGCAGTGCCTACTTACCTGCTTCGTTAGTTGAACCTTTCCTTGCTTCTGGTCAGTTGCATAAGGTTGAAGGCATGGAAGATTGGTATCGACCAATTTACTTGAGCTATCGTAAAGCGAGCACATCGATTGATGCGATTAAACAAGTGGAAGAACTAGTCAAAACTATCGATCCGGTAACGGCGTACAGCCTTCAACAAATGGCAGATTTGCCAATAGATGACGAATAGTATTTGGCTTTAACAAGATGTAAAAACGCCTCGCTTTTAGCGAGGCGTTTAGTATCGGATTGAGTTAAGTCTTTTAAAGAAAGAGTCTCTTAAACCAAGCTGACAAGTTGTTTTAGTGCGTCTTCGCGAGCAGCCTGAGCAGTTTCTTCGCCCATATTAAGTGCCTCAGCATAGACAAATTCAACCTGTGTAATGCCAATAAAGCCAAGCATAGTGGTGACGTAGCTTTCGATTGAGTTACGAGGAGAGTCTTTGTGTAGACCACCACGAGTGGTAACAACAATCGCTTTCTTGTTTTCGATTAAACCCACAGGGCCATTTTCGGTATAAGTGAAAGTCACACCTGCACGGGCGATAATATCGAACCAGTTTTTTAGCTGTGTCGGGACCATAAAGTTGTACATCGGAGCTGCGATAACCAGTTGGTCTGCAGCTTTCAACTCTTCAATCAACTGATCTGAAAGTGCAAGTGCCGCTTGTTGCTCGTCCGAAAGATCGTCTCCGCCACGCAGCGCTGTAGCAACACTCATATCCAGTACAGGTACTGGGTTTGCAGCCAAGTCACGCTCAATAATGCCAGTTTTACCTTCAAGTGCGTAATCAATCAGTTGGTTTGATTGAGAGTGAGAGCCCAAAATGCTGGATTTTAGTACAAGTGTATTGGTCATAATCATGTCTCTTATCTATAGAGGTTCGAATCATTCAAACCTTGTTGTCTCTTTATGAAAAGAGTATAGGGAGACGTAGGCCTACTAAGAACTACTTGAGTTTGAGCGTAATGTTCAAAATTTTTGAATAAGAGTGAGTAGAGGAAAGTAGAGTAAATCTCTGGCCGCTTCCCTGCACAGCATTTTTTGGATTAGGTGGAAACCAACCGCGAATCCACCTAGCCAATAAAAGCTCACATACTCATGAGACTTTCGATTGATTCTTCAATACTCAGCTCGTGAAAGCTTTGGATCGCGTTCCCATCAAAGGTATCAATCAGTATTCGATGAATATTGGTTGGTCCGTGTTGATCAATGATGCCGAGAGTTTGTTCAACATTGTCACACGTCATAGTGAGCTCGTCATTGAGCACAATAGTGCAAGAGTGCAGGTTCATAGCCAACTTCCTTATTATTTTTTAGTCTGCATTAATAACTTTAGAAGAAGAAAAACAGTTGGCAAATTCGATACAGTTCCGAAAATGGCTAGTAATTATTGTGTGAAGATTTAGACTTTAGATAACAGTTTGAACAATATCGGAAAAGCACATGGAAAGTGGCCTTGTCACCCTGACACAAAAAGATTGTCATAACGCTAGAATAGCCCGCGATAGCAGGTTTGATGGGCGCTTTTATGTGGCAGTTAAAACGACAGGCATCTTCTGCCGACCTATTTGTCCTGCAAATCTACCTAAAGAAGAGAACGTAGAGTATTACTTTGATAAAGCGCAAGCATTGCAAGCTGGTTATCGTCCTTGTTTGCGTTGCAGGCCAGATAGCGCGCCAAGCTCTTGGGCGTGGAAGGGGGTGGAAGTGACCTTTCAACGAGCGGTTAAGCTGATAGAGCAGGGCGCGCTGCATCATGCCTCTTTGGTTGAGCTGTCTGAGCGATTGGGAATTAGTGATCGCTATCTGCGCAAGCTTTTCAATCAGTATCTTGGTATGTCACCGAAGCAGTATGCGCTTTATTATCAACTCATGTTTGCTAAGCAATTGCTTCATACCAGTCATTTGTCGATCACTGATGTTGCTCTGGCGAGTGGTTTTAATAGTGTGCGACGTTTTAATGATGCGTTTAAACAAGTCATGAAGCTGCCTCCCTCTCAAGTAAGAAAAAGTAGCTCGATACAAACAGAATCCAATCATGTTGACCTCGCTTTTCGCGGTCCATTGGATTGGCAACATATGTTGGACTTCTATCGTTTGAGAGCGATATCAGGGTTAGAAACAGTGACGGATACTGGCTATCAAAGGCACTTTGAGTTGGAAGGACAAGCAGGCTGGTTTGCGATCTCTAACCCCAAGCCCGGTATTATGCGTGTCGAGTTTAAGCTTGATGATATGTCGCTACTGAGAAGCTTGGTCAATCAATTAAGGCGTATGTTCGATCTCGATAGTGATGTATTGCAGATCGAGCAGCACTTATCTGATATTGAACCACAACTCGTCAAATGCTCCGGTATTCGCATTCCTGGTGTTTGGAGTACTTGGGAAGCAGGTGTTCGCGCGATTCTTGGTCAGCAAGTTTCGATTAAAGCCGCGATTGGTCAGTTGAACTTATTAGTGAATACTTTACAACCTGAGTGTGTGACACATTTTCCTACGCCTTCAGAAGTCGCTGCGGCTGATTTGAGTTTCTTACGCATGCCGCAAAGTCGCAAAGAAACACTGTCACGCTTTGCACACTTTATGATTGAAGGATTTGAGGCACCATTAGATCGTTGGCTAGAACTGAAAGGTATCGGGCCTTGGACGGTCAACTACGCGCGTTTACGCGGAGCTTCTGAACCAAACTGTTTTCTGGATGGGGATTTGGTGGTGAAAAAAGCCCTTAATCAGTTCCCTAAGTTATCGGCTGCAACGGCTTCTCCATGGGGAAGCTACGCAACATTCCATTGCTGGAGTCATGCATGAATAATCGTTACACCACCTATGTTTCACCATTAGGTACAATTACACTGCAAGCCAATGAGAAAGGTTTGCTTGGCGTTTGGTTTGAAATTCAGACGACACAACCTGAAGAGTTAGGTCAATTGTCGGAAAATGATCCTATACTTATTAAAGCAATCAAACAGTTAGAAGAATATTTTTCTGGCGATAGAAGGGAGTTTGATTTACCTATTTCGGCAGTTGGAACCGAGTTTCAGCAGCAAGTCTGGAAGGCGCTGACGACCATTCCATACGGTGAAACTTGGAGTTATCAAGACCTAGCTAACGCCATCGGTAACCCCAAAGCGGTCAGAGCGGTGGGTTTAGCCAACGGCAAGAATCCAGTTTCGGTGATTGTGCCATGCCATCGAGTGATAGGAAAAAACGGTAAGCTAACGGGTTATGCAGGGGGAGTCGAGCGCAAAGCGAAACTTCTTAAGTTGGAGAGAGTGGAGTAGTTAGATGAATAATCAGCGGCATCCAAAGATACTGATTGTGAGTGGTCTGTTGCTTGGTGCGTTGTTGGGTTGCTCTGAGGAAAAAACCGAGCGTATGCTCAACCAAGAGACCTACTCTTTTACTGGCGTATTTGAGAATCAGTTTAATGGTGACTTGCTAGAGTTCAAAGACGCTAAAGTGACCATAATCAAAGAGCAAGGGCTAGATTATACTAAGCCTTTCGAAGTGGAAGATAACTATTTAACGATTCAGATGCGCAATAGCTCAAAAGAAAAGCGTGAAGACATTGTGATGCGCATTCATGGTCAACAGGAGCTTTTGACTTGTAGCATCTGCGCCAAGTACCAATTATCAGCTACTTGGCGCAAACGAGACTTCATCCCTTCACAAAGTAACTAATTTAGGTGAATAAGCTACCGTTTAACATCATATGAACGGCAATACTCGCGGCATAACCAATCGCAATTACCGGCATCCATTTTAAGTGACCAAAGAAGGTGTACTTACCGTGCGCCGCTCCCATCAAAGCCACACCTGCCGCTGAGCCAATCGACAGCAAACTACCACCCACGCCAGCGGTTAAAGTGACCAGTAGCCAGTTACCCATATCCATTGCAGGTTCCATGGTGAGTACAGCAAACATCACCGGAATGTTATCGACGATGGCTGAAAGAATCCCGACCATAACGTTAGCCCAAATAGGATCCCACTGGGTGTACATCACTTCTGAAATCATTCCTAGATAACCAAGTAAACTTAAGCCGCCGACACACATAACGACGCCGTAGAAGAAGAGTAGCGTATCCCACTCGGCATGGGAGACGCGTCGAAATACATCGAACGGCACCACAGAGCCTAAACGTTTGAGTGCGATATCATCTCGATTCTCAATTGCAATCAAGGATTTCTTATGTAGAGAGGCTTTGAGCGTTCTGCGCAGGAAGAAACCAAAGAACTGTAAGTAGGCTAAGCCCATCATCATGCCAATTACGGGCGGGAAGTGCAGCGCAGCATGGAATGCCACCGCGGTTGCGATAGTGAGGATAAACAGGGCAACGATCCGTCTTGCACCACGTTTGAGTTCGACATGCTGATGGACAACATTTGGGCTCGCGTTCGGCACAAACATCGACATGATAATCGCGGGCAAAACATAGTTAACGACTGACGGAACAAACAGCGGCATAAACTCAGCAAACGAGACGTGGCCTGCTTGCCAAACCATTAAAGTCGTAATATCACCGAACGGACTAAACGCGCCGCCGGCATTTGCTGCAATGACAATATTGATACACGCAAGGTTAATAAATTTGGTGTTGTCTCCTGCCACTTTCATCACCACCGCACACATGAGTAGCGCGGTGGTTAGGTTATCGGCAATCGGTGAAATGAAAAATGCCAATATACCGGTCAGCCAAAACAGGGTTTTAAAGTTAAAGCCTTTACCCACCATCCAAGCTTGTAAGGCATCAAATAGCCGTCTTTCTTCCATCGCACTGATGTAGGTCATGGCGACGAGCAAGAACAGGAGCAGCTCTGCATACTCAAGCAAATTATGCTCTAACGCCGCTTTAGCAACCTCGATTTGATCGTGCTGAGAATACACATACCCAATCATTGCCCAAATGATACCTGCTGCAAGTAGAACCGGTTTTGACTTTCTAAGCTGCAGATACTCTTCAAGCATTACCAGGGTATAAGCGATGCCGAAAATGATCAGCGCTGCATAACCTATGGTTGACTGGGTAAGAGGGAGTATTTGATCAGAAGAAGATGCGGCGAATGTTGAAAAGGGCAGAAAAAAAAGGGCGACAAAAATGGACCACTGCAATTTCATACTTTCACTCCTTTGAAAGCGGATTGTTGTTTTATGTTTTGTGAATCCATTTTAAAGACGAATGCGTTTTACGTATGTGAAGTAGGTTTGATCTGCTTGAATTGTCAGCGATTAATTAACAAATTATGAATCTTTATGATGTGCAATGTTGATTTATTGGTGTAGTTTGATGTGCTATTTATGCGAGTAATCACAAAATATGATCGCGATTGAAAGGGGAAACATAAGTCGTATTACTACTTGATACGGATCATCATACTGCGAGGGGCTTTACTTCATGATCCTATGTGTTCTGTTCCACATATGAATACATAGGTGAATTATGTCTAATCCAACTCAAAAAGAGCGAAAGGTAACATGGGGCTGTTATGCTGCCTTGGCTTTCGCAGTGGTGTTTTTCTCTGGCTTGATGAAGTCTAACGAATGGTATGGGGTGCTTGATTTTACTACCTTGAACGGCTCGTTTGGTTCTGTTGCTTATGATGTCAAAGAGACTGCCGAAGGCGTTGAAGCCGCGACCACTTCTTTACGCGGTAAAGGCGGTAGTGGCGCGCGTGATGGCTTTATCTTTGCTCTAACGCTAATCCCAACGGTTATGTTCGCACTTGGTGTGATCAACGTACTTGAGCATTACGGCGCACTGGATGCGGCGCGTAAACTTCTATCTCCTCTACTACGTCCTTTAATGGGCATCCCGGGCAGCTCCGGCCTTGCGTTAATCGCTTCACTACAAAGTACTGACGCGGGTGCAGCGATGACCCGTCAGCTTAAAGACGAAGGGCGACTCACCAAGCGTGAAACGGACGTCTTCACCATGTTCCAGTTTACTGCGGGTGCAACCATCGTTAACTTCTTCTCATCGGGAGCGGTACTCTTCACTTTAACTATGGCTGATGGCTCTCTAGCAGTGACTTCGTCTATCGGTCTCGCCGTAGCGATTATGTTCATCTTCAAGTTTATCGGCGCGAACCTATTCCGCATTTATCTCAACATCACGGAAGGTAAAGAAGGCAAACAAGACAAAGATAATGCACAAAATCTAAAAGAGGAGACAGCTCAATGAGTGAAGTACAAGCGAAAAAGCCAATGGTAACCGACATCTTCGTTGAAGGTGCTAAGAAAGGCTGGGTAATTGCGACAACCTCGACTGTCCCTAATGTATTGATGGCATTTGTGATTATCAAAGCACTACAAATTACTGGTGCATTGGATTTGATGGGTACGATTTTCTCTCCAATTATGGCGGTATTTGGTCTACCGGGAGAGGCTGCAGCAGTACTGATTGGTGCTTGGATGTCGATGGGGGGAGCGGTAGGTGTGGTTATCACTCTGTTTGACCAAGGCATTCTTAACGGCGCACACATTGCAATTCTTGCCCCTGCCATCTATCTGATGGGCTCTCAGGTTCAATACATGGGACGCATCATGGGCCCTATCGGCACTGAAGGTCGCTACATTCCTGTGATGATCGCTATCTCAGTACTTAACGCATTCGGTGCAATGCTTGTCATGAACTTGTTTGTGTAGAGGTAAACAATGAATTTCTCTTTAAACGACTATTTAGAAGAGCTGCGTCCTTTAATCGACGTGGACTGTGGCACTTACACACTTGATGGCATTGAATTTATCGCTTCTCAGTTTGAAGCTAAGTTCCAAGCGCTATCGGGATGGAGTGTTGAGCGTATTGATTGCGGTAAAGCAGGCGTTGGTCTAGAGATTCGCAATAAGCCTCAAGCTGAGCAGATTGACGTGATGCTAGTAGGCCACATGGATACTGTGTTCCCGGTAGGGACAGCAGAACTAAGGCCGATGTCCCTTGACCAAGACAAAGCCTATGGTCCGGGCGTGTCAGATATGAAGTCTGGCTTACTCAATATTGTTTATGCAATGCGCAACCTTGACCAAGCGGTGTTAGATAAGCTTTCTATCTGTATTTGTATGAACCCAGATGAAGAGACAGGATCATTAGATTCTGTCGAGTGGATTCAATCCGTCGCTAAGCAAGCAAAAAATGTTCTGGTTGCTGAAGCGGCTCGCGCTGATGGTGGTTTAGTCAAAGCTCGTAAGGGGATGGCACGTTACAAGCTGAGCTTTAATGGCGTTGCTGCGCACGCTGGGAATGAACCAGAGAAGGGGCGTAGTGCTATCACTGAAATGGCAAACTGGATCTTAGCCATTAATGGTATGACTAACTTTGAGTCGGGCACGACACTCAATGTTGGGATTGTTTCAGGTGGCGCTGGCGCTAACATTGTACCTGAGCAGGCTGAGGCGATTGTTGATATCCGTTTCTGGAACAACGCGGAATACGATGAGGTCGATACAAGACTCAACGGAATGGCAACTACGCCATTTGTTGATGGTGTGAAGATTGAGCTTGAGCGTGAAGCCTACAAACCTTCCATGGTACCAAGCGCAGCAACGGAATCTTTGATGGCTTTGGTTGAACAATCTGCGCATGAGCTATCGATTGATATCAACTGGAAGGAAGTCGGTGGTGGTTCTGATGCGAACAACACGGCGATTTTAGGTGTGCCAACACTAGATGGTCTTGGCCCAATCGGTGCGGGCTTCCACAGTGACCAAGAGTACTTGTTACTAGAGTCCATCGAGCTACGTATCAAGCTTTTAATGCGTGTGATTGAAAAGCTAGCGCACTAATCTGTTACCTACATAGTTAATAAAAACAAGCCCCGATATATCAATATCGGGGCTTTCTATTTTCAGCTTTCAAAGTACGACTTAAGTTTCTCTCTTAACCATTGATTGGCGGGGCTATGCTTCATCCGGTTATGCGTCATCATTCGGTATTTAACCGGAAGGTTAGTAAATGGAGCATCAAGCACCTGCAAATCTAATTTGTCGGCAAATTGATCCGCAATGCTTCTTACCATTGCGGCTAGGCAGTTGCTGTTGGAAATCATGGTCATCTGTGACACGAGTGAGTCACACTCAGCTGCGACATTTCGCTCTGCGATTACTTCTTCAGTAAAGTAATCGGCCAGGTAGGCATCTTCTCGCCTCAGCTTTAGCGTCACATGCTTTTCGCTATAAAACTGCTCTAAACTCACTCCCCCTTTTATTCGAGGATGCTCCTTGCGAGCAATCACACACAGTTCATCGGTATAAAAATATTCGGAAAAAAAGGAGGGCGCCGAATAGTTGGCAAAATCAATGGCCAAATCTGCCTTTTGCTGACTTAGGTTGTGAAGTAGTTTCTCTTCATTCGATTGCGTTGGGTGAAGTTCAATTTGCACTTTACCCAGTGTTGGGTCTTCTTCGATTTTTGGCAGCAGCATTAACATCATGGGCTCGGATGTATAAACGACAAAGCGACGCGAATTATCAGTGCTGAATGACTCCATCCCTTCTATTGCGTTAGTAATCTGATTCAGTGCAGGCTCTATCTGGCGGGCGAGTTCATGGGCTTGATGGGTTGGTGCGATACCTCGACCTGAACGTATAAAAAGCTGAACGCCTAATTGTTGTTGCAAACGCTTAAGCACGCCGCTCACACCGGGTTGAGTCAAGCCCATCACCTCTGCCGCGATGGTAATTGAGCGATGCTCGTAGACAGAGATAAACACTTTCAACAAATTCAGATCGATACTGCTTTCTTGCATCTAAGGTGCTCCAATACATCGTGAATTGTGATGTTTTAAATAAACATTGATGTATATATTGTGATGTGTCAACCGAATAAAGTAGCCACGTACCCACAATAAGACCTAACGAGGCTCACTATGACTACCCGTTTTGCACCATCTGCTATTTCACTAGCGCTTATCGTTTCATTTTCAGCGGCCGCGGATTACGCCAGCTTAGATACGTATCAAGGAAAGCCTGCTTCAGAGCACACAAAGCAAGCTAATGAAGCATTAGCAAAGCAGTTACCTTGGCAAGACGTGACCGCATTTGAACGTACTCAAAAGGGCCTGATTGCAGAATTTGGCACCCACGAAGCGGGTGAATTAAAGAATCGTTTTGAGTATATGTCTGATATGAGTGTTGATCAGTTGCCTGCTTCGGTGAATCCTTCGATATGGCGTCAAGGTATGCTCAATTACGCCGCGGGCGGCTTGTATCAAGTGACTGATGGCGTGTACCAAATTCGCGGTGCCGATCTCTCTAACATGACGATCTATCGTACTGACAATGGTTACGTGATTCATGATCCTCTGTTATCCAAGCAAGCTGCTGCGGCCTCTTGGGAATTTGCCAAAATGCATCTGCCGAAGATAAATGGAGAGCATAGGATTACCGGTATGATTTACTCACACATGCACGCGGACCATTTTGGCGGTTCACGAGGCATTATTGAGTCGGGCGATTTTGTGAAAGATGCGCCAATCTATGCGCCTAACGACTTCATCAAAGAGTTAGCTGATGAAAATGTGATAGCGGGTACTGCCATGAGCCGTCGCGCTAACTACCAATATGGCACAACCTTGGATAACAATACTCAGGGCATAGTTGACAACGCGTTAGGTTTAGGCACCTCACGTGGCGAAGTCACTTTGGTTGCACCGACAGTAGAAATAGAAGAGCGAGAAAAGGTCATCACCATTGATGGTCTAGACTTCCACGCGATAAACATGCCGGGTGCGGAAGCGCCAGCCGAAATTGTACTCTATGTTCCGGAGTATCGTTCACTAAATACTGCAGAGCTTACTTACGATGGGATGCACAATATCTATACCTTCCGCGGAGCTAAAGTGCGTGATGCGCTAATTTGGACAAAATATCTCACTGAACTCAAGCTGCGTTATGTCGATAGTGGCTTGGTCGATAATATTCATGCCGCTCACTCTGCACCTGTGTGGAATGACCCAGAGACTGAGAACAACGAAATTTCAGACTACATGACGCTACAGCGTGACAACTACGGTTTCATCCATAACCAAGCCATGCGCTTAGCAAACCATGGTGTGACGATTAACGATGTAGGTCGTGAAATTGAAAAGATTATTCCGCAGTCGCAAATTGATACTTGGCATACCAACGGCTATCACGGTTCATACAGTCATAATGCGCGTGCAGTGGTCAATCTTTACCTTGGCTATCATGATATGAACCCAGTAAATACCAACCCACTACAAACGACAGAAAAATCTTGCGTTTATGTTGAAGCGGCGGGGGCGGATGTCCTGTTTAGTGCAGGACAGAAACATTTCCAACAAGGGCAATATCAGCAAGCCTCTCAGCTATTTAATGATTTAGTCCAATGTGACCCAAGCAATATCGAGTATCGTTTTGCTCTGGCAGACAGTTTTGAACAGCAAGGCTACCAGTCTGAAACCATGGCGTGGCGCAACTCGTACTTGCAAGGTGCGGTAGAGCTGAGAACAGGGGAAATCAAGCCTTCTATCAAACTGGCTTCACCTGACGTAATTGCTAATACACCAACAGGTATGTTCCTAGATTTCCTTGCTGTAAGGCTCAATGCAGAGAAAGCTGAACAAGCTGAGTTGGACTTCAACTTTGGTATTCATCATCCTGATTTGAATGAATACTATTTTGGCGAAGTGTCAAACTCGAACATGGCAAATATCCAAGTTGAAACCTTGCCAGAAACGGACGTAATGCTAGACATCAGCAAAACAGATATGACGGATATGGTGCTTGGAAAGGTAACTCTAAAAGAGCTTACTCAATCGGGTAAAGCGAAGCTTAAAGGAGATACTGTTTTAGTTGAAAAGCTAACCAGCAGCTTGGATGACTTTGACGGTATGTTTGAAATTTTGCCAATGCCGAATAAGTAACGATTAACATCAACAAAAGCGCCTTGGTCATTACAGCCGAGGCGCTGTTGTATAGGGTTATGATACTTCGAGGATATTAATTCTCATTTACATTTCTGATACTATCCGTGATTCTTCTAGAGGCAAGGGGTGGGAATCCAATGGATAATAGTATCGAGCGATTTTCAAATGGGTTCAATCGAGTCAGTAAACTGCTGTCTTACATCCATTCTCACTTACACTTGCCGCTAGGTTTGGATGAGCTTGCTCAACAAAGCTGTTGGTCTCGCTGGCAGCTGCAACGCGTTTTTCAAGCTGAAACAGGGCTTTCTGTTGCTAGCTATGTGCGAGAGTTAAAGTTGAGTAGCGCTGCAGAGCAATTATTAGATACCTCAGAGCGTGTGATTGATATTAGTTTATCGCTTGGTTTTAGTTCAGAGATCAGTTTTAGCCGCTCGTTTAAACAGAAATTCGGTATGAGTCCAAGGGCCTATCGTAAGTTAGGACTCAGAACAGGACTACGTAAGCCGATAGAAAACCCAGCCGAGAGAAACTGTGCGCTAGTCGCGAGCTTTGTTGAGGTAAGAGTTGAGTCTAAGAGTGGCTTTTTACTCAAAGGTATTCATGATGAAATTCATGGCTTGTTTTCGATTACCCCTGACTTTCAACAAAAAGTCCCACAGCTTTGGCGCAAGTTAGAAGAGACCGTCGCTAGCAGCACCTCAGAGCGTTTACCTGCTATGGGAGTGATTGATGTGACCCATAGCCACTTTGATGGCAGTAATATCCACTACTGGGCAGGCGTTGAACTGGGTGAAATGCCGCTTTATCCTCAGTTACCTTCATTGATATCAGACCAACTTGATACCCTCTCTGTCCCTAGCCAAACCTATGCCGTTATTAAACATAAGGGGCCTGTGGCTAACCTGCCTAAAACCTTAGAGTGGTTTGTTATTCATTGGTTGCCCAACTCTGGTTACAGGGGCGTCGATGGCTTTGAACTGGAATGTTACCCTGCGCAATATGACCATTTATCTGACGAGGCAGAAATGGAGTATTGGGTTCCTATTGCTGATTCTCTTTAGGCTAGTCTGCTTATCTTGGATAGTTAAATGAGTAAATCTGAGTAAGATGCACCAAATTGTTAACTTTCTTCTTATTAGATTTGTACAATGCAAATGATATTTATTCTTAATTAGAAAAGCATTGGTATTTGAGGGAATCATGACAACTCCAACCTATTTTAAGCGCTCAACTCTTTCATTAGCGCTGCTAGCCGCCTTTTCACTTCCAGTTTTAGCAGCGGACGAGACAAATCAAGACACAACCCAACTCGAAACCATTACGGTAATGGGCAAAGCTTATCGTAATACCGCAACCAAAACAGCTTTAGAGCCTGAAGAAACCCCGCAAGGTATAACGGTCATTGAAGGGGAGTTGCTCGAACAACGTGGTGTTAAATCGGTCTCTCAAGCATTGCGTTACGCACCGGGTGTGGTCACTGAACAAAAAGGTGCGGCAGTCACCATGTATGACAACTTCTCTATCCGAGGTTTCAATACAAACAACCTGAGTTACTACGACGGTCTGGTATTACCTTATTTACCTGGTTGGAACCTACAGCCTCAGATTGATCCAATTGCCATTCAGCAAATCGAAGTGTTTAAAGGGCCGACATCTGTGCTTTACGGTTCAATGCCACCAGGTGGGATGGTGAACATCATTGCGAAAAATCCACAAGTGGAAGATCGCACTTCAGTAGGCATAGCGACAGGATCGCGTAATCTAGTCGAAGCTTCTATCGATTCAGCAGGTCAGATTGCTGATAGCGACTTTTCATACCGATTGGTTGCTCTAGCGCGTAAGCAAGATAGCCAAGTTGATGGCGCTGAAGAGGAGCGTTATGTCTTTGCGCCATCACTAGATTGGCAAGTCACTGATCGTACATTGATTAATTTCAACATGTACTACCAGAAAGATCCTGCCATGGGTATTAACTCATCCATGCCACTGGAAGTGTTAAAGATGCACTCTCCATCAGTGTCAATGGGCGATGAGAACTGGAGCAAGTTTGAGCGTGACGTGTTTATGCTTGGCTACAAAATTAACCATGAGTTTAGCAATGGATGGTCATTCTTACAGAATGCACGTTATATGGATGCCTCTCTTTACCAAGAGAATACTTATCACGTAGGAACGGGTTTTAATGCCTCGACAGGGAATCTAAAGCGAACTCTCTACAGCACAAAAGAAAGTTCAAAAAGCTATGTGATTGATAACCAACTGTCTGGGCTTGTTAACCTCGGTGACTGGGAACATAACTTATTGATTGGATTCGATTACCAAGATTTGACAGGGGATTCTCTCTATAAAACCTATGCTGGAAATACAAGTTTTGACGGATTTAATGCGTACAAGCCGAACAACAATCTGCTTGATCGTGGCCAAGTTCGTGAAACATATAAAGAGAACCATGATATCTCGTATACGCAGATGGGTTTCTACTTCCAAGATCAGATGCGCTATGACAATCTAGTACTGCTTGCTGGGGGGCGCTATGACTTGTTTAAGTCAAGTGACAATAAGGTTAGTAGCCTTCCAGCTTATGACGGTAAAGATCAATCTGACCACAATCAGTTCTCTTACCGAGTTGGTGCCCTGTATGAGTTAGCTAACGGCGTATCACCGTTTGCAAGCTTTGCGACTAGCTTTGAGCCGGCTGCAGGCACAGATTCCAAAGGCAATTCATTTAAACCGCAAACGGGCGAACAGTTTGAAGTGGGTATTAAGTACATGTCACCAGACATGTCGAAAAGCCTCACTGCTTCTTACTTCAATATTACGAAGAATGACAGCATCGTTGCCGATCCAGCCGACCCAACATATAGAGATAAAATCCAAGTTGGTAAAGTTCGTTCGCAAGGTTTAGAACTAGAAGGACGTGCAGACATAACTGAAAACTGGGATGTTCAGGCGTCATACACTTACATAGATATGAAAGTGAAAGAGGCGCTTGACCAGAGCTTAGTCGGAACAACGCCGATTTATGTTCCTGAGCACAGTGCGACTCTGTGGACGAACTACTACGTCTATTCAGGCGTATTGTCTGGAATGAGATTTGGTGGTGGTGCTCGCTACATGGGTGAAATGCAGATGGATGCATCAAACACGCAAGGTAAAGTGCCATCTTACACCGTGGTTGATCTGTCATTGGGCTATGAACTTGGCAACATGAGCGAGGCTCTTTCTGGCGCACAAGCAAACCTAGTTGTGAATAACGTATTTGATAAAGAGTACTACTCCTGTTTCGATAAGACGAACTGTTGGTTTGGCGCAGAGCAAAGTTTAGAGTTGAACGTTAAATACGACTTCTAATTGCACTCATAACTCAGCTGTATTGCTCAGCAAACATTGAAATTCCCTCAATAGTTGGATAACCAATTATTGGGGGACTTTAATTTTTTGGGAAAAGTTCCGTACGAATTTATAAAAGTGTGAACTTGATCGTATAAATGATTTTTGCCTTATATGTTCACTTAAATGATAAATATTACAAATGCTTACGGCTCATTGATAATTTTCAGAGTTACGTTGTGACAAGTTTTATCTGTTCATAAGTGCTTAGTTGCACTTCATTTTTGAGTTTTACCTACTACGTTTTAGGTGTTCGTGCAGTTTTTAGTCTTAGAGCACTAATTCGAACGTGGTTAAACCCAATACGGACATACGTTATGAACATTAAATTATTAGCCGTCTCTATCGCGGCAGCAGCATGTGGTACTAACGCTTTCGCAGCAGAAATTTACAACAGCGAAGGTTCAACTCTTTCTCTCGGTGGTTATGTTGATGTAGGCATCGGTGAATATGGCTCTAGTAAAGAAGTCGAAGTTCACCAGGTATCGCCTCGTCTAAACGTCGGGGGAACGCAAGATCTAGGCAACGGAATTACAGTCGATGCTAAAGGTGAATGGGCACTGAATTACCTAGGTGGTGGTGATACTTCATTTACTACTCGTCTCGGTTACATCGGTGCGAGCCACGAGCAAGCAGGGCGAATTGCGTTTGGTACTCAGTGGGCACCGTACTATGATGTCGCTGGTGTAGCGGACATGCCAATTGCGTTCGCTAATGACTTTTTGTACTCAAATCACGGCAATCTTGCTACAGCGCGTGGTGACAAGATGGTCACGTACCGCAATAGCCTATCATTGGCAGAAGACATGTCTTTGAGCCTTGGTTTAGGGTGGCAAGGTAAACATACAGATACTACGGATACGGAAGCTCTAGTTGGTTCATTGGTGACTACAACTCGAACTACCGCTGAGTATGATGCCCGAGGTCAAGTGGCGGTTTCTTTTTCTGCTATGGGCGCTTCATTAGGTTACGTATATAACAGCGGTGATGTAGATAACACCAAAGCGAAGTCCCATGCCGTATCGCTTAAATATGGTAGTTACGGTGATGGCATCTATGGTGCGCTTGTTTATGCCGACAATAAAAACTTCTACAAAAGCTACTATGAGTCTAATCAGTATGAAGCCTTGCTCGCATATGGGTTAGGCAATGGCCTTAATTTGAGCGCAAACTACGAAAAAGTGGAAGGTAAAACTTCATCGACTGCGGCTAAAGCTAAAGAGTTTAGTCAGAGCGCGGTGCAAGCTGAATACAGCTTCACTCCAAACCTAGTTGGATTCGCAGGTTACCAGTTTGATCTTGGTGATGATGACCCATCAACCAAAGATGAAGATAAGTGGACATTTGGTGCACGTTACTTCCTATAATTAAGAATCTACTGCCTTAACACATGTATCGTGTTGACGCCTATTCGGGATTGGATAGGCGTTTTTCTATTCTGGTGAGTTATACCAACCAGAACAAATATCTGGTCATTCTTGCTGGTTAAAATCGCTGATAGCTGTGTTATAGATTTTGTAGGTAGAGCAACTAGCTATCTGCAATCTATGCCTTGCTCTAAGCGATTTTTCCTGCGCAATTATCTGTTCATCTATTTATCCTGATTGGTATGACCCCTCAGTAATATTGGGTATGAGTTCTTAATTTTGAAACCAAATCGTTTTTTTATTAGCCACTTAGCTTAGAATGCTAGCTTCTTAAATTAGGTCAGGGATGGTGGCATGAGTTCAGTAAAACTTGGAGAGGCTGTGGTTGAGCCAAGCAAGATTCTATGTGTTGGTCGTAACTATTTAGAACATATCCAAGAGCTGAACAATTCTGTTCCTGAGCAAATGGTGGTGTTCTCCAAACCGCCATCCTCGATTTCCTCTAACCTGATTTCCTTTCATCAAGAGCGGCTCCACTATGAAGGCGAAATCTGCTTTATCGTTAAGCAGGGCAAATTGTCTGCGGTGGGTGTTGGACTCGATCTAACCAAGCGCGATCTACAATCTCGCTTAAAAGAAAAAGGCTTACCTTGGGAGCGCGCAAAAGCTTTTGATGGCTCAGCGGTGTTTAGTCGTTTTGTTCCGTTAGTGGGGTTAGAGATAGACTCGTTAGAAATTGAACTGTTTATCAATTGTGTCCGTGTTCAAAAAGGCTCGGTGAAACAAATGATTTATTCGCCAGCAGTGATTGTTGAAGAGATCAAGAGTTACACCACCTTGTGCGATGGTGACATCATTATGACCGGTACCCCACAAGGTGTAGGTGAAGTGCATGCCGACGATGTGTTCCTAGCTCGATTAAAGTCCGGTGACAAAACGCTGATAGAGATTGAGTGGGTTGCTCAATAATTAACGCTTTACTCTGCCCCTAGGTCAAGGATTAACCTCCAATAGAGAGTTCAATTGGAGGTTTTTATTATGGGGTGTTGTAACCAAGCGCCTAAAGGTGGAAGCAACAATGTCGGTCTACTTGTTAAGTGCGTGGCGATAATGGCGGTTGTTTTGCTCCTACTCGCAGCCTTGTTTGGCTAGAGCAGTTTTAGGCACAGAAACACCACCATGCTGACCAAGGTTGTTAAGAGAACATTCTTGGTTTTCCAAGCTAAAAACGCCGCAATGAGTGCACCAATCAAATAAGGGTTACCTGCCGAGAGCCAAAGCTGCTTTTCTGGCATAAAGACAATTGGTGCCCAAATTGCGGTCAACACGGCAGGGCTAGAGTATTTCAGTAGTCGCTGAGCCTGAGGGTTGAGCCTTAAAGGTAAGCGCGGTTCTAAGAAAAGATATCGACTCGCAAAAACCAACACAGTCATCGCTAGAATAGACAGCATAATCATTGGTTATCTCCCTTTAGCGATTCGGCAAAGTAGCCAGCAAGCATGCCTGCAACGCTGGCGATCATCAGCCCTGACTCGATTCCTTGGGCATAGCAAATGACTGACGTGACCAATGAAACGGCGACCGCAAGAAGTACCGGAGAAGATTTCACGTTGGGAACGACAATAGCGATGAACGTCGCTGCGACAGCAAACTCTAATCCTAATTCATTTAAAGCTGGGATATAGCTTCCTGCAACAATGCCTGCAAGCGTGGCGAGATTCCAACACAAATAAAAGCTCAATCCTGCTCCCAATGCGTACCAGCGATTAAACTGTTTTTCAGATTGTTGACCACAAATGGCAAACAGTTCATCCGTTAAAAGAAACCCGAGGCCGAGCCTCCACCTGAGTGGAAGCGGGCTTACTTTATCTCGCATTGAGACGCTATAGAGTAAATGCCTAGAAGTGATAAAAAATATTGCGAGCAGCATAGTGGCGAGTGTTGCGCCAGCTTTAAACATCCCGGTTGCGACGAGCTGAGCAGATCCTGCAAAGAGGATGGCTGATAAAGCTTGGCTCTCCACTACGGTTAATCCAGATTCTATGGCAAATGAACCTGCAAGGAGTCCCCAAGGGATAACGGCAATACTGAGTGGTACCATTGCAAGGGTACCTTGCCAAAAGAGTTGAGAGTGGCTGAGTTGTCTGTCTTGTTCGAAGGTCATGGTATTCATAATTATTGTTTTTAGTGTGATGGATAATGGTCGTATTAACTCACACGGCTGTACTATCGGCTTGTACAAAATTGCTGGTTTTGTCGCTCTATGCTTTGCCGATAAACTGTTTGGGCGTGACACCTAAAGCACGCTTGAAATGCCTATGGAAGTGGCTTTGATCGTGAAAACCCGTTTCCTGAGCAACATCTGAAATCTTAAGTCCTTGGCGAAGTAGTTGTTTTGCTACCCTGAGTCTGGCTTGGATCTGATAGGCGTGTGGCGGTAGGCCGAACTCTTTTTGGAAACTACGCGTGAGATAATAAGGGCTGAGTCCCGCCAGCTTGGATAAATCCTCAAGGCTGACATCTGCTTGTGGGAAATCGTCCAAAAATTCTTTAACTAACAACAATTGGCGCTGGCTGCGTGTCTTCGGCTCCCAATCGAGTTTCGACTTGCTATGACGCGAAACGAGTTTGACTAAGGTGCCATAGATCAATGTTTCCCTAAGCAGCTTATTGTCTGATTGGGCTAAAGTGTCAAACACTAAGCGTAATTGTTGTGCGAGTTCTGGATCATAAACGACTGGCTCAGGAAAGTAAGGGATGGATGAGCCAGATGAGAGTCCTTCTGTAAGCTGCGCAAACTGCTCAGGTAAAGGATACATGGCCTTGTACTCCCAGCCCCCTTCAGTCGCCGTTTGGCCGTTATGGACCTCATCTGCATTGACTAAAATGATGCTGTCTTGTGGGGCAATGTGATTACCTCCAGTGCGATAAAATCGTTGTGCCCCTTTCTCAATCACACCTATGGTATAGCCCTCGTGGCTATGACGAGAGAAATTCTGATGCGTATATTTCGCATCTAACAATTCAAGCCCACCTAGCTCATTGGCTAAATGAAAACTGGCTGATTCTTTACTGCCTTTCGCCATAAGCTTTCCTTGCGCTCTAATGTCTATATTACGGATCTCACAGTCTAGCTTATAGGCCTTAGTTATTTTTGTACAAAATTGCTCAAATAGATGTTCATTTTATTAACAATTGCAAAAGTCATTTAATCTATTTTTGTGATTGTCTATTTATTGTTTGTGGTGGATAAATTGCTTTTGTTGGACTAAAATGCCGCCTTTTTTGCTTTTCTAAAATTATAACCATGATTGATATTTCTGTGCTGCCGGTTTACTTGACCGCTGTTGTTGCACTTTTATTGTTGCCTGGTCCGGATATGTTGCTTATCGCCAGTTCAAGTATGAGCTACGGTCGTAAAGTGGGCATCTTTGCTAGCTTAGGTAACGCCACTTCAGGGATTATCCTAACTCTGCTTGCTGCACTCGGTGTTTCTGCACTGATAGCCATGAGCCCGATTGCGCTAAAAGCGTTGCACTTATTAGGTGGGGCTTACTTGCTAAAAATGGGCTGGGACTGTATTCGAGCAAGTGCCGCTGATGCGCCTCAAATGGATGGCTCAAACAAGGTCGCGACTACTTTTTACCAAAGAGCCTTGGTAAGCAACTTACTCAACCCTAAAGCCCTCGTGTTTTTTGTGATGTTCTTGCCTCAATTTGTTTCCAGTAATATTACCGCAAGTTCTGGCGAACAAATGTTAGCACTGGGTTTGCTACTGAATGTATTAGGTCTCTTGTTCAACCTATTGCTGGTGGCGTTAGTGGGAACGTTAGGTAAGCCGCTACTCGAAAACGCTAAATTTAGAACATATCAGCATAAGTTTATGGGGCTGATATTTGTCGTGTTAGCGATTTGGATGTTAAGCTCATTTGCGAGCTAACCGACTTAAGAAGGCCAGCGTTTGCTGGCCTTTTTTGATCTATATGGAAACAAGGAAGGATCGCCTATGAATGTTCAGTTTGTACTTAACCCGCCAAAGAACATTAAAGATGTTATCTACAATGGTTTGAAAGCATTCAACATGCAGCACTTCCCTGATGAGGACATTCAGAGTCTCGCTTGCTACATAGAAGATGATGAGGGTAATTTCGCTGGTGGTCTAACGGGCGAAATATTTACCAATACGCTGTTTGTCGAGTTTCTTTGGGTGGATGAGCGTGAAAGAAAGTCTGGCATTGGTTCACTGCTCATGGAACGCATCGAATCTGAAGCAAGTGCTTTAGGCGTGACAGATTTATATCTTGATACCTACAGCTTTCAAGCTCCGGGTTTTTATGCCAAATTAGGATTTGAAGAAGTTGGACGTTATACGGGGTTTCCAACCGCGGGCGTTGATAAGATTTTCTTACAAAAGAAAATTGTCTAAGAGACTTCTCACATTAAACTAACAATGTTGGCGTTTGGGGTTGTCATAATCTCTGGCTTAAAATCGTGAGTAACTCGCACAGTATGTTTAAAAACTTTGCTACGACACAATCTGCAAAAATCACTCTAGCCCTAATTGGCTGGGTGTTTGCTATTTGTCTTACGCAAAATTCAGGCATGCTAACGGTGTGCGAGTACAAGTATGCTTCTCTTGCAGATAGCACTCACGTTACCGATCAATTGCCAGACATAAGCAAGCAGTGTGATTTAACAGAGAAGCTATTAAGCAGTGCCAAGGTTAATCTTGATCACGTCGTGGTTTCATTCTTTGTCGCGCTGTTGGTGATTGTTGCTTGGCTTGTTTCCACTAGGCAGGCTTCTCCTCAGTTTACTGAACCTATAGTCCCCAAATCCCGTCTTCATCTCACTTTTTGTGTGTTCCGAGAGTAAACAAATTCGTTACTGGCTTGAATTATAGCCAGCGATAGCTCGTATTTGTTATTCCCCCATTGAGGGGCATATACCAACCAGAATAGATATCTGAGTATCTATTTATTAGATTGGTTTCAATTGGACACAACAATGATAAAACAAACTCGATTTGCACCTTTTAGTCTGCTGAGCTTTTTTCTTATGCTGAGCAGTGTGCTTTTCTCGACCTTAGCATTTGCGCAGGTTGAGACGGGGTGGATGGTTAATCCGGATCATCCTCCTGCAAAAACTCGCTTTGTCGTGACAGGGCAAGTAAACCCTACAGATAAAACTGTCGAAGGTTTTCTCGAAGTTGCTTTAGAAGGTGACTGGAAAACCTATTGGCGCTCGCCAGGTGAAGGAGGCATCGCGCCAAGTATTTCATGGCAGGGCTCTTCTAATCTGGAATCCGTTGACTGGCATTGGCCTTACCCGCAGCAGTTCAACCTACTCGGTATCAACACTCTTGGTTACAAAGGGGATACCTTTATCCCAATGACACTGCACGTCGAAGACTTTAACAAGCCTGTGAGTCTCGATGCTAAGCTGACGTTATCTTCATGTACCACCATCTGTGTACTGACCGATTATCCATTTAGCTTGGACTTTATACCGAGTGAGTTGGTCGTCTCAGAACAGGCTATGTACCAGCATGCTCAAGCGATCAGTCAGGTGCCTAAAGCATCCCCTTTGATTTCAGAGCAAAGTGCAGTTTGGGATAGTTCGACTAATCAGCTTCAAGTGACTTTAATAAAACCACTAGGCTGGGATACACCCGAACTTATTGTAGATAGTCGAGTAGAGGCGATCAGTGATTACAGTTATGCGCTCAATCATCTTAAAATTGAGGGAGAAAAACTTGTCGCAGTGTTTGATGTATCGACATGGCTTGGTGACATCAATCTAAGCGAACAATCCGTCGATGTGACCATTAAGGATACGGATTTTATCGCGGAACAAGCCGCGCAAGTGACAAAAGGCCTCGTGTCTGCACCAATACCAAGCTTCTCTTTGGTTGAGATGATGGGTTTTGCCTTACTGGGCGGCCTGATTCTCAACGTGATGCCATGTGTACTCCCTGTATTGGGGATGAAGTTGAGCGGTGTCATCAGCGCCCAAGGTATAGAGCGCCGAAAAGTGCGCTTGCAGTTTCTTGCTTCTTCAGCAGGCATTTTGACTTCGTTCTGGCTGTTGGCGGCATTTCTGCTGATTTTGAAGTTCTCTGGTAGTGCCATTGGCTGGGGTATTCAGTTCCAGAGCCCTTGGTTTATCGGTTTTATGGTGGCAGTAACGGCTCTGTTTGGTGCCAATATGCTTGGTTTGTTTGAAATTAGGCTATCGTCGAACACCAATACATGGCTTGCCTCAAAAGGAGATGACTCTTATGTAGGGCACTATCTGCAAGGTATGTTTGCCACGCTACTAGCGACGCCATGTTCTGCACCTTTCTTAGGGACGGCGGTAGCATTTGCATTAGCGGCTAGCACAGTAGATATGTTAGTTATCTTTACTGCTCTTGCGCTAGGCATGGCTTTACCTTGGATAGTGGTGGCACTGTTCCCTGGACTTGCCTCTTACCTGCCTAAGCCGGGTGCTTGGATGAATAAGGTTAAGCTGCTATTTGGTATGATGATGCTTCTCACTAGCGTTTGGCTGCTTTACTTGCTCGCCAACCACCTTCCAGTGTTCTGGGTCATTGTTCTAGCAGTCACCGCGTTGGTCGTCGTGCTTATGCGCATCAAAAAGGTTTATGGCGATAAAGCGTTTGTCATCTCTGGTGGCGCATCTTTACTGCTGCTCGCTGGCGGGCTAGTGATTGGAAGTATGACGGCGGATCATTGGTCAACGCCTTTACCTGAAGATTTGCCGTGGGTAAGGCTATCGAATGAAGCCATTACTGAGTCAGTAGCTAATGGCAATACTGTGTTTGTTAACGTGACAGCAGACTGGTGTGTGACCTGTAAAGCGAACAAGATTGGCGTGATCTTACAAGATCCCGTTTACTCAGCACTTCAGCATCCGAATGTCACACCTATCCAAGGTGACTGGACTCACCCTGATGGCCTAGTAACGGATTATCTTCGAGCCAATGGCAGATTTGGTGTGCCGTTTAATATTGTCTATGGACCTAATGCGCCTCAAGGCATTCCACTGCCTGTGATATTAACCGATGAATCGGTCACACAAGCGCTTAAGCAAGCGAGTGGGGAGGCGGGTTAATGAAGATAAGACCGCTTCACTGGCTCAAAGAAATATCAAAGTTTTTGCTATTCGCGATTGTGATCACCACTGCAATTGATCTCTATCATGCCCAAGATGTACCGACGGAAATGGCGCCGGACTTAGTCACAGTGGATGAAAAGGGAAACCCAGTTGATGTGATCGAGATGAGTTACCAAACCCCGGTCGTTATCTATTTTTGGGCAACTTGGTGTCCGGTATGTAAGTTTGTCAGTCCTACCGTTGATTGGGTGAGTCAATACTACCCTGTGGTCGCGGTCTCAGGAGCCTCTGGAACAGACTTGCGTGTTGAGGCATTCAAGCAAAAACATGATTATCAATTTACCAACGTCAACGACGAGAACTCTCAGCTGTTTAAGCAGTGGGGCATCTCAGTGACACCAACCATTTTCATTGTCAGAGACGGCAAAATCGAATCAATCACGACTGGCATTACGACTCCGCCAGGCTTACTTGCACGTCTTTGGTTAAACAATTAGGAATTTACTATGTTCAATAAACTTACGTTAGCGCTGGCTACAAGCGTTCTTTTTACTGCTCCAGCATTGGCAGCACCTCAAGATCAAAAGATTGCTGAGATTGTAGAGATGCTTGAGGCAAACCCGCAGGTTGTCGATGGACTACATGAAAGCCTAGGAATGTATATCAAGCAGCAACAGCAGTTTACTCACCTACTAGAGAGTAGCCAAAACTACCTTAACGATCCTAACCACTCATTTATGGGTGCAGAAAACGGGGAGTTCACGATCATCAACGTGACCGACTACAGCTGCCCATTCTGTAAGAAATTGGATGTGGAGCTAGATAAGCTCGTGAAAGATTACCCGCAAATCAAAGTGGTGAATCTCTATGTACCGCTTAAAGAAGGTAGCTCTTCGGTGAACTCGGCCGCTTACGCGCTTAACGTTTGGCAAAAAGATCGTGACAACTACCAGCAAGTACACGATTTATTGGTGTCAAAACCGGGCACACATAATGCCGCATCTTTAATGAAGATTGCGCAAAAAACTGGGACGACGGAGCACCTGAATGTCAGTGATGAGGTAAAGGCGCAGTTAGAAAACAACTATGCCATGTTTACTGGTTTAGGTTTAAGAGGTACGCCAGCACTTATCATGGGTGAACAAGTAATTCCAGGTTATGTGCCTTATCAGCAACTTGAAGAAGTGGTTAAAGAGCAACTTTAGGTTTTCTACCCCATACCAATAGGTATGGGGTTTTATTTATAGAGCTCTTTAATGTATTAAAGCAAACTATGCTGATGTTCTGAAATCAGCATTCCCATAGACTCTGACGCCTTATCCAGTACGTGTTCAAAGCTATCAGAATCTTCAAACTTCTCGATCACTTCGTAGTAACACTTCAATTTCGGTTCTGTTCCTGAAGGACGAACGATCACTCGTGCACCACATGATAGGTGATAGATAAGTACGTCACTTGCTGGCAGGTCGATGGATTGAGTTGAACCATCAGCAAAGTGCTTGGTAAGTGATTTAAGATCTTCTGTCACTTCCACTTTACTACCCGCAATCATAGTCGGAGGATTAGCCCTGAGCTTATCACCTACAGGTGGTGCTTTAGGATCAAGCGCAATACTGCGTTGTGAATTCAGATACATACCGTGCTGACGATAGATGGCTTCTAGTTGATCCCAAATGGTTTTTCCTTGGCTTTTTAGCTCGGCGGTCAATTGCGCAAAGGCAACCAGAGCGGATAGACCATCCTTATCCCAGACTTTGTTCCCTACCGTGTAACCTAATGCTTCTTCATAGGCAAATAGGAACTGCTGATCATCGCTTTGCTTTTGCATTGCCACATTAGTTAGCCATTTAAAGCCAGTCAGTGTTTGGAAGTAAGTGGCACCGTGCGCATCGGCTATCTTGTTTAACAAAGTGGATGAAACAATGGTATTGCCGACAAGTTGTTTACTCGCCTCTGTTTGTGACAAGAGATAATGACCAAACAAAGTGCCCACTTGGTCACCAGTCAGCATCTGATAGTCACCATCTGACTTGCGTACAGCGACAGCAAATCGGTCTGCGTCTGGGTCATTGGCACAAGCAATGTCTGCGTTGTGTTGTTTAGCCAATGCCATGACCATATCCATCGCCCCAGCTTCTTCTGGGTTCGGGAAGTTGACGGTAGGGAAAGTGCCGTCTGGTTCACTTTGCTCTGCAACACTGTAGAAGTGATTAAAGCCCGCGTCGTTGAGTAGGGTTTGCGCCATGTTTGCCCCAACGCCATGCATAGCGGTGTATGCGATAGCGATATCGTTAGGCGCAGTATGGTTAGCCAAGAGTGGATTGTTATTCATCGTCTGGCGATAAGTTTCGTAGTAATCCTCTTTTAGCCAGACAAGTAAACCATGCTTCTCTGCATCATCTAAAGCCATTAGTGGTATTGGCTTAGTCGCTGCAACGTCAATCTCAGCTGCAATACCTGAATCATGTGGCGGGATGATTTGCGCGCCATTTTCCCAGTACACTTTAAAGCCATTGTATTCTGGTGGATTGTGGCTCGCTGTAACCACAACAGCTGCCGCTGCATTAAAGTGCTTAACGCCAAACGCAACAATTGGTGTTGCCGCTACTGCGTGGGTTAGGAAAACCTTAATCCCAAGAGATGTAAGAACAGAAGCTGTATCGTGAGCAAACTGCTTAGAGTCTGTACGACCATCATAACCAATCACAACACCGCGTGTTTTTGCATCTTTAACTTGTTCAACAAGATAGTGACCAAGGCCCGTTGCGGTTTCTTGAATCACTAAACGGTTCATTCGGTTTGGGCCACAACCGACTTTGCCTCGTAGGCCAGCAGTACCAAATTCCAGACGTTGGCTAAAGCGATCGTCGAGTTCATCAAATGCTTGTTCATCGATTAGGTGTTGAAGCTCTTCTCTTGTATGTGGGTCAGGATCTTTCTCTAACCAACGCGTCACTTGTTCCATCATGATGTTTTTACCTTCTTCATGTCTCAAGTTGATATCTAACTTAAGTCTATGTTATTTCCTGAATTTAGTTTGATTTTAATTGATATTGATTATCATTTACTAGAGCGCAATCGCTAAACCTTTCTATGCTCTGCCTAGTCACCATTTCTAATAGGACTTTCTTGCACAATTTAGAAACGCCAACTAACGTTTATTAACATAAATATAACAAATTACATGAAATTTACTGGTTATAAGGAATTTTCCAAGTCCAAAGGCTGATTGGTACTTTCTTGCAGATGTAGGCTCAATGCAAAGACTAAGTACCCGCATCACGGTTGATGACTCTGGTAGAGGAGAGGTCTTTTGAAAAGTTTACAGTTGTTACTGTGGCGATTGAGTAGTGTTTTGTTAATTTGCATCACTGCTTCTGCACGAGCAGAAGAAAGTGCCTACAACATGACTCAGGGAGTCACCAATATCAGTGAGCAGGTTTATGACCTGCATATGCTGATATTTTATATCTGCTGCGCCATTGCGGTTGTGGTGTTTGGGGCGATGTTTTACTCCATGTATCACCACCGCAAATCTAAAGGAGCGGTAGCGGCACACTTCCATGAAAGTACTAAAGTGGAAGTGATTTGGACCGTTATTCCGATCATTATCCTCGTCTTAATGGCTATTCCCGCAACCAAAACCTTGGTCGCGATGGAAGATACTTCTCAATCTGATCTGACAATCAAAATCACGGGTTCGCAATGGAAGTGGCATTACAGCTATTTCGGTGAAGACGTCGAATTCTTCAGTTTGCTCGCAACTAGCCAAAAAGCGATTGATGGCATCGAGGAAAAGGGCGCGCATTATCTATTGGAAGTGGATAACCCGTTGGTGTTACCGATCAACCGTAAAGTACGCTTTTTGATGACGGCAGATGACGTTATTCACTCTTGGTGGGTGCCGGACTTTGCGGTGAAGAAAGATACCATCCCAGGATTTATTAACGAGGCTTGGACTCGAATAGACAAGCCGGGTGTTTATCGTGGTCAGTGTGCTGAGTTATGTGGTCGCGCTCATGGCTTCATGCCAATTGTGGTTCACGCGATGGAAGAAGATAAATACGACGCGTGGCTGATTGCAAAGAAAGCAGAATTAGAGAAAGCGAAGCAGGAAGCCGCAGCCTCACTCACCGCCTCTTTATCTTTGGATGAGTTAATGAGTGTTGGCGAAAAAGTGTATCTCGATCGATGCGCGGTTTGTCACCAAGCGAACGGTGCTGGTATCCCCGGAGCATTCCCAGCCATTACTGCCAGTAAAGTCGCAACGGGCGATGTCTCTTCGCACATTGATATTGTAGTCAATGGTCGTTCGGGTACAGCGATGCAAGCATTCTCTAACCAGCTAACAGATAAAGAGATTGCTGCAGTGGTGACCTACCAACGAAATGGTCTCGGCAACAGTGTGGGTGATCTAGTTCAAGCATCAGATGTTAACCAGCTTAAGGCGTCTAAGGAGGGACAATGAAAACGTCCAAACCTGATTCGATCGTAGAAGACAAAACCAAATCAGCGCCAGCTACTGATGCCGATATCAGCCGCGCCAATAGCACGATTGCAGTTGATGCTGATGATCATGACCATCATGGGCCAGCCAAGGGAATAACGCGTTGGCTCTACTCGACGAACCATAAAGACATTGGGACGCTTTACCTTTGGTTTAGTTTCATCATGTTCTTAACTGGTGGTGCGATGGCAATGATCATTCGCGCCGAACTTTTCCAACCGGGATTGCAATTAGTTGAACCGCAGTTCTTTAACCAGATGACAACCGTTCATGGTTTGATCATGGTGTTTGGTGCAGTGATGCCAGCTTTCACTGGGCTAGCGAACTGGATGATCCCAATGATGATCGGCGCGCCAGATATGGCTCTGCCTAGAATGAACAACCTTAGCTTTTGGATTCTTCCTTTCGCTTTTGCCATTCTGATTGCTTCGCTATTTACGGAAGGCGGCGGTCCTGACTTTGGTTGGACTTTCTACGCGCCACTCTCGACGACCTATGGACCTGACAGTACCGCGTTGTTTGTCTTCTCGGTTCATATTATGGGGATCAGCTCGATCATGGGAGCAATCAACGTGATTGTGACCATTGTGAATATGCGTGCTCCAGGGATGACATGGTTCAAAATGCCAATGTTTGTTTGGACTTGGCTGATCACGGCTTTCCTATTAATAGCCGTAATGCCCGTACTCGCGGGGGCTGTCACCATGGTGCTCACCGATAAGTATTTCGGCACCTCGTTCTTTGATGCCGCAGGCGGCGGTGACCCTGTGATGTTCCAGCATATCTTCTGGTTCTTTGGTCACCCCGAAGTGTACATAATGATCTTGCCCTCATTTGGCATTGTCTCTGCGATTATTCCAGCCTTTAGTGGCAAAAAGCTGTTTGGTTATCACTCGATGGTCTACGCAACTTGTAGTATCGCGCTGTTGTCCTTTCTTGTTTGGGCGCACCACATGTTTACCACGGGTATGCCGGTTTTCGCCGAACTCTTCTTTATGTATTGCACAATGTTAATAGCGGTGCCGACGGGTGTTAAGGTCTTTAACTGGGTAGCAACCATGTGGCGAGGGGCGATGACCTTTGAAACGCCGATGCTATTCGCTATTGCGTTTATCATCTTATTTACTATTGGCGGCTTCTCAGGGCTGATGCTCGCGATTGTTCCCGCTGATTTTCAGTACCACGATACCTATTTTGTGGTGGCACATTTCCACTATGTGTTGGTCTCGGGCGCCGTGTTCTCGATTATGGCGGCGGCGTACTACTGGTTGCCTAAATGGACGGGGAACATGTATGACCACAGGTTGAGTTTATGGCACTTCTGGTGCTCGGTCATTTCGGTCAATGTGCTTTTCTTCCCAATGCACTTTTTGGGCTTAGCAGGCATGCCAAGGCGTATCCCAGACTACGCGATTCAATTTGCAGACGTTAACCAAATAGTCTCAATTGGGGGCTTTGCCTTTGGTCTGTCACAGTTAATTTTCTTGTGGCTGGTGATCAAATGTATCAGAGGTGGTGAGAAGGCTTCGGCGAAACCTTGGGATCGTGCTGAAGGGCTGGAGTGGACGGTGCCAAGCCCTGCTCCTCATCATACTTTCTCAACTCCGCCAAAAGTGGATTAGGGGCACTGTTATGGACGGGCAAGCTAAATCCAATAGAAAGCTTACGCTGAAGCTTTGCGCTGCGGTTGTTGCCATGTTTGGTTTTGGTTTTGCTCTTGTCCCTTTATATGACGTGATGTGTGAAGCTTTAGGAATCAACGGAAAAACCAATACAGAGTCTGCGCTACAACCACAAGGTATGGTTCCTGACACATCACGTCTTATTCGCGTAGAGTTTATGGCGCACAATAATCAAGGGATTCCTTGGTCTTTTGTCCCTGCACAAACTTCAATGGAAGTGCATCCCGGCGAAGTGATTCAAACCGCTTACTTTGCCAAGAATCTCTCTTCCAAAGATATTGTTGGCCAAGCCGTGCCATCGGTCTCACCGGGGCTAGGGGCTACCTATTTCAATAAAATTGAATGCTTCTGCTTTAATCAACAGCCTTTGCAAGCCGATGGAAAAGCAGAAATGCCGCTGATTTTCTATATTGAGCCTGATATTCCAGACTCTATTCATACTCTGACGTTGTCATACACCCTCTATGACATCACGGATAAAACGATCTCAACCGAGTTAGCTAACGTTTCATCTAAGGTAACCGATGAGACTTCGCAAGGAGCAACACAATGAGTTCAAAACATCAATCCTATTATGTGCCCGCACAAAGTAGCTGGCCAATTGTTGGCGCAGTTGCATTGTTTTTGATTGCTGTTGGTGCAGGCCTAACGGTACAGAACATGGCTGAAGGCGGGGATGGAAGTGTCTTTGGTAAGCTGATTTTGCTCGCGGGTTTTCTCTTTCTACTCTATATGTTCGCGGGTTGGTTTAGTAACGTGATTACAGAATCTATGAGTGGTAAGAATTCCGCACAGTTGTCTCGTTCTTATAGACAGGGGATGAGCTGGTTTATCTTTTCCGAAATCATGTTCTTCGGCGCTTTCTTCGGTGCTCTTTTCTACGCACGTATGATTTCTGTGCCTTGGCTTGGCGGGGCAGGAAACAATGCCATGACGCATGAGGTTATCTGGCCGACATTTGAAGCCTTATGGCCCTTAACGACCACTCCAGGTGGAGACACGACCAATGCCATGCCTTGGCAAGGATTGCCATTAATCAACACCATTATCCTGCTCACTTCTTCGATTACGCTTCACTTAGCGCATGTCAGTTTAGAGCAGAACAAGCGTATGGCTCTGATTGTCTGGCTTGAAATTACCATCGTTTTGGCGTGTTTCTTCTTGTATTACCAAGGGGTTGAGTACGCACATGCCTACCAAGATTTAGGTTTGACGCTTCAATCGGGAATTTATGGGAATACCTTTTTCTTATTGACCGGATTCCATGGCATGCATGTCCTGTTAGGAACCACATTTTTGATCATATTGCTGGCTAGAGTGGCAAAAGACCATTTTACGCCTAAAGACCATTTTGCCTTTCAGGCAGGCAGCTGGTATTGGCACTTTGTTGATGTGGTGTGGTTGTGTTTGTTCGTCTTTGTTTACGTGCTTTAGCGCTAAGCTAAACAGCGCAGACCCTAGTAAGGGCGTATATTCGGTTCAATTAGGCCGCTTAATAAGGCGGCCACCATTAACACAACAGCGAGTGCAGAAAGGAACACGCGGCGACCTAAATAAAAGCTCATGGGTTTGTCATCTGGGAGGGAATCTTGGTCAGAGTCATCTTCCGATTCAGGACCTTTAACCATTTCAAACATCGCTCTACCGAGGTTAACAAGGATGAAGAGTAGCAGCAGTACTAGGACAAGTTTGAATATGAATACCATGAGTGGTTCCTTTTTTGCTCCGCTGAAAACCACAAGGTTTGTGGTTGTTTGTCTAATAACTGTGGTCGTCTTTTCGATATTGATCAACTTAGGTTTATGGCAATTATCTAGAGCAGAAGAGAAAAGCCAAATAGAGCAAAAGGTTATACAGAGAGCGCAAATGTCACCTGTTGGTTTATCTGAGTTGACTGAGGAACAAATCAGTAACCCAACCGGTGTAAGAGTCGTGCTTAGCGCGAACCCAGTGACGGATAAGTACTTGTTACTAGATAACCAAAGTGTTGATGGCAAGGTAGGTTATTTGGCGTTGCAGTTAGTGAAAACACAATCTGGACAACACCTGCTGCTTGAACGCGGTTTTGTTGAAGCGCCTGATTTACGCTCACAGCTGCCACAGGTTAATTGGTTAAATAGTGAGCTTGCGCTTGAAGGCAGACTTTATCGCAAGTCGAGTAATCCACTCAGCAAAGATTTGCACTTGGAGCAAGGCACGATGAGCAGAGTTCAGAACCTAAATTTTGCTCAGTTAGAGCAACATTGGCAGATCGAAATAGAACCTTTTGTTGTGCAGCCATTGGTTGAGCCTTGGCCTTATATTCAGCCTTGGCAACCAGTCTCGATGAATCCAGATAAGCACTTAGGTTATGCAGTGCAGTGGTTTTCCATGGCGGCAGTACTTGCGCTGTTAAGTGTCGGCTTACTAGTCAAAGCTTTGAAGCAGGGAGTAAAAGATGAGTAACCCAGTTTTAAGAGGAAGGATCATTTTTGTCAGCTTAGTGGTGATGTTTGCTTTACCTGCCATTATTGCCAAAACAGTATTGAGCCAGCACTGGTATCAATCGGGTGTGACCAACAAGGGCGAACTTATTGAACCTATGGCGACATTGGAATCTTTAGGTATCGATAACCCTTACCAACAGAGCCAGTGGCAGCTTGGTTATGTGGTTCCGGAGCAATGCGATGAGTTCTGTCAGCAACAAATCTATTTACTTGGTCAGAGCCACATCGCACTGGGTAAGTACCAACAACGTGTGCAACCTGTGCTGATATCTACGCCTAGTAGCGAGGTATTAGCAAACTCAGAATATGCTCAGATAAAAGTAAATGATGGTTTTTCTCAGCTTGTTGATCAATTTGAATACGTAATTGTCGATCCGCTGGGCCAGTTGGTGATGCGTTATCCTAAAGTGAGCAAACAAGGTGAGTTAGTTGCACAAAGCAAAGGGCTACTTGCCGATTTACGTAAGTTGCTCAAGTTATCTCGCGTCGGCTAAATCGCTAGGAGTCATGATATGAAGTTGATAAACCTTGTCAGATTCAGTCTTATCCTCACATTCATTGTCGTCATGCTCGGCGCATACACTCGACTTGCGGATGCAGGACTTGGTTGCCCTGATTGGCCGGGGTGCTATGGTCAACTAACCGTCCCTACTGAGCAGCATGAAATCGCTTTGGCTCAATCACTGTACCCGTCTCTTACCGTTGAAGCCGACAAAGCTTGGCTAGAAATGATCCACCGCTACTTTGCGGGAACACTGGGCTTAGTGGTGTTTGCCATTACTTTTATTGGCATCAGAACAGGGCAAATACCGATTCCGATGGCTTGGGCAATTTCTGTCGTAGTGATTTTTCAAGCCTTGCTGGGAATGTGGACAGTGACCATGATGCTAATGCCAATCATTGTAATGGGTCACTTGTTGGGAGGTTTTACCTTGTTCAGTTTGCTTGCCTTAACTCACTGGGGGCTTCAAGCGAGGCAAACTCCGTTGGTTAAGGAAGGCAATAAAGCTAGGCAGAGATTGAAGTTATTAGCCGCTTCGACGTTCGTGGTCGTGGTAATGCAAATTGCGTTGGGCGGTTGGACATCTTCTAATTATGCTGCGCTGATGTGTACGACACTGCCGATATGTGAAGGAAACTGGACTTCTTATCTCGACTTCGGGCGCGCTTTTGAATTGATTCAACCCAAACAAGAAAGCTATGAGTTTGGCACGTTAGATTATGGCGCGCGGATGACGATTCATGTTACGCATCGAGTGGGGGCGGTTGTCGTTACTCTGTTTGTTTCGGCACTCGTGTTTATGCTGCTCGCGGAGAAGAAACAAGCGTATATCAAAGTGGCGAAAGGGTTATTGCTGATGCTCGCTATTCAAATTGCACTGGGCATCGGTAACGTATTATTGAGCTTACCTTTGGTTGTCGCAGTGGCACACAATTTAGGGGCGGCTTTGTTGCTCTTGATCGTATTACGAACCAACTATCTCATTTGGCAAACCAGTCATCAGTCTGCAATGGATTCTGCTCTGATTAATAAGGAGAGTGCGCATGAGTAAAACACTATCTGTTACTGCTCAAGAGAGAGCGCTATGGCGTAGCTATTTGGCTCTGACTAAGCCTAAAGTCGTCGCTCTGATGCTACTGACCGCGGTAGTTGGGATGTGTCTTGCGGTTCCTGGCGCGCTACCCGTGCAAGGCACAGTGCTTGGACTAGTAGGTATTGGCTTGATGGCAGGTTCGGCGGCAGCGTTTAATCATCTTATAGACCAGCGCATTGATGCCATTATGGCTCGAACTTACAAAAGGCCACTGCCATCAGGAGAAATAAACTCAAGCCATGTATTCGCATTCGCGGTTGCTATTGGAGCATTGGGATTTGCCGTTCTTTATATCGGCGTAAACGCTTTAACGGCATGGTTAACCTTTGCGAGTTTGCTTGGTTATGCTGTGGTGTACACCATGTATTTAAAGCGTGCGACACCGCAGAATATTGTTATTGCAGGGATAGCGGGTGCCATGCCACCACTATTAGGTTGGACAGCTGTGACTGGAGAGATGCACGCCAACGGTTGGCTGCTAGTGATGATTATCTTCATCTGGACACCGCCACATTTTTGGGCGCTAGCGATTCACCGTAAAGATGACTACGCAAAAGCGGATATTCCAATGCTGCCTGTTACCCACGGTGTTGAATACACTAAAACATCTATCTTGCTCTATACCGTGTTACTTGCTTTAGTCTGTTTGCTGCCTGCTTTAGTCGGTATGGCGGGAACATTGTATTGGGTTGGTTCGACAATTCTGAGCTTAGGCTTTATTGGTCACGCTTGGAAACTTAAATTTAACCCAGATGAGAAATCTGCGATTGAAACGTTTAAGTTTTCTATCTATCACCTAATGTTTCTATTCTTGCTTCTTCTGGTGGATCATTACATAACTGTCTAAATTATAAGACGAAGCCGAGATGGTCTTTTTTCTGCTATCAACTTCGGCTAGTCTACTGAGCGTTTTTATTTTGAATAGAGCGCTCTATGTACCTAGCTACGCAGCTTTTTAGTAAAAGATTGATTGTTCTTTTTGGCCTAATGGCTGTAGGCGGTGGGGCGTCGTTGGCAAAGTCGTTTGACTTTCATGGCGACTCAATAAGAGCGCTTGAAGTGCTATTGGGTGGTGCATGGGTGCTTCACGCAACGGTAGCCACCACACTCGGGTTTATCGCTGCGTGGTCAACACCATTCTCTTACTATCATTATCATCGTTTGGTGCTGTCGCCATGGGTATTAGGCTTGTTGGCTCTGGTCAGTTTAGACGAGTTTCTGCAAATGTTTAATCCTCTACGCGAGTTTTCATTCCTCGATCTGAGTATCAATCTTGTATGCGTGACCGTAGGCGCTTTACTTTATGTCAGCTTCCTAAAACTTAAATTTCCTCTTGGCAGAGGGGCTACCTAGTACTGCGAACAATCAGAATAAATACATCCTAACCGCGCCGAACATGCCTTAGCGATTAAGGTGCTTCAAGCTTTGTTTCTCTAGTTTTTTGAACAATAGAGATAAAGATAAACAGATCAAAAGATAGCAAAGTCCAACTATCAACCAGATTTCAAAAATCAAACCTGAAGAGTTGGCGATCTCAGTGCCAACAAATGTCATCTCTTGGATTGAAATCAGCGACACGATGGATGTGTCTTTGACCAAGGAAATTGCTTGTCCTGCTAATGCGGGGGTTATCGCTGCGAGAACTTGCGGTGCTATCACATAGCGGTATTTAGTCCATCCGCTGATACCTAACGAATCTGCCGCTTCCCATTGCCCTTTAGGGATGCCCGATAAGCCGGAGCGCACCACCTCAGCAACGTACGCCGCTGATAGTAGACCAACACATAACACACCCGATAGTAGGTTTTCCCAAAGGTTGGCAGGGCCAAATAAGGTGGACTGTAGCCAGTTTACTTCCCCAGAATGCTCTCGTAGCAAACTTTCTAAACCCAGTAATGGAATCAGTTGGTTAGAGATGAAAAAGTAAAAAATAAAGACAAACACCAGAGGAGGGATATTTCGTATAAGTTGAACGAACATGTTTGCCGGTACAGAAAAGAGAGTGATTTTAGAGTGGCGAGCGACACCCAGTGCCGTTCCTAAACTCAACGCTAGAACCATTCCCCAAACACTCAGGCGCAAAGTAGAGATCAAACCCTGAAAAAAGTAGGGCAGAGAGCCATCTGCTCTTGGCGTAAACAGCAAAGAGAAAGCTTCTTGCCAACGCCAAGTGTAGTTAATACCGACAGAAGAACGGTCGTATATCCAGTAACTTAACCCCGCCAACATCAGTAAAAGAAGGACATCGAGCTTGTTAGTCGAGCGCTTAACGACTGGTGGGGCGATTGAAGTTAGTGTGTTGCTTTTAGTCACGTGCTTGTTTATTCCACAAAAGTGGCCCCAACTCACTTTGATAAGTTGGAGCCAATCAGGTTATTGACCAGATGCGATCTGATCTTGCCAGTCTAAAGTCGAGAACCAATACTCATAACGTTGTTCCAGCCATCCGTCTTGAGTACGAGCTTGAATCCACTGGTTAAAGAAAGCCTCTTTGTCGGCCTCGCCTAAACGAACAGCAAACGCTTCGTTGCCTTTAGACAAACGTTCCGTGAATGGAATAAAGAGTTTGTCGCTATTTTTAACCGCTTCATGCTCTGGTTTTGGGCTCGACGCGATGACCGCATGAGCGTTGCCATTCAGTACTTCTTGGAAAGCTTGCGCATCATCATCAAATTGAAGAATTTTAGCTTTAGGGAAGGTTTCACGAGCGACTTGCACGGTAAAAGCTCCGCGACGGGCTGCAATTTTTACTCGTCGAGAGTTGAAGTCACTAAATTCAGAGAATCCTTCCGCGAGCTCTTTGTTCGCCGCCACTTGAACACCAGAATGAGAGTAGGGAGCAGAGAACAGCACACTCTTTGAACGTTCGGGAGTTATACTCATACCGCCGATGATGACATCAAATTTCTTTGCTAGTAGAGCTGGAATAATGCCATCCCAAGCCGTAGGAACAAACTCAACTTGCCAACCGGAATCTTTCGCCAAGCGTTTTGCTACATCGATTTCAAAACCAATTAGCTCTCCTTGCTTATCCCGCATTGCCCAAGGAACGAAGGTCGACATACCAACGCGTAATGTTCCGCGCTCATTAATTTTGTCTAAGTTGGGCGTTTCTGAAGCCAATGCAGGCAAACTAATCGCTAAACCTAGTAGAGCCGTAATTGCAGCCTTGAATCCATTCCTTGAGATGAGTTTTCTTCCTATGTTTTTCATAGAGACGTCCTTTATTGTGTGCGCCAACTAGCGCCGAGTTTATGTTCTAGCCAAGCAGAAAGCCCTGACAGTGTCAGCGTCAAGGCGAGGTAGATAGCAGCCACAGTAAACCAGATTTCAAATGGCATAGCGGTTTCCGAGACGATATTGCGTCCCTCGGTAGTGAGATCGAAAATTGCCATCACACTGACAATGGATGAGTTCTTAATCAGAGACACCACCTCGTTGGTTAACGGAGGAAGTGTACGTTGAATCAACTGAGGCAATATCACGTCGTAGTAGGTGTAAAATGGGCTAAGGCCGAGAGATTTCGCTGCCTCAAATTGCCCTTTGGCTATGCTGTTTAAACCACCTCGGAAGATCTCTGCGGTATAGGCACCTTGAAAGAGTGACAGTGCCAAAACGGCCGTCGAAAATCGGTCTAATCCAATCGCTGGGCCAAAGACAAAGTAGAGCAAGTATATCTGCACAAGCAAAGGCGTATTGCGAATCGCCTCAATGTACACTGTGGCGATACCTCGTCCTACCCACGAGTTAGACAGCTTAAGTAGCGCCGTTGTCAGCCCAATGAGCAGCGTAAATCCTAAGCTAATCGCAGATATCTTGATGGTTATGAGTAAACCTTCAATGAGCTCAGCCGGCCACCATTCGCCATCTTCATAGAAGGCTATGTAATCGGGTACGCGCTCCCACTGCCACTGATACCCCATACTCTTAGCACCAGAATCAAGCAACCAAGCAAGGGCTAGGATGAGCAAGGTGATTTGGAGCAGGGCAGACGCAACGGGTTGGATTATTTTCTTCATTCTTAGTGGCTCAATATTTGTGCTAAGAACTGCTGCGTTCTTGGATGTGTCGGAGCGGAAAAAAGCTGCTCTGGTGTCGACATTTCAAGTACTTGCCCTTGGTCCATAAAGATCACCCTGTCTGCGACTTTTTTGGCAAATCCCATTTCATGGGTAACGCAAATCATAGTGATGCCATCCTGCGCTAAGTCGACCATGACATCTAACACCTCTTGAATAGTTTCGGGATCGAGGGCAGAAGTCGGCTCATCAAAGAGCAATATTTCTGGCTGCATACACAGTGAGCGGGCGATAGCGACGCGTTGCTGTTGTCCTCCAGAGAGTTGCACTGGGTATTTATTGGCTTGTTCTTCAATATTGACTCGTTTTAAAAACTGCAGCGCGCGCTGAGTTGCCTTTTTTTTAGTCAGCCCGAGTGTGCGTATTGGAGAGAGTGTTAAGTTCTCTAGCACAGTGAGGTGCGGAAAAAGGTTGAAGTGTTGAAACACCATTCCCACCTTGCCCGCGGCTAGGGTTGAATTGAGTTGGCCTAAAACCGTTATTTCCCCTTGGTCTAGGGTTTCTAACCCGTTTATGGTTCGAATAAGGGTGGATTTACCGGATCCCGAAGGGCCACAAACGACTAAAATTTCGCCTTTTCGTACACTGAGATTTATTTCTTTGAGTGCTTGGAACTGACCATACCACTTGCTGACATTTGTAAATTCTATGGCGTTCATGCCCGATCTGCTGATTTTGTTATTGTATTAATACCTTAGCAATATCAGACTGATAATGCATCTGGTGGTATAAAAAACGAGGACAAAAATCTTCTCTAGCCCCCTATTTATAAGGCTGTAATTAATTGTTTACACATCATGTAAAATGTAAAAATAGTAGAAATATTGCCTTTTATTGAAATTAGTGGTTGCAACCTTGGTTTTTGATAGATAAGTTACACAGAACAGGAACAAGAAAGCGTGAACGTTTTTTCACCACTCACTTTCGGTGATGCGTTCAACCAAGAGTAATAGGAAGAAGTAGCAATGTTTCAAACAGATGATGTACGAATTAACAAATCTAAAGAGTTATTACCACCAGTTGCAGTTTTAGAGAAGTTTCCTGCAACAGAATCTGCTTCTTCGACTACGTTTCGTTCTCGTGAAGCCATTTCAAATATTTTAAAAGGTGAAGATGATCGTCTACTTGTGATCATCGGCCCTTGTTCTATTCATGACCCAGAAGCGGCAATCGAATACGGCAAGCGTCTTAAGGTACTGCGTGATGAGTTGGGTGATCGCCTAGAAGTTGTTATGCGTGTTTACTTTGAAAAACCACGTACAACGGTTGGTTGGAAAGGTCTAATTAATGACCCATACCTAAACGATACATTTAAGATCAACGACGGTCTGCGCATGGGTCGTAAACTGCTGCTAGACCTGACAGACATGGGTATGCCAACGGCAAGTGAGTTCCTAGATATGATCACCCCACAGTATGTGGCAGATTTGATCAGCTGGGGGGCAATTGGTGCGCGTACGACCGAATCTCAGGTTCACCGTGAGCTTGCTTCAGGTATTTCTTGCCCAGTTGGTTTTAAGAATGGTACCGACGGAAACATTAAGATTGCGTCTGATGCAATCCGCAGCGCAAGTGCTTCGCACCATTTCTTGTCTGTAACTAAATATGGTCACTCTGCAATCATTGAGACTGCGGGTAACCCAGACTGTCATATCATTCTTCGTGGTGGTAAAGAGCCAAACTACAGCGCTGACCATGTTGGTTCTATCAAGCAAGAGCTAGAAGCATCAGGTCTACCGCAAAAAGTTATGATCGATTTCAGTCACGCAAACAGCTCTAAGCAATATCAGCGTCAGATGGTTGTTGCTGAAGATGTTGCAGGTCAGCTTGCTGGTGGCGAACAGGCTATCTTCGGTGTGATGATTGAATCTCATCTAGTGGAAGGTCGTCAAGATCTGGTTGATGGCCAAGCTCCAACTTACGGCCAGTCAATCACAGATGCGTGTATTGGTTGGGACGATACTGAAAAAGTCCTACACCAACTTGCTGATGCTGTGGAAGCGCGTCGAAACAACAAGTAACTAGCCCGGCTTTTTAAACATTCACAAAAGCTCCTTCGGGAGCTTTTTTAGTTGCTGATAGATAGTCGAAAGCTATAATACAGTTGAATTTATAAACTTGGCTGAATTATGAAACTGAATACATTTGCGCTGCTAGGTGTTGTACTACTGTCTGCAACAAAGGTGGCGTTTGCCGCTGATGCACAAAAGGAATTGTTTCTGTTTTCGCTACCAGCTGCCGAAGAGACGGATATGTTAGCGGTTCCTGAAGAGAGTAATATCCCTTTGGTTGCTAGTCACTCTTCATTGCCAGTTGAACTGGATTACAACGAGCCTTGTGATATCAAATGTGGTGTCAGTACTACCGGACTGGTTCTGCTGCAAATGCTTGCTGAAGGTAGGGCTGACCAAGAATACCGCTACTCTTTGATGAACCCGAATTACGAGCCGTAGACTCAGAAGTTGAAATAAAAACGCCACTTATATTGATTGCAAGTGGCGTTTTTGTATTGTCCGAAGCTAAGAGGCCTTATCCAACTTTGGGGCTGGTGATGTTTCCTCCTCTGAGCTGTCAGAGAATATTTCAGCCACCGCGCTTCGTTCTAACTCACCTTGCAAGTTACCGTCTTCATCGACAACGGGTAGTGAGTAATCACAAGACATGGTATCGACCAATACTTCCTCAATCGCGGCATCTGGAGAAACTGCAGGAACTTCTTCATAGAACTCCTCTTTAATGGTCTCTTCCTTAGTCGTGTCTTTAGCCGCATCGAGCAGGCCTTCTTTGGTTAATACGCCTTGATAGCCATCCTCGGTAACGTGGTAAGCATAGTCCTGCTTAAAGCCCTTCATTTGAGCAATCGCTTCTTGAATCGTGTTTGCTGTAATTCGGTACGCAGGTGGGTTCATAACGGTTTCAACCGTTAGGGCTCGCGCTCGGTTGACATCTTTAACGAAGGCTTCAACGTAGTCGTCGGCAGGGTGAAGCAAAATTTCATCTGGTGTGCCTTGCTGGACAAGTTCGCCATCTTTAAGAATGGCGATACGGTCACCAAGACGAAGTGCTTCATCTAAGTCGTGGGTAATGAAGATAATGGTCTTGTGTAGCTTCTCTTGCAGTTCGATTAACTGATCTTGCATCTCGCTTCGGATCAGCGGGTCGAGGGCAGAAAAAGCTTCATCCATTAACAAAATTTCCGCATCAGTACAGAGTGCACGAGCCAATCCGACACGTTGTTGTTGGCCACCGGAAAGTTGTGAAGGGTACTGGTTCTCATAGCCTTTCAAGCCGACTGTATCGAGCCATTGGTTAGCTTTTTGTAGCCGTTGAGATTTTTCAATATTCTGAATTTCCAGTCCATAAGCGACATTGTCGACCACAGTGCGATGAGGCAATAAACCAAAGCGCTGAAAAACCATCGACATCTTGTGGCGACGAAACTCTTCAAGCTCTTTTTGGCTCAGTTTCATGACATCTGTACCTTCAACCAGAATCTGACCTTCAGTGGGATCGATTAGGCGGTTGAAGTGGCGAATCAAGGTTGATTTACCTGACCCAGATAGACCCATGATGACAAAAATCTCACCTTGGTTGATCTGCAGGTTAATTTCCTTCAGACCAACCGTATGTCCGGTTTCAGCTAAGACTTTATCCTTACTGTCACCTTGTTTCACGCGCTCCATCACTGACTTAGGCTTTTGACCAAAAACCTTATATAAGCCACTGATCTCAATAAGTGGTTTAGTCATGTTTTAGATCTCCTAAATGAGCCTGTGTGCGTTTCGCGTAAGCTTGAGAAGCTCTATCAAACAGTATCGCTAGTGCGACTATTGCGAAGCCGTTGAGTAAACCAAGCGTGAAGTACTGGTTAGTGATCGATTTAAGTACAGGCTGACCCAGTCCTTTAACACCAATCATTGATGCGATAACTACCATAGAAAGCGCCATCATAATGGTTTGGTTGATTCCCGCCATAATGGTGGGCATGGCGAGCGGAAGTTGCACACCAAACAGTCGTTGCTTAGCGCTAGCGCCAAAAGCGGTGGCAGCTTCGAGCACTTCTTTATCGACCAAGCGTATGCCTAGATTAGTTAAGCGAATGACAGGCGGTATGGCGTAAATGACAACCGCGATAAGGCCTGGGATTTTACCAATACCGAGCAGCATCACGACCGGAATCAAGTAAACGAAGGCTGGCATGGTTTGCATCACATCGAGCATTGGCGTAACGACCGACTGAACACGATTCGATCGCGCCATGGCAATACCAATCGGAATACCCAACACTATCGAGAGCATGGTACAGACGGTGATAATGCTCAAGGTGCGCATTGTGTCTTCCCACATGCCAAAGTAGCCAATAAGAATCAAAGAAACAAAACAACCTACAGCCAATTTCCATGAACGACTAGCAGCGTAGACAAGGCCGGTACATACTGCTAAGACAATCATCCAAGGCGTTGAAATTAATAACTTTTCAAACCAGATTAGAAAGGAGAGTAGAGGGTCGAAGAAGGATTCAATAAGGTCGCCATATTCTCGTGAGAAATCTCGATATGCACCATCGAGGGTTTTGCGGATTGCTCTTAGATCAGAGCGTTCCATTTCGGGAAAGCTGTTGAACCAGCTGTCATTAGACATCAATAAGTTCCTTTTATTCTCCTTCGCCACCCTTGTAGCGAAGGAGTACATCTAAAGCATAGTGCCTAACGGCGCTATAGGTTTCTTATCGGCTTAAAGTGCTTGTTTCACTTTGTTTGCCACATCTTGAGGTACCCATGCTTGCCAAATTTGTGGGTACTCTTCTAGGAAATGGAACATCGCCTCTTCGCCATCTGCTTGGTTATCTTCCATCCAAGCAAGAAGTTGGTTCATATCTGCGTTGCTAAAGCCACGCTTAGTGAAATAGTCATAAGCTTGTGGTGCGCGGCTAGCAAACTCTTCAGTGGTAATTGTGTGTACAGGTGAAGGTGGGTACATGGTTGGTTTAGGCGCTTCACATTCAGCCTGTGTCGTACAGCCGACGAACTCTTTTTCGTTTACGCCACTGCCGAAGTCCACTTTGACCATTTCATATTTACCGAGAACAGCAGTCGGAGCCCAGTAGTAACCGAACCAAGCTTCTTCACGCTCATACGCTTTTGCTATTGCACCGGATAGACCAGCACTTGAGCCTGGGTCAACAATGGTAAAGCCAGAGCCTTCTAAACCTAGAGCTTTAAACAGGTTACCTGCACTGATTTGGCAGTTCCAACCTGCTGGACAGCTATAGAAGGCTGAGTGATCAGGATCTTCAGGGTGCTCAAATAACTTCGCGTGCTTCTTAACACCTTCAATGGTTGCTATTTCAGGATATTGCTTAACGAGATAGGCAGGAACCCAAAATCCTTCTTCGCCACCATCGACGAGTGATTTACCTGCGTAACGAAGACGCTTTTCTGCAACGCCCTTGTCCAAAGCATCTTTCAGGCTATTACTCCAAAGTTCAGGTGCTACGTCTGGCTGACCTTTTTCAATCATTGATGTACCCGTTGGCATAGTATCGCCCGGGATTAATTCAGCATCACAGCCGTAGCCGTGCTCAAGAATAAACTTATCTACGTTGGCAATCACTGTGGCGGAATTCCAGTTCATATCAGCGATTGTTACCTTGCCACACTCTTCAGCTTGGGCATGGAAAGCGGTTGCGCTTAGGGTTAGTAATGCAGCCGTTTTTAGTTTCATTGTAATTTCCTTTTTAATGAATACGTTATAAAAATAGCGAAATGATATTTAGAGTTCAAATTAATATGTTGACTCTGTGAACCAGTGTTGATGTTTTTTGTGACAAAAATAAAACATTTGTCAGTAAAAAACCGCACTGTTGTCACGGAAATTTATAGCTAGAAGGAGCTAACGAAGGGTCTTATGTTTTGAGTTCGAAGGATTAACGCTGTGCGATAAAAACTACACTAATCGGCAGACCAGACATTCTTGATATCCGGCCATCCCCAGTTGGTGAGTGCTACGTCTTTAAGCACTCCCTGAAAGCGCAATGTCTGTCTGTGGTGGAACAGGGGAGAGAGCCAAAACTGATTGATCAACGCAGAAGCTATAGGTTCGAGAGCGTCGAGGTAATCCGGTAGTTCTGTGTCCGAACGCAGATGATTTAGCCTATCTAGTAGCCATGCCTTCGATTGTTCTCCAATACAGCGTTGGATAATAGGATTATGGTAAAGGCTGTTAAACGCAGAGGCGTGTCGATTGTCATCAAGGTTGATATTGGTAATGATGACAGACTCTTGAAGCTGACCAGATTCAGCCAGAGTCGTCAGCTGGCGATAGCTATAGCTGTTAATCACCACTTCCACACCATATTGCTCCAGCAGGTATTTCACCGCTAAAGCGCAGTTTCGCAACGAGCTGTAATCATAGATAGCGATAGTCAGCCGTTTAGGCAGGGCAGCCTCGGGCATCTCAGGGCGGGTGATCTTGTGCCACATCGGCAGCAGGTTTTGTGCAACTTCACAGCCGAAAAGTAGGTTATGCTGTTCTAGGTAATTAAACACCTTGTGCGGTGTTAAATAAGTAGACAGAAAGCGGCGTTGATTGTCATCTAATACCGTTTCTCCGCATTGGTTAAAGAGCACAAACATACAGCCATCTTCGGTACGGCTTTGTTGAACATTGCGGTCTAAGTGCTTACTTACGGCGTGAGAAACGTAGTAATTACAGTCTGAACTTGCTTGAGCTCCTGGCTGATTGGTCTGAATTTGCTTGTTTTGCAGTTCAGATTCGTCAAGATGCCAAATCGTAACTTGGTCAGTTAACGCGCGGCAAGCGTAGTAGCGCTCAAAGGCTTGTAAACAGAGTTTGCTCTCAGAGTGTTCGGTCACTTCAAATGGCCCACAACCAATGACTTGCTTGATTGGTGCCTCACTGATTTGCGAGATGGGCTGAATGGAATACTTAACGCCTGAAATCAAGCCACCAAAGCCGAGGTCAGGTTTAGAAAGCTTAAAAACAATCTTGTTTGGCGAAGGTGTGTAGACGTCGATGAGATGGTTTAACTCGCTCTGATAATCAGCCAAGGTTGTGAGCTTTTTAAACAGATTTACTATCGACTCACCACTGATCGCTTCACCATTGTGAAAGGTTAATCCTGGGCGCAGGTAAAAGCTCCACTCAAGATTCGATTCATCATAGCGCCAATGGTGAGCAAGCTGTGGCTCTAGGTTTCCGTTGGCAGCACTCGATACTAAACAGCAATAGATTTGCCTTAGCAGATAGCGCTCGCTAGAACGCTGGAGTTGATGTGGCACCAAGCGTTCAAAAGGGCGTTTGTAGGTGAGCTGAATATGCAGCAGACCTTCACGTATTGTTGCGCCAGAGGTGCTTTGTAGCAATCTTCCAAACGCTACTTCGTCGTCATCCAGTATCGACAGCGCCTTTTCATATTTACCTTCTAGGATTCGTTTTGAAGCCAGCTGTGCTTTAAGTTCGTCTAGATGAAGGTGAAGGATCAACGTAGAGCGTTGATTGCGCCCAGCTTTTGGAATCCAAGATAACCAAGACAAATCAAGCATTTGATTCAGCAAGTTGCGTGCGTGACGGGAGGTGGTAAATAGCGAATCGGCAACGATTGGCAATGTCGTTTTATGCTCGACGCCAACACCAAGTGGGACCAAACGGCTGTAGTAACGCAATAAATTTAAGTCAGACACAAAAAATACTCATCAAACCAGAAATCTGTTTATTGATTTTGTTCCTAGTTTTGTCGCTTTGCTACTCTTTTCTGCCATTTTTTGCCAGATCGCTGTCTTTATGGGGAATGAAATTAACCTAGATTGACAGTTTTTACCTTCCTTATAAAGTCGCAAAATAGGTGGCAACAGAGGAGGAAATGATGAAAAGAGAAAAACTGGAATCACAACTCAGTGTTTACTATCGCTCCAAACTTGAAGAGGGCTCTTCTTTCATCGAGCGACTGGCATTAGTTAGCCTTTTGCAACTGATGAATTGGTAAAACTAAGCAGCACCTGACAACATGCTCCTGACCCCCACGACCGGTTTTCTGGTGCTGCTTTTTTCTTCAGGTTCATTTTCATAGCTGGATAAGGCGACTTTGTCTGCGAATATGGCTAAGCTTAACCAAGAATTGAAGAAAAACATGTTGGCTATCGTATGGAAAAAGTGGTCGATCTTAATCGTTGGCAGAAGGAACACGTCAAAACAGAGCAAGACCTAAAGCACCTGTTTTCTGAAGTAAAAGCGAGCTATAGCAGTCTGCCTTATCCGGAGTTGGAGCAGCGTTTAGAATGGCTTCGCATCCTCAAATACGAACTGTTAGAACGCAAACAAATGTTAGTCGATGCGCTGCGCCAAGATTATGGATACCGCAGTGAGTTCGACAGTTTGATCTGCGATTTACTGCCTGCAATTACCCATATCAACTACACCATCAAACATCTCAAAAGCTGGATCAAACCGAGCAAGCGATCTGCAGGATTATTACTATTCCCCTCCAAAGTCCGTGTTAATTATCAACCTTTAGGTGTTGTCGGGGTCATGGTGCCTTGGAACTTCCCTATCGTACTGAGTATTGCCCCTATTGTGACGGCGATTGCCGCGGGAAATCGGGTAATGGTCAAACTCAGTGAACATACGCCAAACACCAATCAAGTACTCTGTGACCTATTTTCTGAAGTAGGGGAGCACGTTTACCCAGTTGAAGGGGGGGCTGAAATATCTCGGTACTTTAGCGCGCTACCCTTTGATCACCTACTGTTTACAGGCTCCACCAAGGTAGGAAGATTAGTCGCTGCTGAAGCGGCGAAAAACCTAACCCCCGTGACTTTAGAGCTTGGTGGTAAGTCTCCTGCTATTGTTGCCAACGATGCTGATATTAGTAAGGCGGTGGATGCTATCTTGCTAGGCAAGTCTATTAATGCCGGGCAAATCTGTGTCGCACCTGATTACGTCTTAGTACCTCAAGGGAAAGAGCTTAAGTTCATTGAACGTTATTTGGAACGCTTCTACCAGCTCTATGTAAAAGAAGGGAGCTTAACGTCATCAACAACCATCGTTAATCAAGCACAATATCAAAGGTTGCAGCACTACTTACATGATGCAAAAAGCCTAGGCGGAACCATTCACACCATCGACTATTTAGATCTTGAACCTAGACAGATGGTGCCACATTTAGTGACCGGTGTTTCTGACAAAATGCTCCTTATGCAAGAAGAGATCTTTGGCCCAATATTGCCAGTTATCGGCTATCGTCACTTGAATGAAGTTTTTGCTTTTATTAACGCTAGGCCACGACCATTGGCTTTGTACCTGATGTCAAACGACAAAATTTTACAGCACCAAGTCATTGAACAAACTCACAGCGGTGGCGTGGTGGTCAATGACACCTTGCTCCATGTCGCTGCAGAGGATGCGCCATTCGGTGGAATCGGTGAGTCTGGGATAGGGCAGTATCACGGCGAGGAAGGCTTCCGTACCTTCACTAAAGCGAAAACAGTGCTTTACTCGCCTGCTTGGTTACCACGGAATTATTTGCTGCTCAAATACCGTAAGTTAGCCGTGGAGGTACTTGGGCGTTTGTTTCTACGCTAAATAGCAAGGTCATCAAATCGCTGTTTTACGAAATCAATAAACACTCTTAAGCGTTTGGGTTGGTATCTGTCTCGATGGTAGATTGCAGAGAAATCGACACTAGGGATAGCCCAATCATTGAACACCTCGACTAGTTCTTCTCGCTCTAGCTCCTCTCGACAGTAGATGGCAGGGACTCGAATAATACCTTGATGATTCAACGCGCCTTTCACCAATACACGTCCATTTTTACACTGTAAATGTCCATGAATGGCGATTTCAGCCTTATCTTGACTGGTTTGATGGGTGAACCCCCAACGCTTTACTGAACCAGTTAGGCATTGATGCTGCGCGAGTTCTTTAGGATGAGAAGGTTGACCATGAGTACTGAGATATTGAGGCGTCGCCAGTGTGCTCATTTCAATTGTCATCAACTTGCGCGCAACAAAGCCTGAGTCTTCCAAACGTCCCATGCGGAAGGCGATATCAAAATCCTCTTCCAGCAAGTCGACCCTATGGCTACTAAAATCAAGATTAACCTGAGTGTTTGGATACTGTTCCATGAAGTCGCAGGTGATCTGTGCAATCAGTTCTTCCCCTAGATAGCCTCCTACACAGTTAATGCGAATCTCACCTTGAACTTGCTCCACGTCATCGACTGCAGACAAGATAGCTTGGTCAATCCCCGCTAGGGCTTTCTCACACTGTAAATAGAACTGTTTTCCAGCATCGGTGAGTTTTAAGCTACGGGTAGTGCGGATTAGCAACGTTACCTTCATCTGCTTCTCTAGGTTGCTTATTTGGCGCGAAACGTGCGAGCGAGACACATCTAGCGCCTCAGCGGCTTTGGTAAAATTGCCCAGCTGAGCAATTAAAACAAATGAGCGTACATCTGCGAGGTTAACCTGATTCAACATCTTAGAGTCCATTAATTGAGTAATCTATATTGTTGCAGTATAACAATAGTGTTTCAACTCAAGTGATATATATCAACAAAGTGATTTTTCTTAATATACCTCCATCGCAGCGAAACAGGCTGTATCTCAATCCAAATCAGAGGAAATATTAAGATGAAAAAACTTATTGTAATCACAGGTGCTAGTTCAGGTATTGGTGAAGCGATTGCTCGTCGTTTAAGCAACGAAGGTCATCCTCTACTTCTGTTGGCTCGTCGTGTAGAGCGCCTAGAGGCATTGGAACTTCCGAACACCATGTGCGAGCAAGTCGATGTAACCGATAAAGCAACCTTCGAAGCGGCTATTGCTAAAGCAGAGGCTAAGTTTGGCCCAGTTGATGGCTTAGTGAACAATGCAGGCGTGATGCTACTTGGTCAAATCGATACTCAAGATGCTAGCGAATGGAAGCGTATGTTCGATGTAAATGTCATTGGTCTTTTGAACGGTATGCAGGCAGTGCTAGCGCCAATGATGTCGCGTAATAGCGGCACAATTATCAACATCAGCTCAATCGCAGGTAAGAAGACATTCCCTAATCACGCTGCATATTGTGGTACTAAATTTGCCGTTCACGCGATTTCTGAAAACGTTCGCGAAGAAGTTGCCGCGTCAAATGTCCGCGTGACGACTATTGCACCAGGAGCTGTGGAAACTGAGCTGCTTTCGCACACAACGTCTCAAGAGATTAAAGATGGTTACGACGACTGGAAAGTTGACATGGGTGGTGTACTGGCAGCCGATGATGTGGCGCGCGCTGTCGAGTTTGCCTACAACCAACCGCAAAACGTCTGTGTTCGCGAAATTGCTTTAGCGCCGACTAAGCAGCAACCATAGTTCTTCATTGTTGGTTCAAACACCAAAAAGCTCTAGCCTCCGCTAGAGCTTTTTTATTGGAAGGTAAACTGATGATAACGTCGGATAAGTCAGTTTTTTCTGATTAACTTATAATTATCTAAATAACGCTAGTGTTATTTTTGATTTGAATTTTGGAGGTTTCTCATCACTAAGTGACTTCTTGTGTTTTATGGTGTCGTTTGTGATTTATTGAGAGTGGTGAATTTTAAAGTCTTGACTAAAGGACGTGTCTGTCCCTCCTCATTTAGCATGCGATATTAGACTTTAGTCAACAAAAACTGCCTTGTTTACCACTTCTTTGATTTCATATTTGATTCTTAAGTTTTTGGTTAAAGATAATGTTTCAGATTTGATTTTTGTAGTAGGATGATTAGGCTTGCATTCATGTTGCATATAAGGCCAACTCAACGGGCTGTCCAATTTGCGCTTGAACGACTATAAATATATAAGTGATAGATTGCATAGGAGTCACTGATTGTGGACGTTGCTGAAAAGAAAAACGAAAACAGTGAAGAATTACAACTGTCCGAATCCTCTCAAAACCAGACTGACGCGATTCAAGAGCAAAGCGAAGAACGCGTAGAGAAGGCGTCGGAGCCCTCTGGCTCTATTCATTATGGAGAAGACGCTTTTAGTAATGTAATGCCTCTTTGTGAGGTTGCGTGTATTGTCACTACCCCAACGGGAAAAATACTCAAGTGTCGCACTAAGTATATTGGTTTACATTCCAACAGTATTCTTTTGCTAGAAATGCCGTCGGTTTCTCCCAAGGAGAAATCGCAGTTTATGCAACGTGGCTATGTGATGAAGGCATGTGTCATCTCCTCAAAAGGCGAGGGTGCCCGAGTTTATTTCAAAAGCAAGATTGAATACGTGCTCAGCGGTGGCGAAAATGAATTGCTGCTGGTGACGTTACCTAAAGCGACTCAAGTGGTGCTTGGTCTGCGTGAAAGTGCGCGATTAGAGATTAGCCTTGAAGGTATTCTCGCACCGCAAGACAGTAAGTACTTATGCCAAATTAGAGACGTTTCCCAGCAGGGGTGCTTAATTGTTGTTGATAGAGGCAAGACGAATTATCGAGTCGGCAGCATGGTCGAGCTGAAAATTCACAATAGTGAAGAAAACACTCCAGCGATTGAGGAAGTGTTAAAGGCTGTTGTTAAAAACATTACCAAAACCGCTCACTACACAAAGTATGGCGTTAAGTTTGAAGATGAAAGCTTAGAGTATGTCAGCGATCTGATCGAAAGCTTAAACTTCTGCTCAATGCAGCAAAAGTTTACTCTGTAGTCGCTTTTTGTTCGTCACATGAATTGGTAATTCTTGAGTATACTTAATAGGCAAACATGCGAGTATTGAGAGGAATGCGAATATGGAATTACGTAATCAACGTGGTGAAGTGACTCAAGTCGCGGACAATCTCACCATCAGAGAAGTGCTAGAGATGGGGTACTCCATAGACCTTTGTGATGAAGCGTTTGACCCGAATGAACATTGGGTTGCAAGTGCAGAGCAAAAACGGCGTGGAGAAATACCTGAAAGCTAAACATTAAGCAAAAAAAATCCGAGCCTAGCTCGGATTTTTCAATTTGGGCAAAGGAATTAGAAACCTTTGATGTTCTCAGCTTCAAGTTCAGTAAAGTATTTTACCGTCTTCACTTTCAATTCTTGAGTTGCAGGCTCGTCACATACGATCACTGATTTAGGGTGTAGCTGTAGTGCAGATACCGTCCATAGGTGGTTTACGCTACCTTCAACTGCTGCTTCAAGTGCTAGTGCTTTGTTGTGACCTGTTACTAGGATCATGATCTCTTCAGCATCAAGAAGTGTACCTACACCGATGGTTAGCGCGTATTTTGGTACTTGGTTGATATCGCCATCGAAGAAACGAGAGTTTGCGATACGAGTATCTTCCGTTAGCGTTTTAATACGAGTACGTGAAGATAGAGATGACGCAGGCTCGTTAAACGCGATGTGACCGTCGTTACCTACGCCGCCCATAAATAGGTTGATCTTGCCGTAAGACTTAATTTTGTCTTCGTAACGCTGACATTCTTCTTCGTTGTTTTGTGCATTGCCGTCAAGAAGGTTGATGTTCTCTTCTTGAATATCAATGTGGTTGAAGAAGTTGTTGTACATGAATGAACGGTACGATTCAGGGTGATCCGCAGGGATGCCAATGTACTCATCCATGTTAAATGTGACTACGTGCTTAAAGCTAACTTCGCCAGCTTTATGCAGTTCGATAAGCGCTTTGTAAGTCGCTAGAGGTGTACCACCTGTTGGTAGACCTAGAACAAAAGGACGCTCTGCAGTAGGTTTGAAATCGTTGATGCGTTTAACAATGTGCGCCGCTGCCCACTTACCTACTTGTGCTGCTTGATTTAACGGGATAAGTCTCATTTTTTGCCCCTAGTATTGGAAATTATGATGCTCTGAAACATTAATTCGCATTATAAAATAAGTTAACTTCAACTGCTATTGTTTTCGGTCAATTTTTCTCTATTTCTTGAGAAAGTCTCTTGCTTGAGTACGGTGTATTCGATTGCGTTGTCTAAAATAGTAGTAGTGTTGCTGACAAATAAACTTAAATTTTAATCACTAAAATAAGATGTTTGAGATATCTCCACAGGGATTAGCAGTGACGTTGTGAAGCAGATACCACCCTTATGTTGATTACGTAACGGTGATTAGTGTTCTGAGTTAAGATGATGCGCTCAACCATTTGGTTTTTGTGCCGATACTATTATTAGTAGAGCGCCTAAAGGAAGTAAAAGAACAACAAATGAATATTATGGGGATCGCCATTGGGGCGACAGGTTTGCTGCTTCTCTGCATGTTTTTGTGGATGCTAGCCCTATCTTTGCGTAAAAAGCGTCTTGAACAGGAGCGTAAAGAACGCGAGATTGCTTATCGTAAAGCGATGGAAAAGAACCGTAAGCAAGAGCATGATGAAAGAATTATGAAGGCTGAAGGTGGTCATGTACCAACGATTCTCTATCTGGCTAAAGAGTCAGAGCGTACAAGGCCTCAAGAAGCGGTTTATTGGTACACAAAGGCGGCAAAACTCGACAATGTCACTGGCATGTACGGCGTTGTTCGGATCAGCAACAAGATGAAGCAAGATCTTGTGCTTAAGGAGCAAGCCAAGTTTTGGCAGGTGTGCATCTCAGCTTCAGAGGGCAGCTTACCTCATCAGTTTGAAATGGCCCAGGCACTGTTTACAGGTCGAGGAACCGAAGTGAATTTGCCGAAAGGGTTATCTGTCATGGAGTCTGCCGCGGCACAAGATCATATCAATGCTTTAGTTTTCCTCGGCGATTGGTATATCGCGGCGAATAACCCAGACAAAAGTCCTAGTAAATCAACAGACTATTACCGCAAAGCAGCAGAGCTACGCAGTAATGAAGGGCGCATGAAGTTAGGGCTTAACTATATCCAAGGACGTGGTGTAGCGAGTAATTTTGAACGCGGTATCTACTGGCTTGAGCGAGCCGCTGAAAAAGGCCATCTTGACGCTATGTATAAAGCGGGTGAAGCATGGATGGATCAAAAACCCAATGGCAATGCTTTGGCGTATATTTGGCTATTCTTAGCCGGCCAGTTGGGCCATGAACCAGCGAGAAACTTAAGAGATCAGGTCGCTTTGAATATCGGGGTAGACACGGTTGTTGGCTTGCAAAGCTTAGCGAAACCTATGGTTAAAAGGATCCGCGACAATAAAGTCAGTAAACATTCGATTATTAAAGCTCTGAATAAGCTGTACAAGCGCTCTATACCAACAGATGAACATATTGATGCTTTGGGAGTGGGTACAGCAGATAACACATCGCAAGTGGAAGCAAGCCCACCTCCTGATGAAGAAATTAAAGTCAGTGAGTCACCTGGCACAGTAGACTATTCTCAGTCGCCAATGGATAAGCAATAAAAAATGGCCTCGTTACTCACGAGGCCATTTTAGTGGATGTAATCTAACAATTACTGCTTAGTTTGCTTTTGCTTCGCTTTACATACTGCGGCAGTAAACACTACGTCAGTTGAACTGTTAAGTGCGGTTTCTGCAGAATCTTGCACAACACCAATGATGAAGCCAACAGCAACTACCTGCATCGCGATTTCATTTGGAATACCAAATAGTCCACAAGCAAGTGGGATCAAGAGTAGAGAGCCGCCCGCAACACCTGATGCACCACATGCCGATACCGCGGCAACAATACTGAGCAGTAATGCGGTGAGTAGATCAACCTCAATACCCATGGTATGAACAGCAGCAAGTGTTAGCGTCGTGATGGTAATTGCAGCACCTGCCATGTTAATGGTTGCACCTAACGGAATGGATACTGAGTAAGTATCTTCGTCCAGTTTTAGCTTCTCACACAGCGCCATATTTACAGGGATGTTTGCAGCACTTGAACGTGTAAAGAATGCTGTTACGCCACTTTCACGAATACACTGCAGAACAAGTGGATAAGGGTTCTCACCTGTTTTAACGAATACAATGATTGGGTTAACAACCAATGCGATGATCGCCATTGAGCTTAAAAGAACTACGAGCAATTGAGCGTAACCAGCTAGTGCTTCGAAGCCTGTCGTTGCCAGTGTTGAAGCAACAAGGCCAAAGATACCAAATGGTGCTAGACGGATGATAAAGCGTACGATCTGAGAAACGCCGTGGCTTAAGTCTTCAAACACTGCCTTTGTTGTACCAGAGGCGTGGTGCAGCGCTAAACCTAGACCGATAGCCCAAGCTAGAATGCCAATGTAATTCGCACTCATTAATGCATTGACTGGGTTGTCGACAAGTTTAAACAGTAGCGTGTTAAGTACTTCAGCAATACCTTGCGGAGGCGTTGCCCCTTCAGCACCAGAAACAAGCGTCAACGTGGTTGGGAATAAGAAGCTAAGTACCACTGCGGTTAAAGCGGCAGTAAAGGTACCGAAAAGGTAAAGAACCACAATTGGGCGCATGTAGGTATGCTGGTTTTTCTTTTGGTTAGCAATCGATGCTGCTACCAAAATGAAAACAAGAATAGGCGCTACTGCTTTTAGTGCTCCGACAAAAAGACTTCCAAGTAAACCGACGCTTTTTGCGTGCTCTGGAGAGACGGTCGCTAAACCCACACCAAGAATGATGCCGGCTAGGATCTGCAAAACCAGATTGCCACGTGCAAAGCGTGCAATAAGAGAGTTGTGTTGCATAGTTATCCCTGCAATGAATAGTTTTATAAATTTATAGTAATTTCAGTTATTGCAAACTGAGACAGACATACTAGCGACTTGAAACATTGTGTCTAGAATTAATTGAAAATTAGCATTAAAAATTAACTACAATCGGTTTTTGTGAATTTTATGTTTTAATCTTGTGTTTTGCGAGTAACAAAAAAGGGGCAGGCGCCCCTTTTACCATGTTGTGAGAATGACTCTAATAGCCGTTACTGTGCTTCTGATTGCGGCTCGCATTTTGAACTTTTTTATAAAACTTGGTCTGCTTTTTAAACGAGGCACGTTTTTCAGCAATGGTTGCACTGTTTCGACGCTGCTCTCGCAGTAGTTTCATATAGTTCGTTAATCGCCTCTCTTCCAATTCACCTGACTCGATGGCCTCTCTCACACGACAGTTAGGTTCGTCCTGATGTTGGCAATCCGAAAATCGGCATTGTGCAGCCAGTGACTCCACGTCAGAGAAGGTTTCAGCCACACCATCTGCACAGTCAATCAATTGCAATTCACGCATTCCTGGGGTGTCGATTAAAACGGCCCCTGTCGGCATAAAGTGCATAGAGCGACTTGTTGTTGTGTGGCGACCTTTACTGTCGTCTTCTCTGATACCACCTGTGAGCTGGACTTGGTCCTGCAGCAAGGTGTTCACCAATGTCGATTTGCCCACACCTGATGAGCCCATGAAGGCGACGGTTTTCCCGCTTTGACACCAAGGCAATAGCTTTTCACTGTGTGCTTTATCAAGCGCATTGACAGTTTCGATCATCAACAATGGGTCTAGCTGTTGTACTTGCCTTTTCTTGTCTTCAGCATCGCTGGCTAAGTCAGCTTTAGTGAGAACAATAACAGGTTCAACATCAGCTTCATGGGCAATCGCGAGGTAACGCTCAATTCGACTGAGATTAAAATCTTCATTCAGTGAGCAAACAATAAACAAGGTTGTGACGTTAGCTGCAATGAGCTGCTCGTTGACTTTGCTACCTGCTGCTTTGCGATGGAACAAGGATTGTCTGTCCAAAAGCTTCACAAAGTGCTGATTGCCGTCAATCAAAATCCAGTCACCCACTGTCATAGAGGGTAGTGATTTATGGATCTCTAATGGTAACTCACCAGATTCGCTCAATAGCTTATAGCCACTGCGGTGGTGCTCAGTGATACGAGCGGCTGTGAACTCTTGCTCTAAATCTTCTAGTGTAAGTTGTTGTTGAAATAGGTTGTTCCAACCAAGTGTCGCTAAAGACATTGGTGTATTTGCTTTGGTATTCATAGTTGCCCCAAGCATACAGATATCTGTATCTATATAAATTTGCTAGGGTCTTAAGACCCCGGTTTAGATAACACCGGGCAAAGGAAGGGTAGAAGTGGGTTATTAAAGTGACTTCACCAATTTTGCCGGGTGGGTTTTAAGTACAATCATCGTATCCTCCTATGGACTTACTTGTGTTTACGCCAGCTATCATAGCAAAAGAGGTGAACATTTGCCCACCTCTTATATTAAAATCATTGCTTAGTGGTGGTGATGTTTCATACCACTCATCACTTTCTTAATCGGAGCTTTGATGGTTTGTTGGTCGCCATTGGCAAAGGTGAGCTGAACATCAATGCTATCGCCTTCAGCAAAAGGTTTCGTTAGGTTGAATAGCATAATATGTAGGCTGCCAGGTTTTAGAACCGCAGTCCCATTTGCTGGGATGGTAATTTGCTCAACTTGGCGCATTTTCATCACATCGCCCTCTTTGATCACATCGTGCAATTCAACTTTACCTGCCGCATCTGTGGTAGCGGAGACGATATAACGGTCTTTATCACTATGATTCATAAACTCACCAAACACGGCACTGGTTGCTGCATTGGGTGGCGTAGCACGTGCGTAGGTGTGATGAGCCATGATATCTGAATCTGCATAAGCAAAAGGGCTTAATGCCAAAGAGGCTAAGAGAAGGGCTTGAAGTTTCATCCTGACTATCCTTTTGATGTAATCGTTTTAAAGGCTTCAACCAGCGGTGCTGGCGTGAGCGTGTGTGGCACTTTTGTGATTAATGTGCCATCTGGTTTGAGGAAATAGAAATAGGAGCTGTGATCCAGCGTATATTTCAATTCAGAGTTTTCTAATTCGGTTTTACGGAAAATCACACCATACTGATGAGCAAGTGGGGTAGTGACCTCTAAAGGCGCTGAAAGCCCCTCAATCATTGGGTGAAAGTATTGAGCGTATTTGTATGAGTCAGCAGCCGCATCACGCTCCGGATCCAGCGAGATAAACACTGGGCGGAAGTGTTCTTTCGTTTCTTGATCAATTTGGTTCAGCGCGCCTGCCAGCATGGCCAAAGACGTTGGGCATACATCTGGACAACGAGTAAAGCCAAAGTAAACGACTCTAATTCGTGTATCTTGAGGATCGAAAAGTGACACCGCTTTGTTGTCTTCACCAAACAGCGTAATGCTAGATGTATCTTGAGCGAGAGGTGCATCACTATTTTGATGATCGAGATAGCTTTTCAGTCCAAAGCCAAGAACAAAGGCGGCGACTAGGATTAATGACCAGTTCTTACTCATCGTTCCATCCTTATTGATGTATTGATTGATTGTTTGCCGTCAGTGATGGTGCCATACCAAGTCATCGCGTCTTCTGTGCACACAGGTAACACAACTTCACCAGTAAAAGTTCCCGAGTCAGATTTGTCGATCTTAAACACAACAGTGCCCATATCCATCTCATACCCTTCTAAAGTCATCATCAGACTATCGCTGTTGGCGCTTTCCCAGTTGACCGTCACTTGGGTGGGGACGAGTGGGTGAGTGATGTCTTTATTCGCTTGAACAGAGATAGAGTCTTGCTGACACTGGCTAGTCGTAAGCAGGCAGTAGTCGTCTAGAGATACCTGTTGATTTGTCGATTGATACCACTTAACAATATCACTGGCAAAGAAACCGGCACCTAACGCAACGGCAATAAGAAGAAACTTTGCATAGCTGGGCATAACATCTATCCCGAGAGTTTAAAAACGAGCGCAATCCTAGCATATAGCACTCTATATCTATGAGATAACGAGTAAAATTGTGCTCAGCGTCAACTCAACACTAACGATTTCTGTGAATGCCATAGATAGCGTGGTCGAGAATACGTTCACCGATTTTTTCTTGATTGGTGATCACACCTTCCAGAGTCATCCCTGACCGTTCAGCAACACTCCGACTTGCTCGGTTTTCTACCGCTGCTGAAAGTTGGACTTTTTCAATGTTTAACTCGTTAAAGGCAAAATCGATTAGATGTTTGACAACGCGAGTGACAATTCCATTGCCTTGGTGGTGCTTTGATAACCAATAGCCTATTTCTAGGCATTTAGTGTCATAGTCAATATTGAAACAGCTACAGTTTCCAACGATTTCTCCACGATACACAATGGCACAAGTAATGGTTTTTCCTTCTGCGTATTCATGCAGCACGCGTTGTACAAACAGACGAAAATCTTGTTCACTCGTGCAATGAGGTGGCCAAGCAAGCCATTGGGATAAATAGTCAATTTGGTCAGTGACCAGTTTACTGTATTTGACGGCAAAGGATTCTTGAACCAGTGCGATGGAAATATCGTCATCCACTTTCTGTGTAAACATAGTCTATTCCTTGCATATGTTAATTAAACTAACCTAACAAACTACAAAGGTGATGGCTAGGACAATATCATGTAATAGTAATTTGATTTCTAGCACGAAAAATATGCACTGCGTAGCAGGGGTCACATTTCTCACAATAACCATTCACTATTTATGGTTTATAGATACCACTTTCGTATACCCTGCCTCGCATAATAATTATTTATAAATGATAAAAGCGTTAGTATGGAAGTGCCTCAAGACGAAGTTAGTGTCGATCTACGTCGCGTATTATTTGAAATAGCCTATGCTCTGGACGCGGTAGGTGTTGATGATATCTATCATGGACACAGAGTCGCGTATATCGCCTATCGCTGTGCTCAGCGGATGGGCTGGGATGAAGACCGATGTCAAACCGTCTTCTCACTGGGTTTGATTCATGATTGTGGAGTATCTGAGAGTGCTGAAGTGGGTGAACTGCTGGCTGCACTCGCGCCAAGGAATACTCGCAAACACTGTGTCAAAGGTTATGAGCTGCTTAAAGCTTGTCGACCTTTGTCAGAGCTTGCCATGCCTGTTTTACTCCATCATACTTGGTGGCAAGAGTTAAAAGGCATTCATGCTGTGAGTGATGATGTTAAGCAGTATGCGACCTTGCTGTTTTTAGCTGATCGTCTTGATTATCTACACGGCAATTATGCGTTAGATTCGTATGGCAATATCACCGAAGTAAGTAAGAAGAGTATTATCGGTGAGCTACAAGCAAACTCAGGTACTATGTTTGAACCGACTCAAGTCCGAGTGATGAGTGAGTTGGTTCAGTGCGATGATTTCTGGTTTTCGATGGAAGCGAGATATATAGAGAGCCTGTCTTATACTTTCACTCCACTTTATCGAGATCCTATTGGCTTAGACGAGTCGATTGAAGTGGCAGAGCTCTTTGCTCAAATCGTCGACGCGAAAAGTTCGTTCACCTATCAACACTCATTACACGTTGCCCAGCTCGCTGAATTTTTTGCCCATAAATTGGGTTACTCTGAACGAGCAAGAAAAATGCTCTATCTAGCGGGATTAATTCACGATATTGGCAAACTTAAAACGCCGAGTGCGATATTGCATAAGCCTGATCAGCTGTCGGATGAAGAGTATGCGTGTATTCGCCGTCACGCAACAGATTCTCGTCATGCCATTCAACGAATGTTTACCAATCAGCAAATTGTAGAATGGGCATCTAATCACCATGAGCGGCTTGATGGGTCAGGTTATCCATTAGGGTTGTCCGCTAGCCAGCTTGACCAGCCAAGCCGATTGATTGCAGTGACGGATGTCTTTCAAGCGCTCACACAATCTCGTCCTTATCGAGAAGGTCTTCCTTTAGAGGAAGCGATTGACATCATTGAACAGATGGTTAATCACAATCAGCTTGATCGCAAGGTATTTGATTGCTTGGTAGAGAATGCACAGGAGTGTTACCGGATCTCGACAGGCCAAGAAAGTAAAAAGCCAGTACTCGTTTAGTACTGGCTTATTAGGGTTTGCGCGCCTTTCTACTGCAAAAATTAGCTCAAAAGGTCAGCGGGCCTTAAGATCATTACTGGTTTACAAATGCTTTAAAGCGAGCTTGGGTTTCTGCATCTGCTTTGCTGTACCAGAAATGCAGCATTTCTTCTGCAGTGTTATCGCCAGCTTTCACAGGTTTGCCGTCAATTTGTGCTGGCAAGGTTACTGGAACCACAGCTGCTGTTGAAACTGCTGCAATGCCACCACGACGGTTGTATTCAGCCAGTTCAATTTTGTGGTTTCGGCCGATTTGCATCCCTTCCTTCACCAGCTTGTCTTGCTTCATTTCGATCGCTTGACCGCTTTCATCTTTTAAAGACCATTCTAAGTCACGAATTTTCTTCGAACCTTCGCTTTCGTTGCGGTACTTAGGTAATTCAAATTCCAGTTCTTGGTCAGCGACATTGAAGGTTCCGATAATTGGATCACTTTCAAGGATCACGCGATCTTTACCTTGGTCGAAGTATGGCTGGTAAGTAAATAAGATTTGGTTTTCACCGTTAGGTAGCGTAAGCGTTTTGGATGAAAAGAAGCTGCCTGATAGCTCAGGTTTTGCATCGTTCACCACTAAGACGTCGATAGTGTCTGGAATCGAGATAGTTACGTCAGCAGCAGCGAGACCACTGGTACCTAAAGCGATTGCAGCAAGTAATGTTGTTTTTATTTTCATTTTTGGTTCCTAATAAACAGGCACTTAAACTGCAAAGAGAGTGCCTAGCTCGCCGCATGATTTCAAGATGCGAATGTAAGAAGTTTGAAAAATTCATCAAATCTTAATTAGTGCTCACGTTAATGTGGCACGTCAGTTTATAAATTTGAGCTATCTTTCACGGTAATCTGGATAATAACTAGACTATATTAACTAGGTGTACAATGAATCAGGAGGATAACGCTATGGCATATACCGATATGTTAGACAGCAGACTAGTGTTGTCGCCATGGTATAACGTTGACTACACCCTTTCCCTACTAAACAAAGAAACGACTCTTCGTTAATGACCTTGAGGTGCTTTCCGCACCGAAAAAATCTTATTCAAAATCAACATTACCCGCGATTAATTGCAGCGGGTGACTAGATCTATTTAAAGGAAATTAATGATGAAACGTATCCCAGAACCTTTCCGTATCAAAATGGTTGAGCCTATCAAAATGACGACGTATGACGATCGAGTTGACGCGTTAAATGAAGCAGGATTAAACCCGTTTCTACTCAGAAGTGACGACGTCTACATTGATCTGTTGACCGATTCAGGCACCGGCGCGATGAGTGATAACCAGTGGGCTGGCTTAATGATGGGGGATGAGTCTTATGCGGGTAGCCGAAACTACTACAACTTATGCGCAGCGGTAGAACATTTCTTTGGTTATAAACTCACCGTGCCAGCGCACCAAGGACGTGGCGCTGAACAAATTCTATTTCCTGCATTGATTGAGCGGATGAAAGCCGTCCGGGGGGGAACGGAGCCAGTGTTCATTTCCAACTATCACTTTGACACGACGGCTGGTCACATTGAGCTCAACGGTGGTAAGGCTATTAATGTGGTGGATAAACACGCTTTTGACACGACGACACCTTACGACTGGAAGGGCAACTTTGATTTAGACAAGTTGCAATCGACGATTGAGGCGCACGGCTCAGAAAACATCTGCGCAATTATCACTACCGTGACGTGTAATAGTTCTGGTGGTCAGCCAGTTTCGATGGAGAACATGCGTGCCGTGTATGAAATTGCAACCAAAAACGATATTCCGGTTGTGATTGATTCTGCGCGTTACTGTGAAAATGCTTATTTCATCAAACAGCGCGAAGAGGGCTATCAAGATAAGTCCATCTTAGAAATTATTCGTGAGATGTACCAATACGGTGACATGCTGACTATGTCAGCGAAGAAAGACCCTATGGTTAATATCGGTGGCCTTTGTTGTATTCGCGATCATGAAGAGCTGTTTCAAGCCGTTCAGACTCGCTGCGTACCCATGGAGGGGTTTGTCACCTATGGTGGTATGGCAGGGCGTGATATGGAAGCGCTTGCTCGTGGTTTGTATGAAGGTGCGGATGAAGACTACTTACATTACCGAATCAGCCAGGTGGAGTATCTCGGTGAGCGCCTAAGAGAAGGTGGAATTCCAATCCAATACCCAACAGGTGGACACGCAGTGTTTGTTGATGCGGCTAAAATACTTCCCCATATCCCAGCTGATGAGTTCCCTGCGCAGGTTCTGTGTAATGCCTTGTATCTAGAAGCGGGTATTCGCGCGGTCGAGATAGGTTCACTGCTTCTTGGTAGAGACCCTGAAACAGGCGAACAGAAAGCATCTGAGCTAGAGTTGATGCGTCTGACCATCCCAAGACGTGTCTATACCAATGATCACATGGACTATATTGCTGATGCGATCATCGCTTTGAAAGAGCGTGCGCACGAGCTAAAAGGGCTGACATTTGATTACGAGCCGCCGGTACTTCGTCATTTCACGGCGCGTTTTAAGTCCAAATAATCGGCTTTATCTGATTTAACAAATGTCATTCAAACTGCCACAGCTTCATCAAGTTGTGGCAGTTTTCTATGTTGATTATCAATAATTTTATAGCACTGATTTCTGTAAATTGTTGATTGATATATTATTTATGCTAACACGAATTGAATTTATAAATTTTGGCTCGATATCCACTTTGGAATGTAACAACTTAGCAACAACAAAATGATTTCTTATCGTCACTCGTAAATAGCTTTTATTTTTTTCTCCTAAAAAAAAGTCTCTTAAATACTTGGTTGTGATGTTCTTTGATTCGTTAAAGAGCAGATTTAGCTCTGATTTTAGAGTGAACATACAAGGAATGAGAGAAATAGGTATGAATCGTATTACATTGTGCGCGGCGGGCATCGTATTAGCGATCTCAGGCACGACAATAGCGGCACCAACGGCTCCAAGTGTTGATGTTTATGGCTCCAACAATCTTCAGTTTTCTAAGATTCAGTTGGCGATGGAGACAACGTCTGGTTACAACCAGATGGTTAAGTATTTCGACGAGGCGGATATCACCATTAAGTTCAACCAGTGGAGTGGCACATCAGGTGACACTTACAAGGTTTATTTTGATGGTGTGCAAGTCGCAACTGGCCCAATTACTGGCAGTCAAACCACAGCAAACTTCAAACATGGTCAAGGCGGCCTTTATCAAATGACCATTGAAGCTTGTGATGCGACCGGCTGTAGCACGAGTGCCCCTGTTGAGGTGACCGTTGCAGATACCGATGGCTCGCATCTAGGGCCGCTAGCGATGAACATCGATCCGAACAATAAATCCTACAACACCGATCCAAACACGGTTGTGGGTACTTACTTTGTTGAGTGGGGTATTTATGGGCGCGATTACACGGTCGACAACTTACCGGTCGATAATCTGACTCACATCCTATACGGCTTTATCCCAATTTGTGGACCGAATGAGTCGGTTAAGTCAGTGGGCGGCAATAGCTACAATGCATTGATGACTGCTTGTCAGGGTGTACCTGATTATGAAGTGGTTATCCATGATCCGTGGGCTGCCTACCAGAAGAGTTTTCTTCAAGCAGGCCATGAGCATAGCACTCCGATAAAAGGGAACTATGCGATGATGATGGCGCTTAAGAAAAATAATCCCAACCTAAAAATTATTCCGTCAATTGGTGGCTGGACATTATCTGACCCATTTTTCGACTTCACCACTAAAGCCAACCGAGACACCTTTGTCGCTTCTGTTAAGCGATTCCTAAACACATGGAAGTTCTATGATGGTGTTGATATTGACTGGGAATTCCCAGGTGGCGGCGGTGCGGCGGCAAACTTGGGCGACCCAGTAAATGATGGCCCAGCTTATGTTGCCTTGATGCAAGAACTCAGAGCAATGCTTGATGAGCTAGAAGTCGCAACAGGCAGAACTTATGAACTGACCTCTGCCATTGGTGTTGGTTACGACAAAATTGAAGATGTGAACTATGCAGATGCGGTTCAGTACATGGACTACATTTTCGCAATGACTTACGACTTCTACGGTGGTTGGAATAACGTTGTCGGTCACCAAACTGCGCTTTACTGTGGTAGCTTCATGCGTCCGGGCCAATGTGATGGCACTGGTGTCGACGAAAACGGCGAAGCGTATAAAGGCCCTGCTTACACCTCTGACAATGGTATTCAGCTTCTATTGGCACAAGGTGTACCTGCGAGCAAACTAGTACTCGGTGCAGCAATGTATGGTCGAGGCTGGGAAGGTGTAACGCCTGATACGCTATCGGATCCAACCGATCCTATGACAGGTGTCGGTAACGGCAAACTTAAAGGTTCAACTGCTCAAGGTGTGTGGGAAGACGGTGTTATTGACTACAAAGGTGTGAAAGCGAACATGTTGGGGGCAAATAACACAGGCATTAACGGTTTTGAGTATGGCTATGATGCACAAGCTGAAGCCGCTTGGGTTTGGAACCGTACTACAGGTCAGCTGATCACATTCGATGATGACCGTTCTGTAAAAGCCAAAGGGGCTTATGTTCGTAATCTAGGTCTTGCAGGCTTGTTCTCTTGGGAGATTGATGCAGATAACGGCGATATCCTTAATGCAATGCATGAAGGTTTAGCTGGTGGTCCACCAGTAAACCGTGCGCCTCAAGCAAGTGCTGGTGCGGATGTGACTGTTGTTGGCCCTGCAAGTGTTACTTTAGATGGCAGTGCTTCAGCGGACTCAGATGGTACGATTGCGAGCTATCAATGGACACAAGTGTCTGGAACGCCTGTGACACTTACTGGAGCCAATACGGCGAGCGCTAGCTTTGCTGTGGCTGAAGTCACGCAGACAGAAACGCTTAGCTTCAAGCTTACAGTGACAGACAATGAAGGTGCGTCAGCTTCAGATACGGTTGTGGTTACCGTTAACTCGAAAGACGTTCCGCCAGTGAATCAAGCGCCGGTAGCTGCGGTAACAGCGCCAGCAAATGTTAATGCGGGTGATGTTGTTGTGGTTGATGCCTCTGCTTCAACGGATGCTGACAACGATCCACTTACATACACTTGGGCACTGCCTGCAGGTCTTACGGCAACAGTCAATGGCTCTAACTTGAGCTTTACTGCAGCAGAGTACACTGCCGATACGTCTCTAACTTTCACAGTTACCGTGAGTGATGGAAAAGCAACGTCAACGGCTTCTGCGACCGTTGTCGTGGCTAAGAAGTCAACAGGTGGAGAGCTATGTAGCAATCTATGGGTTGATACAGCGGTATACAATGGCGGTGAGCAAGTTTCTTGGGCAGGTAAAGTTTGGGAAGCGAAATGGTGGACTCAAGGTGATAATCCATCACAGTCTGGACAATGGGGCGTGTGGAAAGAAGTCGGTGCGGCGAATTGCCCAACTAACTAATGCCATTCACTACAATGTAAAACTCTAACAAAAAGCCATTCGGGTTCTCCGAATGGCTTTTCTTATTGGTTTGAACTGAGTAACTAATTAACTGCTCTAACCTTGCCTTGTTTGAGGTTCGTCAGTACTTCAGACTTAGGACCATCGGCAATCACACATCCTTTTTCCATCACAATGACGCGGTCTACCACATCGAGCATTGATGTTTTATGAGTGATTAGAATAAGCGTCTCACTCGACTTCAATTGCGAAAGCTGCTGCTTAATGTGCATTTCAGAGCGGTTATCCATCGCACTGGTTGGCTCATCCATAAGTAAGACGGGCGGACGACCCAGTAAAGAGCGAGCAATAGCCACCGCCTGACGTTGACCACCAGAGAGCAACATACCGCCTTCACCCACTTGGCGCTCCAATCCAGCAGGATCTTGCTGCGTAAACACGGTAACACCCGCTCGGTTAGCTGCATCGAGTACGTCTCTGTCGTCAGCAAGAGGACGACCTAGCGTGATGTTGTCACGTATGCTGCCATAAAAGAGCTGACTATCTTGCGGCACACAACCGATATTTCTGCGGATATCAATATGATGCAATTGGTCGATATCGGTATCATCGATTCGGACATGGCCCTCAGTTGGCTTATATAAACCCATGATCAAGCGCTCAAGGGTTGTTTTACCTGAACCAATACGACCAATAATAGCCACTTTTTCACCTGGGTTAATCGTCAGGCTTAAATCTCGAATAGAGGCAATCGGAGAGTCAGGGTAGTGGAATGTGACCTTATCTAGCTCGATCTTACCGTGAACAATTGGGCGGTGAATATAGCGTTTACCTTCCTCTTGTTCGTCTGGCATCGACATCACTTGTTCAATGATGGTCATCGATGATTTTGCTTGGTTGTAGCGAGTTGAAAGCAATGAGAGCTGAACCATAGGGCCTATTGCACGACCACTAAGCATTGTTGCGGCGATAAGTCCACCCATGGTCAGTTCACCTTCGGAAATCAGATAAACACCGAGAATAATCATACCCACGTTAGAAGCTTGCTGAACAAATCCCGCGGTGTTTTGGATACCATCAGTGATACGGCGGCTCTTAATATTCCAGTTCGCCATATGAGCAACCGCTTCTTCCCAACGGAATTGGAACTGACTTTGCGCGCCAAAAAGCTTGACCGTCTCAAGGCCTGAAAGACTCTCAATAAGGTTGGCGTATTTCTGAGACGCTAGACGCGAACCCTCTTCGATGGTGTGTCTTAGTGGTCCTTGGATCAAGGCAGAGTAAATCACCAAAATCAAAACACCGACGATAGGGACGATGACTAAGTTACCTGCCATTAACCAAATCAGCACTAAGAACAGAATTGCAAAAGGCAAATCGATCAATGAGCCGATGGTTGCAGAGGTAAAGAACTCGCGGATAGATTCAAATTCCTGAAGATGGCGTGCAAATGCGCCGACAGAAGCCGGGCGAGCTTCCATACGAATCCCCATGACTTTACTAAACAGCTTAGATGAAATCAGTATGTCTGACTTCTTACCCGCCACATCAATAAAGTAGCTACGCAACAGCTTGAGAGTCAGGTCGAAGAGGAAGATTACGAAAATACCGCTTGCTAATACCCACAAGGTCTCAAACGCCAAGTTAGGTACAACCTTGTCATACACTAAGCGGGTAAACATCGGCGCAGCAACGGCAAATAGGTTGATTAAGATCGAAGCGATAAGAACATCACGGTAGATCTTTTTCGATTGCCAAATCGTACCCCAGAACCAGTGCCCTTCACGAGTTTTAAGTACCTCCGGAGAGCGCTCATCGTAGCGGAACTGTTTCTTTACTAAGAAGTAGCGACCGATATACAGTTGCTCTAGTTCGGCGATCGGGAGTGAAATCGGTACTAAACCTGACTCGCCAGTAACGATTTCTGCTTCGGTTTTGTCGTCATTAATGCTGTTGAGAACACAGGCATCGCCGCTTTTTAAGATCAACACAACGGGTAATACAAGCTGTGAAATCTCAGTGAGAGCAGAACGGTTCTCTTTTGCTACCAACCCCGCACGTTCTGCCGAACGTGGAAAGAGAAAGGGTGTCAGCTTACCGTCTGACAGAGGCAAGCCATTAATTAGCGCCTCTGGAGAGTTCGCTAACCCGTAGTATCGACTGACGTAGATAAGTGAATTTAATAGCGGATCCTGCATGCTATACCTTTTGTTTATTATTTATCTACGATGAAGCCTTGGAAGACTTCAATAAAGTGCTCAGATAAGAAATCTAACTGAGTTTGAGTTTCGACACGTGAAGCGATAGTCTTGATACCCAAGTTATGCGCTGTTCTCGAAATAGAGGTCAGAGTAAATTTCTGCTTCTCATCATCCAAGTGGTGAGTGTAGAGATAATCTAGCTTCACATAAGCAGGACGGAACTCGTTGATGTAATCCAAAGACTGGAAGTTACGCCCATAGTTATCGACACCAAAATCTGCACCTGCCCCGCGTACCGCATTACAGAATAGGGCAGTGTGGTGTGGTGAATTGATAAAGCAGTTTTCAGGAATCTCAAAATGCAACAGTGAGGCAACCGATGAATGTTTGTTTAGCAATTGTGTCACCCAGCGGATAAAGCTTGGCTGAGAGATACTGCTCTGCGCAATGTTGATCGCAACAGGCTCACTAAATTCGCCTGCTTCTAGTCGATCGACAATCGCTTTAATCACATATTCGTCGAATAGGTGGCTAGCATTAAGCTGTTCTAGAGCAAACAAGTATTGATTTGCGCTGTAGCGTTCGCCATCTTTCTCAATCGCAGAGAAAACTTCGCGATGATAAGCTTGCCCCCAACTGTTATTGGCAGCCTGAAAGCGGAAGCTAAACCAATCATTACTGATCGCTTCTTCCACCAAGGTTTTCCACTGCTGTTTACCCATTAGGTTGTCAGTGTCTTCTCCAGTCACATAACCGTAGTTAAGTTCTGGGTTCGACTTGGCATTAGCCAAAGCGTTATCAAGCATAGTGAGCAGCTCTGTCGAGCTTGTCGAAGCCTTGTTGTACACCACACCTAGGGATAGGTTTGCCGTCGCCATTCCTGTTGGATCGGCGTTGATATCTTGCACATAGGTAACAATGCTCTCGGCAATCAACTTAAGCTCAGAATCATCGACATTCGGTAAGATAAAACCAAATTCCTCTGTAGAGATACGCGCTAGAGTGACATCTGGCGATGACATAGACACCTTCAAGTGATCTGCGAGCTCTCGAACCATACCATCACCCGCTTCATAACCTTTTTCTTCATAGAGTTCGCGAATGAAGCTTGCTTCGAGTATTGCAACGCCGCCAATACCACCTTCGCCAATCCACGAGTTAAGCTGACTCATGTAGTAAGCACGGTTACCAAGTTGCGACACTGGATCAATGTAGGCACGTTCACGAAGTTGCTGAGCTTCTTTTGCTTGTGCTTTAAAGGATTTCTCAAGTTGGGCGGACATGCTGTTAATGCCATCAACAACATAGATTAGGTCTTGCGTTGCCGGTCGTGGAAGTGGTTCGCCAAACTGATTGTTCGCGACTTGCTCCATTTTGTTTACGATAAGCTGCAAAGGACGAAGCGCGCGTCTTAGGATGAAAGAGATAGAGAACAAACCAAGCAGCATGATAATACAAAAAGCAATCACTAAGCGTTCAAATGCAAGCCATAGCTGGGTGTAGGCATCCCCAGGGTGGCTGACAATCTCGACTTCGGCTAATTGCATCCATCCGCTCGTCACGACGCGTCGGTCGTGGATCTTTTCAAACAGGTTGAGGCGAGTGAACCATTTTGGCACATTGTTTGGCTTGACTGGATACGAGCGTAGGATCTCGTCTCCGGTATCTAAGAAGATCAAACGCACCACTGAATAGCTACTGCCATCAAACAAGGCATTGATGACCGATTCCACGGCAACTTGGTCCTTGTTTTCTAGATACGGGGCCAATGCGAGACCGACCGTATTGATGGTGTTATTCACCTCAGAGCGCTGCTGTTGAATGAGGTTACTTCGAGTGGTGTTAAATTCGATGATAAACACCGAGATTAACAGCATCAAAATGACCGCAATCATACCTGCGACAAGTTGTTTATATAAAGTCATATTGCCTACTCATCATAATTGACTACTGGTTTATTTAGCTTGAGCGATTTCTCGCGCGCACGGAGGTCATTCCATAGGCTGAGCCTTGAAGACTTCCCTGCAAGTTGTCCCTGTTTCGACTTCATCAGCCATAGATTCTTACCGTTAAAACTGTAGATAGGTAGTAAATCTCGGCGTTTAGATGCACGTTTAATTTGTGGGTTGATGTTGTCGAGCAGAATCGGTTCTGCACTTGGCTTGGAGTAATAGGCCAAAACCATATGAAATTGATTTAATTCAATGGCTTTAACATACACCAAGCGGAGTTTTTTATCTGATACACCTAGTTCAAGAAGGGAAAAATACTTGGCGATGGTGAAGTCTTCACAGTCCCCTGCATTACTGCCAAGGAACTCCAAAGGCGTCGCCCAGTAATCGTTTTTGCCCCATAGGTGAATATCGTTGACGAAATTGAGTTGATTGAAGAAGTTATTTACCTTGGTCAGCTTATCCCGTTCAGGGATCGATTTATACTGCGCCATCTCCTTGCGCCACGTTTCGACACGGCGGCCGGCGCGATCGCCGTAGGTTTTTCGCACAGCATCGACCCAACGTTGCTCTTGGGTGTTAAGAGCAAACGATGTGGTTGTGGCTAACAGCAGTACAGCAAAAGCAATCAGGCCGTTGGCAAACATGCGAACTTTCAAATTGTTTTCTCTGACTCTTTATTGATCATGCAGTCTATTCCTTTAGAGCATTGTTCTGCGCGCTAAGAATTGGCTTAAGCAGATATTCTAAAATAGTGCGCTTACCGGTAATGATATCGACCGATGCGGTCATCCCCGGAATAATCGGTAGCGAGTTGTCTTTGTCTAGACTTGTCTCTTTAGTCCGTACTCGCACAAGATAGTAGCTATTACCCTCTTCATCGGTGGTTGTATCGGCACTTATGTGTTCGAGCGTACCCTCTAAGCCACCGTATTTAGTAAAGTCATAAGCACTAAATTTAACGATAGTGTGAAGGTCTGGGCGCAGAAACGCGATATCTTGCGGCGCGATTTTGGCTTCAACGAGTAGTGTGTCTTCGCTTGGTACAATCTCAACAATATCCATACCTGGTTGGATAACACCACCAACCGTATTGACGTTGAGAGTTTTGACCGTTCCTGTCACAGGAGAGGTAACGACGGTTCTGTTAACTCGGTCTTCTAAACCCACGGTTGATTCTGTAAGCGAAGAGAGTTTGTCCTGTGCTTGGTTTAGCTTCTCTTGTTGCTCTGAGCGGAACTTTTGCGCGGCATCAATGCGGCTGAGCATAGCTTCGCGAATGGCAGATTTAAGGACAGGAACCTTGAGTTCGCTGGAAGTCATTTCGCGGCGAGTATCGTTAACCTGACGCTGAAGTTTGAGCAGTTCGATTCTCGGTACGACACCTTCTTCAGCAAGCGGCTTAGTAATCTCTAGCTCTTTATTTGCAAAGCGGTAGCTCTCACGTAAGTTTCTAACACGAGCTTGGATCTCAACCAGATCTTGTTGTTTCTGCTTTACCTGTTGATCAAGTAGCGAGATCTGGTTACGAAGATTATTTAAATCTTGACGATACTCAGCGCGTTGACGAGCGACTAGATTAGGTTGCGTTTCTTCGAGAATTGGCGGGAAAGCCAACTTATTAAAGTTGAGTAGTACACTCTTTTGCCAGTTGGTTTCATCAAAATCTTCGTTTAGCTCCACACTAGTAATGGAAGCCGAGAGCTGTAAAACACTCGCCGTTAAGTTAGCGACCTGTTGTTCACGCTCACGGTAATCGGAACGGAAACGCGTATCGTCAATTAGCAATAGTTGCTGGCCTTTCTCAACCTTTTGACCTTCACGGACAAGGATCTCTTTGACCAGACCACCTTCTAAGTTTTGTACCACTTGAATTTGAGAAGAAGGAACGACCTTGCCCTGACCGACCGTGACCTTGTCGATTTCGGCCCAAGATGCCCATAAAGCGGCGAGCACAAAAAACAGCACCATGACCCACAGCATCACACGCGCACTATTCGGTGTGTTTAGTAGCAGTGCCGCTGTTTTGTCGTCGACATAGTCCAGTTCGTTTGGAGTAAGCTTGTCATAACCGCTCTTACTCATGGGTAGTCCTTATTATATAGAGTTATTCTATTGATTTTATTACTCATGACCCGAAATGTTAAGGATTTGCTGTCAGATTTATCCTAGTAAAATAGTTAACTTAGATTTAATCGATGGTTTTTATAGAGTGTAGCGTTATCCGTTGCCTTGGGCTTGAGTTCTTATCATTAAGAGCGCACAATCGACAAAAAAATTTCGCCGAGGAGAAAAGATGGAACTTGATGATATTCGTCGCGAATACACAAAAGGTGGTTTGCGAAGAAAAGACTTGTTGTCAGACCCTGTTGCTCAATTCAATTTGTGGTTGAAACAAGCGATTGATGCCAAGCTAACAGATCCAACAGCAATGACAGTGGCGACGGTGGATGAAACAGGTCAGCCGTTCCAACGAATCGTCTTGCTAAAGAACGTCGATGAGCAAGGATTTATATTCTATACCAACCTAGGTAGTCGCAAGGCGCAACAAATCGAGCACAATGCTAAGGTCAGCTTACATTTCCCTTGGCACCCGCTAGAAAGACAAGTCCATATTACTGGCGTTGCCGAAAAACTCAGTGCGGTCGAAAATATGAAGTACTTCTCTTCAAGACCTAAATCCAGCCAGCTTGCCGCGATTGCCAGCAAACAAAGCAGCCGCATTTCAGCACGTGGGGTTTTAGAAGGTAAGTTCCTAGAGCTTAAAAAGAAGTTTGAAGCAGGTGAAATCCCAGTACCAAGTTTCTGGGGAGGTTATCGCATTAGGCCAGAAAGCATCGAGTTCTGGCAAGGAGGCGAGCATCGACTTCATGACCGTTTCTTATTCTCTAAAGATCACGAAGCGTGGCATATTGATCGCCTTGCTCCATAGTCAAAACGCCGCATTACGCGGCGTTTTCTGCATTAAGAGCAACGGAAATCTGAGTTTTTAACAAGGTTTCTGGGATGTAAGACCCGTAGCCTTGCTCAAGCGCTAGATCGATCAGGTGAGCCTTAGAGTGAGCGCCAAATTTGTGTCTAAGCCTAACGACATAGCTTTCTAATGTCTTGATTGAGATCTTCATTATTTTAGCGATATAGCTTGGCTTTTTACCATACAACAAAAGAAACAGTGCTTCAGATTCTCTTGAAGTCAATTTACTGCTTAAGGTACTGGTTGGCGGGGTATCACCAGCTAACGTTTCATTCGATGTTAGCCCAGTCGCCCGACATATCCAGTGGCTAACTTCTAAAATTGCTGTGTTCGACAACTCTTGCCCATAAAATATGGTGCCTTGTACTTGCCCACTGTCATCTAGCCAAGGAGTCTTAGTGAATATGTGCGCACGCCAGCTACCATCGGGGTAGGGGTGGATATCTAAGATCTTAAGCTGTGCCTTGTTCTCTATGACATATCGGTCTTGGCGTACGAAATCAGCAGCACAGCGGGAGGTTGGGCTTGGCATTTGGCTATCCGACAAACCAATACACTGACTCGACTGTGTAAAGCCGATAAGCTTAGCGTAGGCATCGTTGGCGTAAACAAAAACAGAATTGAGGTCTTTACAGCCCCAAAAGCCGGGGAGTTGATTGAATAGAGAGGCTTGTTGTTCGTTCACTTATCAATATAAATCTTATAAAACAGAACGAATATCATATCAGATTTGAATATTCTGTACGATAAAAAATGCCAGGCATCGTACGATGACTGGCAAACACAAGAAATAATCTTGTCGACGTGTAGAAGAGGTTCTATGAACTCAGTGGTTCACTGAGTATAGACGTATCAATAGATACTAAGTTAGGTAATACAACCTGACTCGTTAGTTATCATATCTCTTTGATAGTAATAAAAAAGGGGGGAAATCCCCCCTTTTCGACTGGTTAGTTTATGTCTCGGACGACACGGAACCCAAGGTAGTTTGCCGCTTCAAAGGTAGATAAGAATAGTTGCTTATCAGAAGCCGCCATTTCTGGGGAGAAGTTCCAAGCGCCACCTTTTGCGATACCTTTAGGGCTGCTTGTCCATTGCCAAACGTTGCCCACTACATCATAGAGACCAAGTTGGTTTGGTTTAAAGGCACTGACTGGCGATGTGCTCGTATTAGACCACGGAGTACCACTCCAACCGGTATTGGCTTCACCTGATACGAAGGCGTCGCCCCACCAATATTTATCTTGGCTACCAGCGCGAGCAGCGACTTCCCACTCTTCTTCTGTCGGTAGACGATAAGCAGCGCCTGTCTGCTTGCGTAGCCAATTTGCATACGACTTAGCATCGTTCTGGCTAACACAAACCACAGGGGAGTTCGGATACTGCTTAAAGCCAGGATCACGCCAGCTAGCTTTAGATACGGGAGTGACTTCCCCATTCACAAGTGCAGTACAGGTGTTTTTAAGCTCTGCATCTGTTTGGTAATTGGTGTGCTCAACAAAGGTAGCAAACTGACTGACCGTTACAGGAGTCGCGCCAATGCCGAAAGCATGATCAAGGAATACTTGTTTCGAGGCGTTTTCTCCCGTGAAGTATTTTCCTTGTAAAACAGCAATCATCTCAGGTGCTTGACCATCATTTGCCATACCGTCAGCAAACTTACTGCCTGCTCGAAGTGGGTTCGACTTTTCTTTCAGAACCGCTCGAATGGCAGTGTCAGACTTCACTGAGACTTGCTGGGTAAAGGCTTTGTAGCCTTCTTTTTGTACGGTAATGTCGTGAAGACCGATAGGCAGCATAATCTCAACGGGTGTACTACCGTAGGAAACGCCATCGATATACACACTGTCGTTGAACTGATTAGAACGTACTGCAAGTGTTACCCATGCCATTTCTTGGTCGGCTTGTAGCTCTCGTGACGTGCCAGGTGCGAAACAGTACTGAGTGCCTACTTGTAGCAAATCACATGCTGCTTTCGCTTTAGGGCGTGATTCCAGTTCTACATCCATGATAGTGCGATAACGAACACCATCGTAGAAACCCGCTTGTTTCGTCACGTGCTTAATCACATGGATGTTAAGAGGTGTGTCATTGATATTGCGCTTGACCAGAGCGCTTTCGCTGGTTTGTTCGGCAATTTCAGATCTGAATTGTTTTACCGCTTTTTGCAGAGCAAGCTCTTTAGTTTGCTGATCACATTGTGAAAGCGTGAGCGAAGGTTGGCATCGATTAGTAAAGCTAACGGAAATCTGCTGTGGTTGTTTCAGTTCAGTCCTAAGCTGCTCGACTCTCGCGCGGATTTTATCTTCGTCTAAACTAGCGATCTTTTGTTCAATGGCTTCAAGCTCAGTTTGGCGAGTTGCAAAGACATTACGTATTTCTACCAGCTCTTGCTCTGTCGACAAACGTGCTTTTTGGTTCTGTTTAACCGCCGACCACGCATCTTGGTAAGCTGTTTGTGATGCAGCAAGATCAATGTTTGGATCGTCAATCATGCGTTGGTAAGCATTCTCTAGTTTACTTTTGGCGTTAGAGAACGCGTTATCCAAAGACTTAGCCTTTAGTTCAAGAGAGTCCAATTCTGATTTCTTGCTATCTAGCAGCGCTTGCTGCTGTTCTTTCGCTTGTAGCGCAGCTTTTAACTCATCGTGTGTAGTGAAGAGTTGGTCATCAATCTGAACCAATGTCTTCGGCGCTTCTTCTGCTACCACAGGAGAGAGAAGCAAACACGGAGATAATGCTAACAAAAGGGCTGGTAAACCTGGGCGCATTGTCTTTCTTCTACATCTAATTATTGATTAATTGGCTTATTTTAAACGAAAACGCCACTTTGTCTTAAGTTATCCTTTAATAACTTAGGATCAAAATGGCGTTTTTAGCTCAATCTTGTGAATTCAGTATGAATTTCAAGCGTTATCCACTCGGACGTAGCTTAACCCAAACCGTGTCATTTGCATTCACACTGATTTCGCGGTTGTAGGTTTCGTACCCACTTTTCGATACGGTGACTTGGTGCTGACCACGTGGAAGAACCACTTCTACTGGAGTGCTACCGTAATTGATACCGTTGATAACAACTGCATCATCGTACTGATCAGAACGGACGGTTACGTTTACCCAGTTCTTATCGTTCTTTTTGGTTTTTGCTGCTTGCTCGCCTTTCAAGCAGTAGCGAGAAGAAACATTGAGCAGCTTACATGCCGCTGAAGCTTCTGGTCGAGCTTGAAGTTGAGACTGCATTTGCGTGAAGTAACTGTTGTTACCCTCGAAACCAGAACGGATGATTTGGCTTTCCTGAACGTGGACGTTTAGCTGAACACCTTTGGCATTTTGCTTGGCTAGGTTCGATTCAGTTAAGCGATCCATTAACTTCGCTTTAAACGCTTTTACCGCTTTTTGCTTAGTTAGGTATTGGCCTTGGCTAGTACATTCACCCAATGTCATGGTCGAAGAACAGGTCGTTTTGAAGCTCGTTTCTAGCACATCACTTTCACGTAGTTCTGCGGCAATACGCTTCACACGTGCTTCCACTTTCTGCTCTTGCAGATAAGAAAGCTCAGAGTTGAGTCGAGCCTGTTTCTGCTTAATTTGCGAAAGGCGCATTTCACTTTCTGTGATAGCTTGCTGGTTCTCAAGCAATGAAGACTGGTTTTCTTTCACTTCAGACCATGCGTCCTGATAGGCCTTCTGGAAAGAAACTAAGTCGATGTCTGGATCATCTAAAAGACGGTTATACTGTTTGTCCAGTGCCGACTTGGTTCGATTACGCTTAGCGTTGAGCTCTTGCTCGCTACGCTTAAGTTTACTCTTATCATTCTGAAGTTGTTGGAGGCGTTCAGCTTCAGAGTCGAACTCTGTAGCCATAGTACCCATTTCCGCTTCTTTATTTTCTAATTTACTCTCGATTTCAGCGACAGGATCAGCCTGTACATTTTCATCTGCAAAAATCGAAGTCGAAACCCAAAGAGGGCTTAGCGCAAGCAAAAGCGCTGGGATGCGACGTATGATCATAAGTCCCTGCAACAATTAACGTTTAAATTACCAAAGTAAAATATTTAAACCCAGTACATGTTCGAATCGATATGTACCTTAAAATAGGAAAAAGACAAACTTTTGACAGTCCATTGCTAAGGTGCCTTGCAAAGGTCTATTTCTTCCATTTATTCCTCTCCATTTCTAGAGAGCCTGACCTAAGCTTATCATAAATCGAGATAAACTTATCCATTACCTAATCCATTTTGGGCGCATTGAAGAAATATGCAAGTAAAGAATCTTGATCGATTAGAGGTAAAATGGATAGAAGTGACATAAGCCGTAATTTATGTGCACTTGATCATTCTTCCAGTAGGATGAATGACGATTTTTTCAACAACTGGAAACCGAGTCAGAGACGAGTCTAACTGAGCAAAATGCAACCTATTTGATAAATTATCAATAGGAATTTCGAGTTGAATCACTTTTGGTATACCATGAAGATTCCGCCACCAAATACACTAGTGTACTGCTATGTCTTCACCCTTTAAGTCAGAAAACAAACCATCAGCTGCCAAAGATTTGTCGCCTTTGCCTGCGCAATTGGTCACTTTGCCATCTTACATGGAATGTCATGACCATAATTACACGCAAGTGGTGATTGGATTGAAAGGAAAAGCGGAGTTCGAAGTCAGTGGCTACGGTAATTTGGTGGGGCCCGGCCAAGGCTGTGTGGTGACTTCCGGGACGGGTCATGCTTTTGGTAGCGTATTGGAGCAATCGGATATCTTAGTGCTCAATATGCCGTTGCCTAAAGACGATGATCCTTTGTTGTTACAAAGGCTGAACGACCTCAATCAAAAGGATACCTACTTTCAGCTCGATAGCCAGATTCAAAAGTTGATTCAGATGCTGGTGGCGGAAATGCAGTCTAGCCCAGATGACCTTCTGCTAAGCCGAGCCTGTAACGATACGGTTGTTGCGCTGTTGCAGCGTCACATGTCTGCGTTTGCCAGTGTTCGACGAGATTCGCGTTTTGATTTAGAGGCGATCGACCGTTATATCGAGCAACACCTAAGTCAAAAAATCTCCGTCACGCAGCTTGCTGGCAGTGTGTTCCTTGGCGAGAGCCAGTTTCATTCGTTGTTTAAAGAGCAAATGGGCATCACTCCCCATCAATACGTATTGGGCAAACGCATCGATATGGCTAAGCAGTTGATAGAGCAGGGTCATCTCACTCTAGGTCAAGTGGCCGAATTTACCGGATTCTCCGGCCAAAGTGCCTTCACACACACTTTTTCTCGCCTACAAGGCATGTCGCCGTCTCTGTACAAGAAACAATTTGGTTAAATAAGATAACTTTAACCATATATTATTTTGCTTATTTGCATGTGACTCTGTATTTGTTTTGTTAATAATCAGAGTTTTTAGCAAAAAACTCGGAGTTTTTGACAAGTAATCTTCTCGGGCTCAAAATACACTGCAAGCCATTGTAGGAAACCTGAACTGATTTCAGGTGTGAGATTGAGGAAAACGCATGTTTACAGCGACTGACGTGTTAAATGCTGAGTTTGTTGAGCAACCGCTTAACAAGCTTTGGTCGTTGATCTCTCCACTATACATGGTGGATGAATCACAATGGCTTAATCAATTGTTGCCATTAGCAATGCCAAGCGATGGCGAAAAAGAACAAACTGCGGTTAAGACGACCCAACTTATTGAAGCGATACGAGCGGATAAAAAGTCGATTCAGATGATCGATGCTCTACTGCTTGAATACAGCCTTGATACGCAAGAAGGTATCTTGCTGATGTGTTTGGCAGAAGCGTTGATGCGTATCCCAGATTCAGCAACGGCTGACGCACTGATTCGAGACAAATTGACTGTTGCGGATTGGAAATCTCACCTTAAGAATTCAGACTCTGTGTTTGTTAACGCCTCGACATGGGGATTAATGTTGACAGGCAAAGTAGTTGGTCTTTCTGAAAACGAATCTCAGAGCCCAGTGAGTGCGGTTAACCGTCTAGTGAACAAAATGTCAGAGCCTGTGATCCGTAAAGCGATGCATCAGGCGATGAAAGTGATGGGGCACCAATTTGTACTTGGACGCAGCATTGCAGAGGCGCAAAAAAATGGTCGCCCAATGCGCGACAAAGGCTTCACCTATTCTTATGACATGTTAGGTGAGGCGGCACTAACAACCGCTGACGCTAACAAGTACTTTAAAGATTACCTCATGGCGATTGAAGCCGTAGGGCGTGACAATTACGGATTGGATACTAGCCCAGCGCCATCGGTATCGATCAAGTTATCTGCCCTTCATCCAAGATACGAAGTTGCCAATGAAGAGCGCGTACTGACTGAACTCTATGACACGCTGCAGCAGTTACTTCGCCGTGCGGTTGAGCTTGATGTTGCAATTACCATTGATGCGGAAGAAGCAGACCGACTTGAGCTCTCTCTAAAACTGTTTGAAAAAGTGTATCGCAGCGAACTTGTTAAAGGTTGGGGTAAGTTTGGCCTGGTGATTCAAGCCTACTCGAAACGTGCTTTGCCTGTGCTAGTTTGGATCAATGGTCTAGCAAAAGAACAGGGTGACTTGATTCCACTTCGCCTTGTAAAAGGTGCTTACTGGGATAGTGAAATCAAGTGGTCACAACAAGCGGGTTACACTAACTATCCAGTTTATACTCGTAAAGAAGCGACAGACGTAGCTTATCTAGCTTGCGCGCGCTTCCTACTGAGCGACAATGTGCGTGGCAATATTTTCCCACAGTTTGCTAGCCACAATGCTCAGACTGTGACTTCAATTGCCGTCATGGCAGAGCATAAAGATTTTGAATTCCAACGTCTGCACGGTATGGGAGATTCTCTATACAACCACGCGATGGAAGCCTACCAACAGTCAGTTCGTATTTATGCGCCCGTTGGTAGCCATAAAGATCTGCTTCCTTACTTGGTACGTCGATTACTAGAAAACGGCGCTAATAGCTCTTTCGTACATAGATTGGTCGATGCACGCTGTCCTGTAGAGACGTTGACCCAGCATCCAGTTGATATGCTAAATGCGTTTGAAACGCTAAATAATACCAGTATTCCACTGCCAACTGACGTGTTCCCTGAGCGCAAGAACTCACTTGGCGTCAACGTTGATATTGAAAGTGAAGCTAAGCCGTTTGAGCATGAAGTAGAAAGCTTCTTGAACAAAAACTGGACGGCTGGGCCGATCATTAATGGCGAGTTCCTTGCCGAAAGCATGATCAAGGAAAACATCAACACTGAATCAGTAACAGCGCCTTACGACAGACGTATCCATGTCGGTCAGGTGGCTTTTGCTACCCTTGATCATGTTTCCGCTGCCATTGAAGGTGCAGAGCAAGCATTTAGTGCATGGCAATCGAGTCCAAAATCTCTACGTGCTGAAAAACTGGATACTTTAGCCGACCTACTTGAAGAGCACTTAGCAGAACTGGTTGCTATCTGTCATCAAGAGGCAGGTAAGACGATTCATGACAGCATTGATGAAGTTCGTGAAGCGGTAGACTTCTGTCGTTACTACGCTAAACAAGTCGATGCACTTGGCGAACTCGCAGTGAAAGGCTTTGATGGTCAAAGTCGCGTTGTTACTCGTCAAGGACGTGGTGTCTTTGTTTGTATTAGCCCTTGGAACTTCCCGTTGGCGATTTTCCTTGGACAAATTACCGCAGCGCTTGTTTCTGGGAACACAGTGGTTGCTAAGCCTGCGGAGCAAACTAGCCTAATCGCAGCTCGCGCTGTAGAACTCATGTTAGATGCAGGTTTCCCGGCAGGCACAATCCAACTCCTTCCTGGCCGTGGCGCAGAAATTGGCTCAGCATTGACCTCGCACTCTGCAATCGCAGGTGTCGCGTTTACAGGCTCAACCGCGACCGCGCAGCGAATCAACCAAACCCTGGCAGAACGTGATGCAGCGCCAGTACCATTTATCGCTGAAACTGGCGGTCAAAATGCGATGATCGTCGATAGTACAGCGCTACCAGAGCAAGTGGTTCGTGATGTTATTCGTTCTGCTTTCGCTTCTGCGGGTCAGCGCTGTAGTGCATTGCGCGTTCTCTATGTTCAGGAAGATATCGCCGATCGAATCGTCGCCCTTATTCAAGGTGCGATGCAAGAACTGAGCGTAGGTAAGCCTTATCTGCATTCGACTGATGTTGGCCCAGTGATTGATAAGACGGCTAAAACGAAACTGCTTCAGCACATTGAGCGAATGAGCAGCAGTGAAAAGAAAGTCGCTCAACTTGCGTTGTCTGAAGAGCATGAACACGGAGACTTTGTTGCTCCTACTGCTTTTGAAATTGGTGATATCTCTTGTCTTGAAGAAGAGCAGTTTGGTCCTATCTTGCATATCGTTCGCTTCAAAGCGAGTGAGTTGCACCAGGTTGTTGACCAGATCAATACCACTGGGTTTGGCTTGACGATGGGCATTCATAGCCGTAACGAAACGACCTATCGCTGGATCGAAAAGCACGCTCGCGTAGGTAACTGTTACATCAACCGAGATCAAGTTGGTGCTGTGGTTGGTGTTCAGCCGTTTGGCGGTCAAGGTTTATCTGGTACGGGTCCGAAAGCTGGCGGTCCACACTACCTGTACCGTTTTACCCAAACACAATTTTCTTAATTGAGTGAGCAAGGAGAATAATCATGGTTCATCAAGTAACTCGTTTTTCTGACGCTTTCTCTGCATGGGAAAACTGGAACTTAACTAATTTTGATTCTAAGAGTGAGTGTTTGCTCGCTTTTAAACAGGCTTTACAACAAGTTCAGCCTGAGTTGGCTTCTGTTGTTTCTTACCATATTGAACAGGCTTCAGCACTGCTTGCTGAGACGCATCAGTTGGTTGGTCCAACAGGTGAAACCAACGAATTGTACACCGCAGGTCGTGGTGTAGCTCTTGTGATTCAGGACGATACACGAGAGGAGGCAAAGCTAGCGGTAGTAGCGCAAATCAGCGCAGCACTTATCGCCGGTAACAGCATCATCTTATGCAGTGATGATGCTGAACTATGCCAATCATTAGAAGCTGCTTACCTGCAGTCTTCGTTGCCGACTAACCTAGTACAGTTTGCTGCGCTTGATGCCTATCATCAACTGCTGGAATCGGATGTACGCAGTATTGGTTATGTTGGCAACACTGAGGTTGAAAGGACAATCAACCGACAACTCGCCAAACGTTCAGGTGCGATTGTAAGCCTGACGTCTGAAACGGATTTTGTGAGCCTATCGGTGGCACACGATCCCCATCTAGCGCTTCGTTTTATTACTGAGCGCACTAGAACAATAAATATAACAGCAGTGGGTGGTAACGCGACCTTGCTCGAACTAGGAAGCGAAACCCACTAATCTTCATTGATTTGCCCTCGTTTAGCGGGGGCATTCAGGGAAGGCGATCTTTTAAAAGAGGACAAATCACATGGAAAATAGCTTTGCTATTACAACCACGTTTATTGCGTATCTGATACTAATGCTGGCCATTGGTGTTATCGCTTACCAGCGAACGAAAAGCTCAAGCGATTACTTCTTGGGTGGCCGCTCACTAGGCCCTTGGCCAGCGGCATTGTCAGCAGGTGCTTCTGATATGAGTGGTTGGCTTCTACTTGGTCTGCCAGGCTATGCTTATGCAGCGGGTATCGAAGCGTTCTGGCTAGCAGGTGGTCTACTTGTAGGTACTTGGTTGAACTGGCTAATTAACGCAAAACGTCTACGTACGTACAGTATTACGACCGATGCGCTAACACTACCAGAATTCCTATCTCGTCGTTTCAACGATAATTCAAAACTGATTCAGGTAATTTCTGCTTTCTTCATTCTTTTATTCTTCCTTTTCTACACAAGCTCAGGCTTGGTAGCTGGCGGTAAATTGTTTGAGACAGTATTTGGTTTAGATTACACAACGGCAGTTATCATCGGCACAGTGTGTGTTGTTTCTTACACGCTATTTGGTGGTTTCCTTGCGGTATCTTGGACTGACTTGGTTCAAGGTCTACTGATGGCAGCGGCGCTATTAATTGTACCAATTGCAGCGATGGACGGTGGTTTTGGTCAGTTAGGTAGCGACTTAGCTGCGATCAACCCTGAACTGCTGACACTGTGGGGTGATTCAAAAGGTGAGCCACTTTCAGCAATCGCGATTATCTCGCTTGTTGCTTGGGGTTTAGGTTACTTTGGTCAGCCTCATATCCTTGCGCGTTTCAAAGCATCTCGCTCAAATAAAGATCTAACAACTGCACGTCGAATTGCAGTAATTTGGACCGCGCTATCTATGGTTGGTGCAATGCTCGTTGGTCTAGTTGGTCTTGTGTATGTCACTAACTCTGGTGTGAGTGTTGATGACGGCGAGAAAATCTTCATGTTGCTGGTTAACTCGCTATTCCACCCTGTGATTGCAGGTATCTTACTTGCTGCGATTCTCGCGGCTGTAATGAGTACCGCGGATTCACAACTACTGGTTTCGTCGTCTGCTCTAGCGGAAGACTTCTACAAGCAAGTATTTAAGAAAGATGCGAGCTCTGAAGAAATCGTCATGGTTGGCCGTGTTGCTGTAATCGGTATCTCGGTTGTAGCACTTGTTCTTGCTATGACACCTGACAGCTCTGTACTTGGTTTGGTTTCTTACGCTTGGGCTGGTTTTGGTGCTGCATTTGGTCCTGCTCTTGTACTTAGCTTGTACTGGGAACGCATGAACCGCAATGGCGCGCTAGCAGGTATTCTTGTTGGTGGTATTACCATCGTAGTATGGAAACAGCTATCAGGCGGTTGGTTCGATGTGTACGAAATCGTACCGGGAATTATCTTCTCTGCTATCGCGATTATCGCTATTAGCCTAATGACAGGTGAACCAGAAGAGTCGGTGAAAGCACAGCACGCTAAATTTAAGAAGCAGCTGACTGAACTTGACTAGTTCGCGCTTCTTTTGACAATAAGCCCCGAAGTTCGGGGCTTTTTTCGTATAGAAGCAGTTTATTTGGCTATTTATTGAACTTGCCTCACGTTTTCTAAACTAATGTTTGAATTAAATGAACTCTCGCTTCCACAATGTGTCGATTATCAATAGCGCGAACATTTTTAAGGAGAGAAGAAAATGCCACATATGCACTGCCACTGCTGCGGAAAAAGCACAGCACATAAGATCGTGATGAAACGTTGCGAAGTTCAACATGATTCGGTAGTAAAAAGTATGGCGTGTTTCTTTTCGACTCTGTTCCAAGGTGCGCACTATGTCAAAATGGAAAAACAGGCTTTTTGCCGAGTTTGTAACAGCCAGTCTGAAGTGATTACCTCGCAAGAAACTTTTTCAGATGTGAAAATCGCATAACTTCACAAAAACTTTATCCCAACTTCGCCTAGGTATCAGTGCCGTAACGCTTTTGGCTTAAAATAGCGGTACGTTGTTGTCACTTACTATGAGCGATAAATGGATTTAGATCGAATCGACCGAGAAATTCTTCGCGCCTTGAACCTCAAAGGTCGGCTACCTATTGTTGAACTTGCTAAGCAAGTAAACCTCACTACTTCTCCCTGCTCCGACCGTGTAAAACGTTTAGAAAAAGAAGGTTATATCACTGGCTATCACGCCGAATTAAACCCTGAAAAACTGGGTTTGGACGTTCAGGTCTTTATTCATATCAGATTGGATCAAACGAGCTTCTCTATATTTGAAAAATTCGCCCAAGCCGTTGCCGATATGCCTGAGATTGAGGAGTGTTACTCTCTATCTGGGGATTTTGACACCATGATTAAGGTGAGAGTTAAAGATATGAAGGCTTATCAAAACTTTATGTCGACGAAACTTGGCACGTTACCTGGTGTGATCCAAACCCGCAGTGAAGTGGTGATTGAAGAGCATAAGACAAGTTTCGGCGTCAATGCAGATCTGATTTCTAAGCTATAAAAAAGGGAAGCGACGCTTCCCTTATTGAATCTAACTGTGTCTTACGCGACAAATGATGACGCCACACCAATCAGTCCACCAAAGACACCGCCCCAGACAACCAGCCAGCCTAAGTGCTCTTTAATCATCTTTTGCACCATCTCTTTGACGAGTTTAGGCGTTAGCTCGCTTAGGCGCTGATCGATAATGTTTTCCACGTTGGTTCGTATTTCATCCATCATTGCAGGCGCTTCAAACTGCTCTTTCAAAGCCTCTTTGATGGTGTCACTTTGGCTCATATCCACAATGGCTTCTTTCATCTTATCGACAAACGGCTGCTTCATTGGCTGAAGGGCTTCTGTACCGCCAAACATCGCCAGCATCCCGCCAAACTGAGAGTTCGCAATGACGTCAACCAGTGAGTCGAATGTCGGGTTAAAGTCGATCTTTTCGATCACTGGCTCAAGGTTAAGCGACTTACCTCCAGCTAATTCTTTGCTCAAAAATTTATCGATGTTTTCCTGAGTGAAAAACTGTTCCATCATCAGGTTCTTAATCGCTGCTTTAAACTCTTCGAAACGAGCAGGAATCACACCGGAGCCATACAAGCCGGGCACTTTCTCGAACAACATGTGAATGGCTAACCAGTTGGTGATAGCGCCTGAGAAAGCGAATAAACCGGCATAAAAAGCGACTTGATTACCCGCCTGATGGCCTCCGGCTAGGAGTGCGAGCGCGATGATGTTGGTAAGTAAACTTTTGTTCATGGAGAAAATTGGGTGATTAACTGACAATGGAGCGCAGTATATAACAACTCGATCCTTGAGTGACACTGATTTGCCAAGATAAACGACCCGCTAAATTCAGTGTTATTTCTCTTCCGTGGCAACAATCGCTTGCTTGATGTGCTCTGGAATTGTCGCTTTGGTCTGGTTCTTAAAATCGAACATAACGCAAGTGGCGGTTCCAACGGTGGTTACTTTGCCGACTTTTTTGCTTACGACAAGGTATTCCATTGTAAAACGGTCATCTTTTAGCTCTGATACTCTTGAGCCAATCAGCAAGGTATCAGGGTAGGTCACAGGTATTTTATAGCGACAGTCGGTGTGCCCTAGTACAGGTCCAATATGATGTGTCTTGAGATCGACCAGTAGTTCGATTTTTTTGAAATAGTCCAGACGTGCTGTTTCGAAGTAGCGAAAATAAACCGCGTTATTAACGTGTTGAAGGGCATCCATTTCACCCCAAGCAACTGGTACTTCAGTGACGATAGGGTAGTCGGCCAGTAGATCTTCCATCTTCATTCTCCATTGATGTCGAGCAAATAGTCTAAATCGAACAGAGAATAAAGTGTTACTGATGTTATCAAATTGTGATCGGAAAAGATTTTACACCAAATATACTTGACTCATTTAAGTCAAATGATGCAAATCTCCAGTTCTCCAGTTCTCCAGTTCTCCAGTTCTCCAGTTCTCCAGTTCTCCAGTTCTCCAGTTCTCCAGCTCTCTAGTTATCATATGGCACATCATCAAGTCGCCACATTTTTAGGGTATGACTGACATCTAGGCACTTTCCGAGCAAAATCTGGTATTTAGGGTCGTACGGCTCTCCGATGTAGGTTGTCCGTATGAGTTCGCCTGTTTTCATGTCCACTTGAGTGACGGTTCTACCTTTGAAGTTTTGCAACAAGATAAATTGTTCGCTTTCGTAAACGAGTTGCTCCTTATAGAACCAAAAAGAGTCTTCGGTATGTAGTAGCTTACATTTTAGAGGAAGTGATGAAGAGTGTTGCGCTGAGCTTGGGTTGGTCAACAGCAGCACATACAGTAATAAAGTGCTCATTTCGCCGTCCTTATCCCACCAAAAAGTTAAGTTAAGTATAGGTAAGGGAGTCGAAGTTAGCTGAGAGTTTTATTGAGGCAAAAATAAAGGGCATTGAAGCCCTTTATTTATTATTGAACACCGATTATTGGGTTCGATAGCTTTTCAATATGTCGGCGAGCGAAACCGAAGCCTGCGTTAGGTTAGCGACACCTGCAGAGGATTGCTCAGCTACATTTCGGATGGTGTTGGATTGTGTGCGTATATCACTCAGCTCTGTCGCTATATCGTTTGCTACAGCGCTTTGTTCTTCCGCCGAGGTTGAGATTTGAATGCTCATATCCATCAGAGAGCGCGCCGATTCAGAAATAGACTGTACGTCATTGCCGATATCCGCGACTAAGTCACTGCTGGTTTGCGCTTGGCTAACAGTTTGTTCCGTAATAGACGCAATACTGCGAGTCTCAGATTGCAGCTTTTCAATCATGGATTGAATTTCAACTGTTGCAGATTGGGTACGGCTAGCCAGGGTGCGAACTTCGTCGGCCACAACCGCAAACCCGCGACCTTGCTCACCCGCACGTGCCGCTTCAATTGCTGCATTAAGTGCTAGAAGGTTGGTCTGCTCAGAAATCGCGTTAATGGTGGTAATCACCTCATTAATCTGAGTGGTATTTTCCGTCAGGCTTGCCACTGACTCAGAAGCTTTACCAATGTAATCGGAGAGTCGAGAGATTTCGCTGATCGCTGACTGAACACGAGTGTGACTCTGTTCGATATGCTGGGCATCGTTCTCTGTTTGCGAAGTGGCTTGCTGAGAAATGTTAGACACCTCTTTAGCGGACGCCGTCATCTCTTCCATCGCTGTGGCAACGGAATCTAATGACGCGTATTGCTGGCTAATTTGGGTTTCACTTAGTTTCATCTCTTGTTCAAAAGAGGATGAAGTCTCACTTAAGGTCGTCGCATTCTCTTTCACAGTAACAACCAGTTCGGTTAGAGTATCCATCGCTTTATCAAGCGCGCAGCCTATCGTACCGAATTCGTCTCGCCCAGGATGGAAACCTAAGCGTGAGGTTAAATCCCCTTCACCAATACGTTGCGTTGTCGTGTATAGCACCCAAAGCGCACCACCGAGGAAAGTGGCCACCCAATAACAGAAAATGGCAAACGGAATCACCCAAAGGAAGCTTAATGCAAAACTGGTTAGTGCTTGTGACTTCGCTGCTTGTACTAGGCTCTTGTTGTTGAGCACAAGTTGATAGGCTTGACCGCTTGGAGCCTGCGCGGTCACTGTTGCGATACCATCATTGTATTGAGGTTTGTTTATCGAACTCGTCGCTGAGACGTTTGGCAGTTGCAAAATACTCTCTGCAGAGCCAACGCTTAATATCCCTTTAAGTTGGTGCTCTGCCGCCTGAATTGTTTGCTGCTCTAATGCATTTGTCTCTTGGTAATATCTGCCACCCGCAATCGCTGCTACTGCAATTAGGAACAAGGCAAATAATACCCACATCTTGTCATTGATGGACATCTTGATAAACAAGCGGTCTATCGTTCGAAATTCAACTTCTTTCATATCAGGATTCCTACACCGTCAATACCAAATGGCTTATCTGTCATTTTGTAAAAGTATGTTTATAAATTTATCGGTCTGAGGTGAAGAATTATGAGTCTCTTGTCGCACTAATTTGTAATCATAATTTGTGTTTATTCCAGTTATGTGATGATGATCGATTTTTGCTGGGTAATTATCCCAATCAAACAATAGACTCACTGATGAGTGAGTCGAGTTTCGAGAGTGTTTTTATGTGGGCTTGATTCTTGCTGTAGCGACTAGCAACGATGATGAGTGGAGTAATCATGGAAATAAAAACCGGTCAGTTAGACCACCCAGCAATTCTTAAGTTGTTAGAAGAGCACCTTGCCGATATGAATGCGACATCTCCTCCTGAAAGTGTGCATGCGTTGGATGTGAGCTCGCTGCAAGATGAGAGCGTAACATTTTGGAGTGGATGGAAAGCAGATAAGCTTATGGGTTGTGCCGCGATTAAACGTTTAGACGCTAATCATGTTGAAATCAAGTCAATGCGCACTTCAAGTGCTGCGAGAAATCAGGGTGTTGCTTCGTTTTTGCTTCAGCACGCATTGGACTTTGCGCGGCATGAGGGCTTTACTAGAGTCAGTCTGGAAACGGGCTCAATGGGATTTTTTGCTCCCGCAAGAGCCCTTTATGAGAAGTACGGCTTTCACTACTGTGAGCCATTTGGTGACTACACGTTAGATCCAAACAGTCAATTTATGACGTTAGAACTTCATAGTTAGCGCAAGCCCACTAACTCTGTTCAACCGTTTTTGGGCGTTGGAACATCTGTCGAGGTGAAAACCCGGTCACCATCATGGTGCCACTTAGCACCAAAGTGGTGCCAACGATAGTGTTCCAGCCTATCGGCTCATCTAAGATCAGTGTTCCCCACAAAATACCAAATACAGGAATCAAGAAAGTGACAGATAGAGCCGAAGCGGCACCTTCATCAGCAACCAACTTGAAGTAAAGTAAATAGGCTGCGCCAGTACACAAGACTCCAAGCGCAATAACCGACAGCATCTCTTGTTGGCTAGGTTCACCTCTCATAGGCATGAAAGGCAGTAGGGGCAATATAATTAACACGGCTGCCCACATATTACCGTGGGCGTTATCGAACGCCGCAATTTTCGGTGCCGTCTTCGTATAGTTTGTTGCGATGCCATAACTGAACGCTGCCATTACACCTGCAAATATTGGTAGGGCAGCATCAAGGCCGATGTTGATTGCATCGACACCGACTAAGGTGATCACCCCAGCAACCCCGATCAACATGCCTAGACTGGCCTTCGCAGTAAGAATCGCTTTGTGCCAAAAGATACCAATCAGCGCACCCCATATAGCTGCAGTTGAATTTAATACCGATAAGGTCGAGGCGTTTAGTGTTTGCGCTGCATAGGCAAACAGCATAAAGGGTAATGCGGTGTTGAACAGCCCGATGATCATAAAGTGTTTGAAATTACTGCGAAATGCGAGCTTACGTTTTAAATACAGTGAAACAAGAAGCAAACTGATCGCAGCGAACCCAACCCTAAACTCAATCAAAAAAGCAGGGCCGAAGGTATTCGCGGCGATACGCATAAATAGAAACGAGCCACCCCATATAGCGGCTAGGCAGATTAAGCGAAGAAAGCTTGCTGTACTCATTATTATTCCCTTCTTATTTGTTACGCCAATGTGAAGCAAATTGACGTAATAGGCAATAGTAGAAAGGATTAGATTTCCGGAAGTGGCTATATTGCGCGTTTTTTCATCTGATGAGAAAGCGCTCAATCTAAGGCATCGTCATCACTATGCAGTACTACTAATCTAGAACATATCTATCTAGAGTCTGTTGACCCTAACTGAAGCACATCACGTTATGAACTTGATCGTTAATGTACACAAAGGTATTCGAAAGCACGGGTTTGAAATGGCCACGCGACAAGCATGGAAGTGTGGGATGAAAGCCAATTTAGTGAAGCGTGTTATTGGTGTTGCTCGCGGGCAGATTGTCTGCGTGATTGAAGGTGTTCGCCCTGAGCTTTCGACCGAGATTAACAACGCGCTACACAGTGATGAGAAGCAAGGTCGATATGTCTTTGTTGGTGGCGTCGTTTGGCAACCCAATGACCTGCTTGCCCCTGGCTTTCCTGACTTTATGTTTATGCACCTAAGAAACTTAGGCACTAAACATAAATACATGACGGACGATGAATTGTTTCTGAATCTGGCCTAGGGGTGGACATGATAACGTTATTTTTAAAGTGTTTGCTCGGCGCCGCTGCGGTCATGATGATCGCATTGCTGTCTAAGTCGAAGAGTTTCTATATTGCGGGATTAGTACCGCTATTTCCTACCTTTGCATTGATTGCACACTATGTGGTGGGAAGTGAGCGAAGCATGGAGGACTTGCGTGTTACTGCTCTGTTTGGGCTCTATTCGCTGCTACCGTACGCAAGTTATTTGCTCGCGGTTTATTATTTCAGCTATACCTTTTCGCTCGTGCATACCTTATCGATGGCGACAGCGGTGTGGCTTACCTCTTCGATGGTATTGCTGCTTATTTGGACCAAAGCATTAGCTCTGAGTTAAACAAAAGCCTAGAGCGGCCCCTAGGCTTTGTTACTGTCTTAGAATGGATACCAAAAAAGCTCTGTTTCCAAATAACGTTTCACGATTGCGAGTAAGACGATCAACACCACTGCGACTAGACATAGCTTGTCTGAGCTTTGCAGGGGTCTAGCGCTATACCAGCTACGCGCTTTATGTCGACCAAACCCTCGTAACGTCATTGCATTCGAAATCTGATCGGCGCGGTCAAGGCTTGAAAAAATCAACGGTCCGAGGATTTTTGCGACATTCTGCATACGCTGGAAAAGAGGTGTGCTTTTAGATATATCGAGTCCGCGAGCCTGCTGAGCATGCATGATGTTGACGAAATCATTTTTCACTTCTGGTAAGTATCGCAGGGTCAAACTCACCGCATAGGCAATCTTATATGGCACACCAATTCTGTTTAAGCTGGCAGCAAACTCGGTTGGATGGGTAGTAAAAACAAACACCAAAGCAATCGGGAACATACTGAAGTACTTGAGTGTTACTGTGACTAAATAAAACAATGTCTCTTGGGTAAGCGAGTAACCACCGGGTAGGGCGAACAAAACGTTATGGCTGCCGATGAACTCTGAGCCTTGCTGTGGAGCAAGCAAAAACATAAACAGGGCGTTAAGGAGTAGAACACTCGCCGTTCCGATCAATAAAGGTTTATACACCTTAAAAGGCACTTGAGTGAGTTTAAGCAGATAAAGACCAGCTAAAATCAACACACTGATCATGCGCAGATCAAAGGTAGTAAGCACAACCGTGACCCAAGCCATGAATAGAGCAAACTTGGTGATTCCGTTTAATGCGTGCAGCGGAGACTTGGTATCGACATAGCTAATGCCAAACTTCATTTTAGAGGCATTCATGCGACATTCTTCTCTTGTTGGATAAAGTACTGCATAAAGGCGTTTTTGTTTTCCACCTCTAAACTTTCGGCCAAATCGTAAAGGCTGGTGGTAGTCAGGTTAGCCTTATCCAATAGCTCTGGTTGGGTAAACACATCGGTCATTGGAGCATCCGCCACGAGCTTGCTGTCTGAAATGACAATCGAACGGTGGGTATACTCCAGTACTAAATGCATATCATGAGAAATGATGATGACGGTAATACCCAATCTTTGGTTGAGCTTGCCGATGAAATCCAACATCGAGGTGTAGTTTCGGTAATCTTGACCCGCCGTAGGCTCATCCAGTATCAATAATTGCGGTTCTAACGCGAGAATTGAAGCAATCGTAACTCGCTTTTTCTGCCCGTAGCTGAGAGCTTCGATTGGCCAGTTTCTGTACTTGCTTAGACCACATAACTCTAGAGTATCAAGAACTTTCTTTTCTATTTCTTGCTCTGTTAAGCCTTGGTTACGCAGACCAAATGCCACTTCGTCAAAAATCATATGATGAGAGATCATATGATTCGGGTTTTGCATCACGACACCCATCTTCTGACTGCGTTCGAAAATGGATAACGTGGCAATGTCTTGGCCTTGAAAAGAGATAGAGCCTGAGTCTGGACTCAGTACGCCCATGATGAGTTTAGTAATGGTTGACTTACCTGAGCCATTCTTACCTAAAATAGAAACGAACTCACCTTGCTTGATATCAAATGAGACATCTTCAAGCGCATTTTTTTCGCCGTCGTAAGAATAGGTTAACCCCTTAATGGACAGCAGAGTGTCGCTGTTCAAATTTGTGTTGATAGGGTGAGCTTGCCACTGAGCAAATAAGGGTTTGTACGATTCAACGGGCATCGCGCTGAGGGAGGCACAATGGTTTGCATCCACTGGGCATTGAGCCGCTTTAAGCGCAGATAAATACAGAGGCTCACGAATGCCATGATTGTTCAATAGAGAAGATGAGAGGATTTCGTTTGGTGACATATCGGCGACGATTTCACCTTGCTCCATCAAGATCACTCGGTCAACGTGACGATGCAACACATCTTCAAGGCGATGCTCGATGATGATGATGGTTTTGCCTGTCTCTTGATGCAGTTGATCAATGATCTCGATTGTCTTGCGCCCCGTTTTAGGGTCAAGAGCGGCGAGAGGCTCATCAAACAGTAAGGTATCTACGTCGTCAACTAAAATGCCCGCTAAAGATACTCTTTGTTTTTGACCACCAGACAAATCATGCGGTGAGCGGTCAAGCATATGTTCTAGCTCAACCATTTTTGCAGTGGACTGGACCAGCGGGTACATGTCAAGGTTTGAAGCAAGCTGGTTTTCCAGTGCAAAGGCTATGTCTTCGCCCACACTGAGCCCAACAAACTGGCTGTCAGTATCTTGTAATACGGTGCCAATCTGCTCGGTGTAATGGTGTAGGTCTAGCTCTGAGATACTTTGACTGTTTAGAGTTAATTGCCCTGAAATTTCGCCTTTGATAGCGTGAGGAATCAGCCCGTTTAAGCATTGACCAAGGGTAGATTTACCACTACCACTTGGCCCGATAATGACGATTTTCTCTCCTTTCTCTATCCTTAGATTGATATGTTTTAGTGTCGGTTTATCCAGTGACTCATATCTAAAAGAGAAATCAGAAAATTCAATTGTCATTGATGATTAAGCCTCAGTCAGATTGCGGCTTTGCTTATTGCGTTTCGCAACCGATTTAAGAATAAAGTAACCCACTACGGCAATGAGTACGGTGTTTCCTGCGGCGATGATTGAAAGCTGAGTGAACACTTTGGTGAAGGGCTCAGCGTAAAGAATCGTATCGAGGAAGGCTGAGCATCCATAACCGATGATATTGCCAAACAATGCGAGCACGACAAAAAGTGAAAAGTCTTTTAAATTAAAGTGACCTTCAGCTAGGCGATTTTGGGTTAACGTTGGGAAGAAACCTAGCACAAGACCGACGATACCTGAGCCTAGTACCCATGTTAGCCAAACGCCCCATCCTGCGAAAAGGTCGGTGACCCAGTGACCAATAAACCCAACTAAAAAGCCAACAACAGGCCCAAAAAGGACAGAAAAAAGTGCTAGGACTGCCATGGCTGGTTTAAGTGTAGTGTTAGCAAAAACAGGGATGCCGAACATTGGTAAACCACCAATGCCATATAACGCAGCACCAATTGCAATAACAACAACGGTTTTAGCCGTAAGATTCATAGATAACCCTTCGTCGAAATCTTTAAAGAACTTAGTTCACAAGCGGTTATTTTGATTAAGTTTTATACGCTTGTAACGGTGAGGCGCCGATTATACCCCCTAAGCGATGGCTTGGAAAGATAACGGGCTAGACGTCTGGATACCTTGTGTGCAAATGGAAAGGTACAATTTAAGAGGTGGACAGACATCACCCAAATGGAGAGCAAATCCCACGTTGGGTGATGTCATTTTGCTTAGGTCAAGAGGCTCTAGTGGTCGAGATAGAGATAGTTCTGCCAGCTTTTCATACGAATCAGTACTTTGCGCATAATCGAAACATGAGTGAACTGATCAGAATAAACGGCCACTTCTACTGCGGTACCTAAAGGGAGGTGATACGGAGAAAGGTCATCAGTGATTCTTAGCTTCGCGAACACTCTGCCACTGGTTCTTAGCGCCTCGGTGCCTAACAGAGTGCCTCTAGCTTGAAACTGGCTTTCACCAATTGCAGGCAGAATCTCTACTACTTCGCCTTTAAACACCTTACCCGGTAGTGCTCTAAACAAAAATTCCGCTTCAAAGCCCGGCTGTAAACGTTGTAGAGAGTTTTGCCTAAATGCAGCGGTATAGAAAATCTCTTCGGTATGAACAAAGGTCATAACGGGAGCGAGTGGAAGCGGAACTGCCATCACACCGGGTCTCAGAGCCAGTTGGGTAGCAAAGCCGTCTGTTGGCGCTCTCACTATGGTTTGCTCTAAATTGAATTCCGCTTGGCGCAGCTCTTCGATAAGACGGGCAACGGTTGTGTTTTCGCCGCCTATTTCTGAATCGAGTGCCAATTGGGCTTGTTCGACTTTCGCGTTCGCGACATTAACCGAAGATTCCGCGGCCTTGTAGGCTTGACGTCGAGTGTCGAGTTGCTGCTCAGTAAACGCCCCTTTATCGAACCCACGCTGATAGCGGTCAAACTCGCGCTTCGCTTTGTCTCGCTCTGCAATGGCCTTGTTCTTGGCCGCAATGGCTTCTTGAAGGGAAGAGTCGAGCCCCAGAGCCCCTTGGCTAGCCTCTTTTATCTGCGCCTTCTTCTTCGCTACCTCGGCTTCATAAGGGAGGGGGTCTATTGTGAATAACACTTCGCCTTGCTTGAGCGGTTTATTCGCCTCGACAGGAACATCGATGACTCGTCCTCGTACACCAGAGACAATAGGAGTCGTGGAATAAACTTGATTACCAATTTGGGTAAAAGGGTGATTGTAGTTCATCAATAAAATGAGCGTACCGATAAGTACTACTCCCCCAAGTACCGCTGTGGGTACGGTCCATTTATTGAGCGGAATATTGAAAACTTTGAAGATGGTAATGCACAGCGCCGCATAGGTTAGAATGAGTAATAAATCCATTATTGCTCCTCCTCATTGCGGTTAAACTGAGGTTGTATCGTTGAAGACGAAAAGCTTTGCTGTTTGAGCTCGGTGACTTCTTGTTGCAACTGACTGACTTGGTCAATGAGCTCATCCACACGATGATGAATATCGTGCTGCTCCTCTTCAAGTCGCTTGAATCCCCAACCTCTTTCTTTGCGCCATAAAGTGGCCCATATCCAAAGAAATGGCCAAATGGCATGTAAGGTGAAAAGACTGACCCAACCTGCATAATGAATGGCATCTTGATGTGGATGCTCGCGATCTCGGGCGATCTCATAAGGAATATCGTGAATCACGATAATGCCGTAGAAAATAACCAGCGCAACGAAGATCAAAAGACCTAATGCGAAATAGTCTAGAAACATACTAACAATCCTTGGTCATAGTATTTAAAAATAGTGAGCTGCTCTAATCAGTATAGAAATAAAATCAAACAATTAGGCGTTTGTTGCTTGATCTGGTTAGCAATAATGACATGGTTAGAGCATCAGAGATGAGATTGGTAGTTACGCAGGGGGGATAAAGTTAAAACGCCTATAATTGAACATCATAGGCGTAGACAGAGAGGATAGGCTATTCAGTACAGACTTGGTTACGTCCATTGGCTTTGGCGCGATAAAGTGCTTTATCTGCTCGATAGAAGGTTCTTTGGGTATTCTCGCCTTCACGGTGAAGCGTAATACCGATACTAACAGTTAGCCCACGTTCACCCAGGATACTTTGCCAACCGAAATTGAAAATGCGTTCACGATAGTTTTCGGCGTGCATTTCAGCTTGTTCTAAGGTCGCGCGCTCTAAAATGACCAAGAATTCCTCACCACCAAAACGTACACATGAAGCACCACGAAACTTGAAGTAAGCGGACAGCTCATGAGAGACATTCACAATCGCTTTATCGCCGACTAAATGGCTGAGTTCATCGTTAATCGATTTGAAGTGGTCAATGTCTACTACCATCAAAGCAAAAGGCACGTCATGGAGCAGCAGGTCTTTGAGCTTAACATCTAACCAACGACGGTTATGCAGTGAGGTAAGAGGATCGGTAAACACGTCTTGCTGAAGCTGAGCCACGGTATGTTTTTGGCTCTCAGTGGTCTCTTTCAGCTCTCTATTTTCTTGTTCTGAAAGAATCAGTTTTAATTGCAGCTCAAAGCGCGATAAGCGGCGTAATTGGCTAGCTCCTAGCTCTCCAATTGGAATCTTTTTCATCAGATCGCTTTCGATGCGATAAGCGCTTTTTTGATATTCTAATGCGCCCTTAAAATCGTCTTTTTGTTCACATATCTCAGCTAATGAGTTGCACAACTTAAGGTTTAGAATAGGAGAGGCATAGAGTTTGATTCGACGCCTTGCTGATTCTAGCACCCAGTTGGCGATATGAGGTTTATCCTGCTCACTAAGACAGGCGGCTAGCTCTAGGCGAATCATATTAGAGAGCCAAGTAGAGTGTATGTTACCAGCCGAGTATTGGACATTGCCTAGTGACTGCATGGCTAAGTCGAGTTGTTTGTTTTGCCTGAAGAGCTTTGCTTGGTAGAGCAATATCTGCCCAGAAAGAACTTTGTCACTGACCAAAATACTTAGCTCTTCACACTCTTTAATCAGGTCATTCGCTGCTGTCGTTCGTTTGAGCTCTATGTAACAAGAGAGCATATAGAGCTTATAGCGTAGGCGTAATGAGCGACTGCTAATCGCGTGGTCAATACTGTCTATTTTCTGATAGTACCTGAGTGCGCGGTTGTGATCCCCATAGGCATCGCAAAGATTCCCCATACCAAGAACTGCAAGGACATAAGCATCAATATAACCGCTATCTACCGCAATGGTTGACGAGCTAATATACTCATTTAAGGCGCCGTGAAAGTCGCCGTTTTCGACTAACCTATCTGCGAGGCCATTCCTCACTTCCAGTATTAGTTCCGCGTCTTCAGGCAGTGATAAGTAATCGAGTGCTTCTTTTAGTTCATCAATACTGGTTTGCAGTTGCTTTAACTCAACACGGTACTCTGCACTGATTATTAAGCACTGAGCGATTTCTTGAGGTGAAGTTGCCACGTGTTGACGTACATGATTCCAAAAAATGATCGCCTCTTCACCAGATACCGAAGAGGGATCTAAGCCAGAATCGGAAATTTTATTGAGTAAGGCTTCCATGCTGCTCTTCCTGTTGCTGGCTGTCTTCTAATTGCTCTAAGGTAAATGGGAATGTCAGGATATCTTGGAAAATCACTTTGGGCAGTGCATCACTCAATCCTTTTCTGTGCCAAGGGTAGATCTCAATCATTTTGGCTAATACATGGAAAACGTTGACGGCTTCATCGCCTTTATCAGCGAGTAAGATTCCTAACCGCTCGCTGCTGAGGCGAGACAGCATATCTTGCTTGTTACAGAGCGAGTGAGCTAGCTCTGTACACACATCTAGGTAATTGGAATCTTTATGTTGAATCACAATCACAGCATGATTCGAGCGCTTTAGCTCGGTCTTAAACAATACCAGTTGTTCCCACCAGTAGGTTTCTGACACCATCTGGCTAAGCTGCTTCTCAGGGTCAAACTCATGCTGACCACGAATACGATTGATAAGTTTACGTGCTCTTTGTTCAAGCTGGCGTTTAGAGGCTCTCGCTTTGTCGTTACTGACTCTTGCGGTTTGCTCCCTAAGCATATTGGTTGAGTGCTTACGGTATTTTTGGAAGGCTTCTAACGCAGTTTTGAAATCGCCAGACTCTTCTGCGACGCGAGATTGCTGAAAACAGATTTGTGAAAGTAACTCACCATTGTCAAATGTGACAGCTGACTGCTCCGCTTGAATGAGCAGTTCTGCTGCTTTTTGCGGGTTCTTACGCAGTAACTCGACTCGGGCACGGCTGATAAATGAATGTGCTTTCATCCACACAAGGTCATGTCGCATCGCCAGTTCATGGGCTTTACGAGTGGCTTCTTCTGCATCTTCGACGCGCTCTAAACCGAGTAGAGCGAGGCCTCTAAAGTCCCAAACTTCTGCCTGCCAAGTATTGTCGTGATGCTCTTTAAGCGCTTCGGCAGCACCATCTAGGACTGACAGCATTTCTACGTAATTGTTGAGTAGGTAGTGATCCCAAGCTAGTAGGATACGTGCTTTACCTTCCAGCCAGTTAATTCGAGCATTATTTGCTACGATGACGGCTAACTCGTGAGTGGTTTTGGCGAGATTATATTCGTGAGTAATTCGCCAGACATTCCCGAGACCAATCAAGGATTCGAGTTGAATTTCAACTTCGTCAACCAAAGCTGATTGCTCTAAGGCGTTGATCCAGTATTGCTGGGCAGAGTAGTATCGCGCTTGCCCCCAATAATGTAGGGCATGGATATGAAGAATTTCAGGGAGTAGATCGTCGGTGTCTAGGGCGTTAAGTTTACCGTGCGCCTCTTTGATGTACTTGAGCCCTTTGCGGTACTCCATAGTACACCATGCACAGCGAGACATGATAATAAGACACTGAATCTCCCCCTCAGGGTAGAGGATTTGCGCAGAACGCGCGGCACACTGCTCAGCGATTGCCCAAACTTTTTCGGGCTCCGATTCGACCTTGCTTTTTAGCTGATCTATTTCGACCTCTAGAAGTCGCTGGCTTTTATCCAATGAATCAATCCTTTAAGGCTATTACCGTAGGCACACAACATATTATAGGAATAGCCATGCGCTAAACTCTACTAAAAGTGCCAAAACACCGATCGATTAACGGTACTCGTCACAATACTGATAATTATGAAAGGAGCTCGCGCAGTGTCAAAGGTGATTGAGTCAATTCCAGATTCTGAGCGGCTGTCTTCCCCGTCTTATCTTGGTAGCACAAATTATGCCAAGCTCGGAAAATATCCAACATAGGCATTAGGCCGCCCGGGCGTAATTTGCGTCTAGGTTCGTTGACAAAACTCTCGAACAGGGTTTGAAAGCGCTGCTGATAAAACTGAGTGCGCCTGATGGATGCGCTGCGTAACCATTGTTTTGGTTGATTATTTTGACCAGCAAGGTAACAAATACCTTTCGATGAATCTTGATTTGACGCAATTGCCCAACGGTCTCGCCACCATCCCATATGGACGATATCCACTTTGTCGATAGCGTTGTTTTCACTCCAGCCTTTATCTTCTTCGACATACATAAGGTCGATATTTTGACGCAAAATGCGTGGCAGACAGACACTTAGCGCTGCAGAACGCAAAACAGGATCTTGCGGCAAATAGATCGACACTTGGCGATCATCTTGGCATAAATCGAGTACATGCAAAAAGTGCGCATACGAGGTGTAAGGCGGGCGAATTAAAGCTCCTTTAGATGGGTAGTTGAATACCGTGAGGTTCCCCATAGGGTCTTCAACATTTCCCCTCGCCAAGATGGTTTGATACTGCTGATCAATTCGCTCTCGCAACACCGGTGATGGGGTAGGCGCAGGCATGTTCGCTTCAGAAGAGTGCTCTTTTGAGACAAAACGCGCAGGGTATTGATACGGATCATGATCCACATCCCCGTTTGGCTCTTCTCCCGCTGAATAGTTAACGTGTTGGCAAAGTATGTAGCCACTATGAGCTTCGCCCGTTGCCATCCACAGCACGCCATTATTACTTTTAGGCTGCAAAGGAACATAGAAAGAAGCGAGCTCATAACTTGCGGCGTGATTCACCCAGCGGGCATCAAACATTGCGAGCTTACGTCGGCAGCGGCTCGCGATATGATCGAGGTGATCATAAAACGTCTTTGGATTAATTTCTAATTTACGGCAGATCTCGCGTACCGAGTAGCCCATAAAAAGCAAACCAAGGAGGTTTTCTTGGAATTGAAGTTTTTTGTTAGCCCCAGACCATTTGTCGACAAAGGTCGATTGGCAACATTTACAACGATAGCGTTGGCGATCGCCGCTATAACCAAAAGCATGGTAGAGGTGTTTGTGGGTATGAACAGATAAACCAAAATTATCGCAATCGTCGTTGCGACAAGCAGGAAGCCCGTCACTGTGGAGTTGACGAAGTCGATGAAGCTCATTGAGAACTTCTTGGTTATTAAGTAAGGGGGGGAAAGCGCCACATTCCCGACATACCATCGCAGGTCGCTTAGGGTTAGCATGCTGCACAACGTAACGATGTGCCTCACTCAATCCAAAGTTGTCACACGCCAATGTTTTACAAAAGTTGAGCTGTAACCCGTTCGCTTCCTTTGGCAGTTGGCCGGCTGTCACTATCTCCCCCTCGGGATTATTCGGGCCACCAAACTGAGTTTGGTGGCGAAAAGATTGGAATTAGATGTTAATTGCAGTTTCTAGTGCCACTTTCATCATGTCATTGAATGACTTTTGACGCTCTTCAGAGCTTAGTTTCTCACCACGGATGATGTGGTCAGATACTGTTAGGATAGTTAGCGCTTTTGCACCAAGGTCAGCTGCTACGCCGTAGATACCTGCTGCTTCCATGTCTACACCTAGGATGCCTAGTTTTTCCATCTTCTCAAAGATGTCTGCTTCAGGCGTGTAGAAAAGGTCTGCAGAGAATACATTGCCCACTTTTACTGGTACTTCTTGAGCGCGAGCTTGGTTAACAGCTTCTTCTAGAAGACCGAAGTCAGCAATCGCTGCGAAGTCGTGATCGTTAAAGCGAATGCGGTTTACTTTAGAGTCAGTTGACGCACCCATACCGATAACAACGTCCATCAGTTTAACGTCGTCGCGTACTGCACCACAGCTACCTACACGAATCACATTTTTTACACCATATTCAGCGATTAGTTCGTGAACATAGATGCAGCATGAAGGAATACCCATACCGTGGCCCATTACAGACACTTTCTTACCTTTGTAAGTACCTGTGTAGCCGAACATGTTGCGAACGTCACATACTTGCTTCACGTCATCGAGGAAAGTTTCCGCGATGTATTTAGCGCGTAGTGGGTCGCCTGGCATCAGTACTGTTTCAGCGAAATCACCTGGTTGTGCATTAATGTGTGGGGTTGCCATAGTTATTACTCCAAAAATTATTAGTAATTCGAACTGCTGATTACTAATTATGTTGATTTTGAAAAATCTGTTGAGGCAATACTAGCTATATCTGAGATTGCTCCATGAGAAGTATGTCACAAAAGGGGGGTGTTTGATGCTTTTATTGTCTATTGATAACTAAATCTGTTGAAAGTGGATGGGCAATCGATTTGTAAAAACGTTTGCTTCATTCAGTGAACTAAAAAGCCGTTACTCACGTAGCTTATTTATGAATTGTACAAAACATTTTTTTGTACAGGATATAAATATTGTGCTAAAACTTATACAGGAAATGTTTTTGTACAGCATGGCTAGGCAAAGGAGTTCATCATGAATCAGCAGCAGATAAAAATTGGTATCAGTTCTTGTGTTTTAGGTGAGCGTGTTCGATTTGACTCGGGGCATAAGATTAGCAAATTTGTCACTAAGGAGCTGACGCCTTACTTTGAGTTTGTTCCTGTGTGCCCTGAGGTGGGCTCTGGAATGCCTGTACCAAGGCCAACCATACGATTGATGTCTAATGAAGATAGAATTGCCTTGGTGGAAACTAAAGATCCAACCAAAGAGCATACGCAGGCTGTCGTTGATTACTCAAAGAGCAAAGTAGTAGAGCTTGAGCGCGAACAGCTATGTGGTTATATCGTCTGTGCTAAATCGCCAACGTGTGGGATGGAGCGAGTCAAAGTCTACAAAAAGAACAGCGCGGAGAATGTTGGGGTCGGTTTGTACACCAATGAATTGATGAAAGCCATGCCTTGGTTGCCCGTTGAAGAAGATGGTCGGCTTAACGATCCGGTTTTGAAAGAGAACTTCATTACTCGCATTTATACACTTAAAGATTTTTACGATTCTATCGGTGATGAGCCGACGCGTGGGAAAATCGTTGCGTTTCACTCACGCTATAAATTGACCTTAATGGCACATCATCCAACCTCTTACAAAGAACTGGGTAAACTGGTTGCGAATGTCAAAGATTACGACATCGAAGAGTTCTATAAACTGTATCGACAAGGTTTGATGGCGGCGATGACTCATAGAGCGAGTAGAAAAAACAATACTAACGTGCTGATGCATTTACAAGGTTACTTTAAACGAGATCTAAGTCGCTCTCAGAAGAAAGAGCTGGTGCAAGTAATAGAGGATTATCGAGTTGGGCTGTTACCTTTGCTTGCGCCATTAACATTAATTAAGCACTATTTAGCCGCCCATCCAGACAGTTATCTGGAAGACCAAGCTTTTCTGCAACCTCACCCACAGGAGTTACGTTTAAGATATGGGTTATGAGAAAAAATTGTACGCGATTCGTGAGATTTCTGAGATTACCGGGGTAAAACCGGTAACCTTACGCGCATGGCAGAGACGTTATAGTTTAGTGCAACCTCAAAGGACTGAAAAAGGCCATCGCTTGTATACCGACGAACACATCGCCTTAATCGGAGAGATCCAAGGGTGGCTCAGCAAAGGGGTTCCGATTGGTAAAGTGAAAGATGTACTTGAGTCCAATGAGCCCAATAAAGGTGAAGAGTACCTTGCGAGTGAACAATTGGACGAAGTGAGCGCTTTCTTACAAGCGTTATCTGAGCTGAACAAAGGGAAAGCGGATTCAATAGTCGCTACGGTGTTTAAAGAATACCCACTGGATGTTGTGCAAAAGCAGTTTGTTAAGCCAGCAGAGAAAGCATTATCTGTGGTCAAAATTGGTCTGCGAGCGCTACAAAAAGGCTTAATGGAGTCTATCTTCGTCGCTCGGCTTAATGCGATTATTGAGTCAGAGAACAAAGCTGCCAAATCTGGCAAATGCCTGTTTATTAATTACGATAGCGTTAACATCCATGCGCGCCTTTGGGCGCTACATTTATCTGAGTCGGGTAAGAGCTTAGTGATTATAGATGGGGTTGAAGACTTGTCGGGTCTGGTTGAGCATGAAGGACTGAGTGCGTACGCTGCCATTTCCATTTACAGCGCGCGACCTCTTACCGCAGGGCAAACTGCCACTGTTGAAAAGATAAAATCATCCTTCCCTGGAGAGGTTTTACTTTCAGACTTAATTGAAACCTAAGGCCTTAAAATGAAGCTAGTCTGGTTGCGCCGAGATTTACGAGTCGAAGACAATACCGCTTTGAACTGCGCGTGTTCGAGCGGAGAGCCTGTGGTTGCTCTCTATATTGCAACACCACAAACCTGGCAGGAGCACGCCCTTGCTCCCATTCAAGCCGACTTAATCTATCGCCGACTGTTGGCACTGCAAAGCGATCTGAGTAAGAAAAACATCTCCCTCTATTATGCTCAAACTGAATCTTTTAAAGATGCCGCGAGATTGGTAGCTGAAGTTGCCGTGAAAGAAGGTGCGAGCGGCGTTTATCTCAACAAAGAGTATGAACTCAATGAACGCTGCAGAGACGAGTTACTGTCCGAGCTTCTCGCAACTGAGGGTATAGAGTGCAAAAGCTTTGATGATAAATGCATTCTCAAGCCCGGTAGCGTGGTTAACAAGCAAGGTGATTACTTTAAGGTATTTACACCGTTTAAACGCGCCTACTTGGCAGCGATGTATCGTCAACCAGTCGCTGTCACAAAGATAACTCCCCTACAGAGAAAAGGTAAGCTGACATCAAATGGTGTGGCAGAGTTTTCGAGTCAGTGTGATTTTGACTACCCAAGAGAATCGAGTGAAAGATACGCTGTAGAGACTGAACAGATAATCCAAGCGTTAAGAAAATTCGATAGTGACAAGGTTACTAGTTATCACTCCCATCGTGATTTTCCTGCGATTGATGGCACAAGCACTCTTTCACCTTATTTAGCTATTGGAGCACTCTCGGTCAGACAATGCATGGCACGTGTCATGTACCAGCAATCCCTTCCTTTAAGTGGAGGGCGTGAGGTTTGGCAAAGTGAATTGATTTGGCGTGAGTTTTATCAGCATTTAGCTTACTTTGAACCAAAATTGTCGCAAGGTAAGAGCTTTACTTCATGGGGAGACAATTTAGTCTGGCTCAATCCCACTGCTGCTATCGATGCGTGGAAGAAGGGTTTAACAGGTTATCCGATTGTAGACGCTGCAATGCGCCAGCTTAACCAAACAGGTTGGATGCATAACCGCTTGAGAATGATAGTGGCGAGCTTTCTAGTTAAGGATCTTCACGTAGATTGGCGTGTTGGTGAACACTATTTTATGTCCAAACTCATTGATGGCGATTACGCTGCCAATAATGGTGGTTGGCAGTGGTGTGCATCGACAGGTTGTGATGGGCAACCCTATTTTCGTATTTTTAATCCTACGACGCAGGGAGAGCGCTTTGACCCAGATGGCGCTTTTATTCGGCGTTGGATTCCAGAGCTGTTGAGCGTGCCAGACAAGTACATCCATCAACCCCATAAGTGGGGCAATGCTAAAGATTTGCCATATCCAGAACCGATAGTTGATCATAAGACCGAAAGAGAGATAACCTTAAGCCTCTATAAAGAAGCCAAGGAAGTTTAAATGGTGCGTAAGTTTCTCGCATTCTTGTATTGTGTCAGCTCACCTCTTTTTGCTGCGACGTATGAGTTACCAGTTGAAGGCAGTAGTATTGTTGGGCGAACTCAGTACCACCAGGTACAAGAAGGGGAGACACTCGCCAATATTGCTAAGCAATATGATGTCGGCTTTTTGTCTTTGATGGCTGCCAATAAAGGTGTCGATCCATTTTTACCTAAAGCGGACTATGTGTTAACGATTCCGACTCAAATCATCTTACCGAATGTTGATCGCGAAGGGATCGTGATTAACCTAGCGGAACTTCGACTTTACTATTTCGAGCCTGAGTCTAACCAAGTGCATATATTCCCAGTTGGGATCGGGCGAGTAGGGCGTGACACACCTGAAATGGAAACCTCTATCAGCCAAAAACGTCCAAATCCGACTTGGACTCCTCCTGCTTCGATTCGTAAAGACTATTTAGCAAAAGGGATTGAGTTGCCCGCTGTCGTGCCTGCTGGACCAGAAAACCCTCTGGGTGAGTACGCACTTCGATTAGCTCATGGTGCAGGTGATTATCTTATTCACGGGACTAACAAAGATTTCGGCATTGGCCTTCGAGTAAGCTCGGGTTGTATTCGCATGGAGCCAAAGGATATCGAGTGGCTTTTCCCTCAAGTTAAGCTGGGTGAAAAAGTGACCGTGATTAACGAGCCTATTAAGGTAGCGCTTGAACCAGATCGTAGTGTGTTCCTAGAAGCACACGAGCCGTTAACTCGTAGTGATGGCGTAAAAAAAGCGCTAGAGGTACCACAAGAGCTTAGCTGGTGGTTAGACGAATTCGACCAATCGGATGTGAAAGCGAGAGCTGTAATATTGGCTCAAAATGGTGTACCAGTCGAAATCGTCGCTCCGACATCGATAAATTGAAGGAAAAAGAAATTACTTAGTGTAATGCGTAGCCCTTTCGTGAATTCCGTAATATCAATGCTTCTCAAACCATATCAGTGGCTTAGAAAGGTGCGCTTTTTCCAATATTGTTCAATAACTACCAGTGTCAGTAAATTCTATCGCCATCTTTGCTAAATGTAATTGATAATCTGCTTTGTCGTATGGTTTGCGAACAACTCGGAATCAACTTTAAAGCAATCACCAATACTGATCTAAGATTTATGTAAAATGTCTCTTCAGTTGGTGTCATTAATAACGAGTTAACTCAGCTTGATTTAGTCTGGGGAATTAAACTGTCGTGAGCAAAACGTGTCATTATCTATGGACAAACAGAAATGGTCGCTGTTAAACCCTTATTCGCGCAGGCTTTCGAATTAAGCCGAGTGGCGGTTCAGTGTTCTGGTTAGGACGAATGGCGCGAAGCGCGGTGTAAAAAGATGAAGTACCTTTTTAGGAAAGAAAACAATGAACCATTTTATATGGCGGATTTGTTCTGGAAGGTGAAACTAAGCTTGTCACCCTCACAGCTAACCTTAAGGAATAGTTCAATGAATGTCATCAACGTATTATGCTATGGTTGATTCTAGATGATTCCGTTATGACTTGGGTGACTAGGAAGGCTGAAGAAGTATTACCATTGCTTAGCCTTGAGTAACCAGGATAACTAATAGGAAGCGCGGATTAAATTAACTATGGGAATTTTGGTCGATTAACATAGGCTATCACGTTGCTGAGATTGAGAAGATAAGTTTAAGGAAAGCTACATATTCAGCAACCTTCCTCTATATTTAAAAACTAACTTTGAGTTATCAGATGTCTACACTTCGGAAGCTGTGAAATTAGTTCGTCCTGTATTCATGGAGGGACGTAACGGTAGTATTTAAATCGAAAGTTAAACATAAATCTTTCTGATGGGTCGGTCTAGTAGTCCAGTTTTGTTTCTCAAAGCACTTAGTTAAAAAGTACTTAACTCTTCAACAGAAAAAGTTTTTTTGTGCATAAAATCAACATGGTCTCCATTAGATACCAATCTTTCCCCAACTTCTATGTAGTCTTTATTAATTTTCGGTACTTCTCTGTCAGGATGGAAAAAATAGTCCATATGCATCATAGGCATATTTTTAGGCGTGATATGCATTACGAAAGAGCGCCGAGTGCGATTCGTATCATGGTGAGGAAGGCCACCATGCAGAGTTGCTGGATTCCATATAATCATATCGCCTTTATTCACGTTACACACCACTTTTCTAAGGCCGGCTTGAGTAGCAAGAGCTAATATCTCGTCATTGTAGGCGTTGAATAACTCTGTACAAGATGGAGGAACATCTTCATTTGGGTAAAATTTATTCTTTAACTTCTCTAAGTCTGCTTCTGGTAGTTTGTGACTGCCTTCAATAGCAACCAATGCGCCATTTTCTTCATCAACATCATCTAGAGCAACCCAAACACCCATGTACCCGTTGTCCGTTCCCGAGTAAAAATATGGAGTATCACGATGTAAAGGCTGTTGTGAACCAAGCTCAAAAAATAAAGAAGTGTGAAGAGTTGCCTGACCGTGCATGTCACACACTAAACTTCCGGAGTCCATGGCTTCACAAAATACTTTCTGAAGTGGTTTTATAGAACGGTGTAGATTTATAGCTCTTTGAAGCATCCCGTTAGGCAAAAGATTATGTTGTTTCAATAGTGGTTTATTTTTATTTAGAAATGAGTCAATGGAGTAGTTGCACATGTCAACTAAGGATTGGTCTATCGCTTTTGGAATAATGCAGAATCCATTATTTTTAAAATCGGTCAAATATTGGGAATGGTTGTTGTTAACAATTTGTTTTTTACAGTCAAGCATGATGTATAGCTCTATGTTGATGATTTGCTAAAGTATACTTTATCCTTTTGGTTCATTTAACCTAATACGTGTTACGTTGAATGTTGAATAGATCACATAACACAACAGTATTTAGCGATAATGATGTCCGGAGTCTCCGAGATATAAGCCAATATGACCTTGTACTGACAATTTTATAGCATAGCGCAAAGAGAACAAGCCCAAATGCGCTCAACTAAAGTTGGAGAGCTATTTTAATCTGCCACCATGTGTTGATTTCTAGTGCTTAAGTCACACCACGTTATCAACCATTTAGATCAAAGTTCGTTGGCGAAACAAAGCTTGTTTCGATTGGATTAAATTTCATTCCATCTTATATGCTTACATAGGCAAAAACAAAAGTGGCGACACAAAAATGTGTCGCCACTTTCATCGCCATTTGACTTGTTGTGGTCAGTTAAGTTATTGATAATTAACGACTAGCATCAAAACTTTGACTTACTTAGTGTAAGACTGAGCAATGTTGTCGATACGTTCGTTTGCACGTGCCGCTTCTTCTTGTGCTGCCATCGCAGAGTCACCAGACTTACGTACTTCAGATTGTAGCGCTTGAACATCTTGGCTCAGTTGGCTTACTTGATTGCTTAGCTCATCCATTTTCGCCGTTGTCGCTTCGTCTGGACCAGACGCACAACCCGCTAGTAGAAGAACAGAAGATGCTGCAGCTGCGATCAACATTTTGTTCATGAGAGAACTCCTTGCATAAATAAGTATCAATAATGTGCCCTATACCTTTTTATCGTATAGTGACGTCAATCAGTGTAGCCCTAATTCTACGCTTGCTAAAGCCAGCAAAAGTCAAAAAAACCCAAGAATTTAAGTAATTATCAAATTAGTTGAGCTACGTCTCATTGGTGAGAGCAATAGATGTAAGAGACATAGAGCTGACATTTAGAGTAAAAGTAAGGGCAAAAGAATATTTTCTGTGATCTCTATCCTCTTAGAGTGAATCCAGTTATCATAGCCTGTTTTTAGAATAATTCGTGTTGTACGAAGCCATTTGAGCTGTGGTGACAACGCTGTGTAACCAATTGGAGAATACTTTGCACTTTAAAGATTTAGGTTTAGACAATCGCTTACTAAAGAACTTGAAGCACTTTGACTTTAAGAAGGCGACAGAAATTCAACAGCGCGCGATACCTGTCGCGATTGCTGGTAAAGATCTGTTGGCGTCTTCAAAGACAGGTTCTGGTAAGACACTAGCTTTTGTATTGCCTATGCTGCACAAGTCGCTAAAAAACAAAGCATTCTCTGCAAAAGACCCGCGCGCAGTGATTCTTGCTCCTACCCGTGAACTTGCAAAGCAAGTGTATGGTGAGTTGCGTTCGATGTTAGGTGGATTGTCTTATGACGCGACCCTAATTGTTGGTGGTGAAAACTTTAACGATCAGGTTAAAGCGCTACGTCGTTACCCTAAGTTTATTGTCGCTACACCTGGACGTTTAGCTGATCACCTTGAGCATCGCTCTCTATTTCTAGATGGCCTCGAAACTCTTGTGCTTGATGAAGCTGACCGTATGCTCGATCTAGGTTTTGCACCTGAACTGCGCCGTATTCACAACGCTGCTAAACACCGCCGCCGTCAAACGTTGATGTTCTCTGCAACGTTAGACCATGCTGAAGTTAACGATATTGCAATGGAGATGCTAGATGCTCCAAAACGTATTGCAATTGGCGCGGCTACAGAAAAGCACACTGACATTACTCAGAAGTTCTACCTGTGTGATCATCTTGATCATAAAGAAGCAATCTTAGAGCGCATTCTAGAAGAAGCAGAATACAAACAGCTGATTATCTTTACTGCGACGCGTGTCGATACAGAACGTTTAACAGAAAAGCTTAACGAGAAGAAACTTAAAGCAATCGCGCTTAGCGGTAGCTTAAACCAGACTCAACGCAATACCATCATGAGTCAGTTTGAGCGTGCTGTGTTCAAAATACTGGTCACAACAGATGTTGCTTCTCGTGGGCTAGATATCGCTAACGTTACCCATGTCGTTAACTTCGACATGCCAAAGCACACTGAAGAATATGTTCACCGTGTAGGTCGTACAGGCCGTGCTGGTAATAAAGGTGACGCCGTTTCTCTGGTAGGCCCTAAAGACTGGGATAGTTTTAAGCGTGTAGAGGCTTATTTACAACAAGACTTAAACTTCTCTGAGCTTGAAGGGTTAAAAGGCAAGTTTAAAGGCTTGAAGCCACGTAAACCTGATTTCCGTAACAAGGGCAAAGCGACTAAGAATGCCAAGCCGCAAGCGAAAAAATCAACTAAGAAACCAGTCAAGCGTGACAAGAGCTTCCACCAGAATGTGGCAGTGGGTGATAGCGTGTTTATTCCTAAGAAGAAAACGCCGCCTAAACCTGATAGCGAATAATCAGAGTTAATCTAACAAAGCCATTTGCTTCTGCCAAATGGCTTTTTTGTATCAAGAGTTTGGTTGAAGCAGCGCAAAATCAACGGACAAAAAAAGGAGCCAAATTTGGCTCCTTTTTTAATGCTTGCTAGCAGAGGTGATTAATCTTCGCGGTTACCACGACCATGGCCACGTTCGCCACGGTAGTTACCACGGTGATCTCCACCACGGTTACGGTCAAAGCGACGCTCGCCATCACGACGACCACCTTCGCGATTACCACGACCGCCTTCACGGTTGCCACGGTAGCCACCTTCGCGGTTTCCGTCACGGTTACCACGGTAGCCGCCTTCGCGGTTGCCATCACGATTACCACGGTAACCGCCACCATCGCGACGTCCACCGTCACGGCGACCGCCATCACGACGACCACGAGGCTCGCGGAAATCATCAAAGTCACACACTACTGCGCCAACTTCTTTCTGACGAATGCGTAGTTTACGTAGCTTGTTAGCTGTCTCAGAAGACATTGCTTTTGGTAGCTGAACGTAAGTTTCGCCTTGAGCTAGTTTAATCGCACCGATTGAACCTTTAACTAGGCCAAGTTCGTTTGCCAATGCGCCAACGATGTCTTTAACCTGAACGCCTTGCTCACGACCAACTTGCAGCTGGTATGTATCCCAGTCTTGGTTGTTGAAGTTGCGGTCACGACCACGACCATCACGGCCGCCTTCACGACGCTCTTTACGACGCTGCTTGTCACGCTCAATCGCTTCAATCATTGGGTCTTCGCCAATGTAGAATAGTGGGCGCTTACCTTGCTGACGCTTAAGAAGAATAGCAGCCAGTGTTGCCGCGTCTAGCTCTAGAGATTCTTGTAGTTTTTCAACTAGCTCAGAGAACTTCTCTAGTGCTTTGTGTTCTTTATCTGCTTCAAGCTCTGCACCAAGTTTTGCTACGCGAGCTTCTGCAACTTTGTCGCGGTGTGGAAGTTGAATCTCTTCCATTGATGACTTAGTTACACGCTCAATAGTGCGAAGCATACGTAGTTGGTTAGTGCGAACTAGAAGGATCGCTTTACCTTTACGTCCAGCACGACCTGTACGGCCGATACGGTGGATGTAAGACTCAACATCGAATGGGATGTCGTAGTTGAATACGTGCGTGATACGTGGAACGTCAAGACCACGTGCTACAACGTCAGTAGCAACTAGAATGTCGATAACACCTTGTTTGATGTGATCAACAGTACGCTCACGTAGAGACTGAGGAATGTCACCGTGCAGTGCAGAAGCTTTGAAGCCACGTGCACATAGCCAATCCGCTAGGCGCTCAGTGTCTTGACGAGTACGTACGAATACGATTGACGCGTCAGTCTCTTCAGTTTCTAGAAGACGAGACATTGCTTCGTCTTTTTCTACACCTTTAACAACCCAGAACTGCTGCTCTACTTTGTCTACAGTGTGGTTTTTACCTGCAACGTCTACTGTCTCTGGATCACGTAGGAAACGCTCAACAATGCTCTTAAGCATTGGAGGCATAGTCGCAGAGAATAGAACACGTTGTGCTGATTCAGGCGCGTGCTCCATGATTTCAGTTACGTCATCAACGAAGCCCATGTTTAGCATCTCATCCGCTTCATCAAGAACGAATGTGTGTACTTCGTCTAGGTGTAGACGATCACGGTTGATAAGGTCTTGAACACGGCCCGGAGTACCAACAACGATGTGAGCACCGTTTTTCAGAGCGCGCATTTGATCAACAATCGATGCACCACCGTAGATCTCAAGAACTTTAAGACCAGCGATGTTTTGACCTAAGTTCTTAACTTCAGCCGCTACTTGGATCGCTAGTTCACGAGTTGGAGCAAGTACGATTGCTTGAGGCTTACGCTGTGCAAGGTCTAGCTTGTTTAGAAGAGGTAGAGAGAAAGCTGCAGTTTTACCAGTACCAGTTTGAGCTTTACCTAGTGCGTCTTTACCAGCCAATAGGTGCGGGATAGCAGCAGCCTGAATTGGAGTTGGTGAAACAAAACCCATACCATCAAGAGCTGAAAGGATAGAGTCGTTAAGCGCTAGATCGCTAAACTGAATTACAGAATCTGTCATTGGGATCCTACTATATAATGTCAACAAAAGGTCCCACGAGCTCTACCAATTCCAATACCAATCCAGTTGAGAGCTGATTCCGTTCAGATGCGGAAAAGTCGTAAATCGCATCAAGCCACTAGGGACGTAAGAGATATTGGTGTTATTTACTGTCTGTTCATCTAAAAATTCTATGAACAGAAGGGGGCCACCAATATGAGGGGGCGGATTATTCCCTAAAAGCACAAAAAAAGCTAGAAAAAATTGAATTTCATCACAATTTTTTCCTGATATGAGAATTTTTGTGTAGTTCTTGTTCATCTAGATGCATTGGGTGCGAAATTTATGCACAAATCTAGGGGATTGCTAACTGATTGAATTGTTCGTTAAACACCAGATTGTCATGCTTCTACGCTAGCAGGGGCAAGGGCTCGGTGATATAGTGGGCGCAATTTTTCGGTTACTTACTCGGTAAAACAAGATAGATGTTTCAAGATAACCCTTTACTGGCTCAACTTAAGCAGCAAATCCAAGAAACCCTGCCTAAAAAAGAAGGCACAATCAAAGCGACAGAGAAAGGCTTTGGTTTCCTTGAAGTGGATAGTAAGACAAGTTTCTTTATCCCACCTCCGTACATGAAAAAATGTATGCACGGCGACAAGGTAAAAGCGATCATTCGTACAGAGAAAGATCGCGAGCAAGCTGAACCAGAAGAGCTACTTGAACAAGGGCTTAACCGTTTTATTGGCAGAGTTAAACTATTCAAAGGCAAGCTGAACGTTACACCAGACCATCCTCAACTTAAAAAGTTATCTTTAAAAGCTAAGACACGTAAAGGCATCAAGAGTGATGATCTTAAAGAGGGTGATTGGGTGGTTGCACACCTTATTCGTCATCCACTTAAGGGTGATAATGGCTTCTTTGTCGAAATCAGCGACAAAATTACTGATGCAGACGACAAGATAGCACCTTGGTGGGTAACCTTGGCGCAAAATGATCTGCCAAATAGCGAACCAGCAGGATTAGATAGCTGGGAGCTAAAAGACGACGCTGATCTTGAACGCATCGATATGACACACGTTCCGTTTGTGACCATTGATGGCGAGTCAACCAAAGATATGGATGACGCGCTGCATGCTAAAAAGACAGAATCTGGTGATTTTGAACTGACGATTGCGATTGCCGATCCGACTGCCTACATCACACCTGATTGTGATATGGACAAAGTGGCGCGCGAGCGTGGTTTTACCATCTATCTACCGGGTAGAAATATTCCAATGCTTCCACGTGACCTCGCCGATGACTTATGTTCATTGATTGAGGGTGAAGCACGCCCAGCTTTATGTTGTAGTGTGACGGTGACGAAAGAGGGTGTTATCGGTGATGACATTAAGTTCTTCGCTGCCAACATTAAATCTCATGCTCGCTTGGCTTACGACCATGTTTCCGATTGGATTGAAAATGGCAGTTCAGATGCTTGGCAACCAAGTGAAGAAATCGCAGAGATCGTTCGTGACCTGTATGATTTTTCACGTGCTCGTGCTGAGTGGCGTGAAACTCATGCGGTCGTTTTCCCTGACCGTCCAGACTACCGATTTGAACTGAGTGAAGATAACGATGTTGTCGCTATTCATGCAGACATGCGTCGTAGCGCTAACCGCCTAGTAGAAGAGGCGATGATTACAGCAAACATTTGTGCAGGCAAAACGCTGCAATCAAGCTTTAATTCGGGTGTGTTTAACACTCACGCAGGTTTCAAACCGGAAAAGATCGAAGATGTCGTCAATCTGGTAAACCCAGAAGGTGAACTGCCGTTTACCGCTGAATCCATCGCGACTCTAGAAGGGTTTGCGGCGCTGCGTCGTTGGTTGGGAAGCCAAGAAACGTCTTACCTAGATAACCGCATCCGCAAGGCTCAAGCTTACAGCGAAATTGGTAACCAGCCTCTACCGCATTATGCAATGGGTCTTGACCTATACGCGACGTGGACATCACCAATTCGTAAATATGGCGATATGATCAACCACCGTATGCTTAAAGCGCACATCTTAGGCAAAGAACCAGTGCAGACTGCCGATGATAGTGTCGGTGAAGAATTAGCGATTCATCGCAAGCACCACAAGATTGCTGAGCGCAATGTTGGTGATTGGTTGTATGCTCGCACCCTTGCAGATGAACCTGCTAAAGAGACCAAGTTCAACGGTGAGATTTTTGATATCAACCGTGCTGGTATGCGTATCCGTTTGATTGAAAATGGCGCTGCGGCATTTATCCCAGGCTCACTCATCTTAGCCAACAAAGAGCGCCTTGAGTGCAATGGTGAAAATGGTACGGTTTCAATCGACAAAGAAGTGACTTACCGCTTAGGCGATGTGCTAGAGGTGGTTCTGACTGACGTAAATCAGGAGAACCGCAGCCTAGTCGCCAAGCCGACACAAATCTTTGAAGAAGTGAAGACAGCGACAGAAGCTGAAACCTCAGCAGAGTAACGAATCAACTCATTAGAGTTACCCCAAAAGGCGCTATTACAGCGCCTTTTTTGTTGCGCCAACTAGAGGTGCGTTATCTGTTTTGAAAATACTTTCTTGATTAGCATTTGTGCTGTGATTACAAAGTGCCGACAATTCTATACATTTCGCATAAAGACGCTTATTGGATATTCCTATAGCTTGTAACCGATTTTATTCATTAGGGAATATTAGGTAAGAATGATGAAAAAGGTTGTTTTACTTGCAGCGCTTGTCGCGCTACCGACATTTGCAGCTCAGAAAGTTGATGGTTTTTATATTGGTGCGGGTATCGGTGATACGAGCTACGACGATGATGGATTTGGCAAAAGTGTTACTGATGGCGCGACTTCGACTGAAACAGATGGAGCATCATTCAAGCTGATTGGTGGCTATCAGTTTAACAAGATCGCTGCGATTGAAGCTCAGTACACAAAGTACGGCACGGCAAACACCAAATTGTCTAACACTAAGGCGCTGACGATGGACAGTGAGTCTCTTATGGTGGCAGCCAATTTAGGTTATACCTTTGACAACGGCCTTAGACCTTACGGGGTAATTGGCGCAGGTATTGTTAGCTGGGATGTGGGAAATGCGGGGGCGACAGCCTATTTGAACAACAAATCTTCAAGTACGTTTGCTGTACGCGCAGGACTCGGCCTTGAGTATGCACCTGCAATGTTTGATGGTTGGGCGGTTAGAGCAGGCTATGAAGTCGATGCGTTTGCTGCTGAGGTTGAAGATTCGTTAACCAAGAAAACCACGGAACATACCCTGGGGATGGGTTCTTTCTACATTGGTTCGACTTACAAGTTTTAGAACAATAGTGATAGGAGAGCACTTGCTCTCCTAATTCTGCCAAAACATCTCTTTCGGGTCTTTATCGATTTCGCGCATAATAGCGGTTAGGTCGCTACTTTGAGCTAAATATGGGTAGGGCACCCACTGCTCACTATCCGTTTCTTGTGGCATAAACAGCTGCCATTGATTTAGATCGCCGTTCCACGCCACTTTCGCGATTGGATTCATGTAATTGCAATGGCTCGAATCAAGCAAAAAGTGCTGCTTGATAAAAATGACGCCATTGTTCATGGTTTCAAAGCTTGCTTTGCCCAATTCAGCAGGCGTACTTTGATTGCGTTGCTTACAGATAAGCTCCGCTCTGCTCTCGACTTGACGTTGTAGTAAACTCACTAGCCCCATGACGCTCTCGCTTCAACAATATGAGTATCTGTGCAATAGGTTACACTTCTCTAACCTAAGCATAGTATGTACTAGATATTTCATTGTCTGCATAGGCTTTCACAAAAATGTCATCTAACCGCAATAACATAGCGCTGTTTAGTTATAACCAGTCACATCTATTAGTGGGGAGTTTATTATGGTTCGTGTTGCGTTGGCTGCACTTTTATCTACATCACTGTTTTCAGTGCCAACGTTGGCTAAAGAGGTGAATGTTTCAGGCTCGACTTCGGTAGCTCGTGTCATGGATGTGCTCGCAGAAGATTACAACAGCACTCACCCAGACAGCTACGTAGCGGTTCAGGGCATCGGTTCGTCGGCAGGCATTACGTTGGTTAAGAAAGGTGTCGCTGATGTAGGTATGAGCTCTCGTTACCTAACAGAAAGTGAGCAAGATGAATCTCTCACGGTTAAGCCAATTGCTTTTGATGGATTGGCAGTGGTGGTGAATAAATCTAACCCGATTGAAAATGTCACTCGTGAGCAGCTGTTTGATATTTACAAAGGAAAGATTACTAACTGGAAACAGCTAGGTGGAAACGATCAAAAAATCGCGGTTGTCACGCGTGAAGCTTCTTCTGGATCGCGTTACAGCTTTGAAAGCTTGATGGGATTGACGAAAATCATTAATAGTCGTCTTGTGTCAGATATTAACCCAGATAACCTAGTGGTAAACAGCAACAGCATGGTGAAGACGATTGTTAACCACAATAAGCAAGCGATTGGTTTTGTTTCTACAGGCTCAGTGGATAGCTCAATCAAAGCGATCCAGTTTGAAGGGGTAGAAGCGAGCAACAAAACAATCGCTACGGGTCAGTATGAATTATCTCGCCCTTTCCTTGTTCTATACAACCCTGACAAAGTTGATGAAGACTCTAAGTCATTTATTGATTACTTAAACAGCAGCCAAGCAAAATCTTTGATTGAAGAGTACGGCTACACGCCAATTAAGAAGTAGTCTCGCTACAATGTTTGAATGGAGAGCTTCGGCTCTCCATTTTTGTTTGGCTGAACATCAAGCGCCAATATTAATTCGAGTTAAATAGTCTAAACTGATAATAGACTGAAAAATGGGGAAGTCAGATGCCCTTGCGGATTGTCAAAGCACTTATGTTTTGCTTTGTACTCTTGTCAGGACCATCTGTTTTTAGCTCAAGTGAGCCGGCGCCTCATGCGACCAAGGTGGTTCCTGTTATTAATATCAGCGGAGCAATCGGCCCTGCTGTGGGGGACTACGTGATTGAAGAAATTACTTTAGCAAACCAAACCCCCAATATCTCCGCTCTCGTGCTGACAATCGATACTCCCGGTGGCCTAGTCAGCAGCCTTAGAGAGATCAACCAATCGATCCTCGCCTCAAAAATTCCTATCTTGTGTTTGGTCTACCCTCAAGGCGCGCGCGCTGCCAGTGCCGGTACATTTATTCTGTATGCTTGCCATATTGCAGCAATGGCACCTGCGACCACATTGGGAGCGGCGACTCCAGTAAGCATAGGTGGAGCGAGCCCAGAAAAATCCGATGAGGCGCCAAATGAGCCTTCGGCAATGGAAAAGAAAATGCTTAATGACTCTATTGCTTATATCCGATCGCTGGCGCAGCTGCGAGGTAGGAATGCAGAGTGGGCGGAAAAAGCGGTTAGAGAGGCTGCCACACTTTCATCAAGTGAAGCGTTAGAGCAAAATGTGATTAATCTTATTGCAGACACCCCTGAACAACTCCTTATCCAATCTCATGGGCTAACTGTTAGCCTAAATGATACAAACACTCCGTTAGCAACTGCTGGGGCACAAGTCGAGTATAAAACACCGGATTGGCGCCATCAGTTTCTCTCTACTATCACCGATCCGAACATCGCGTATATCTTAATGATGATCGGTATCTATGGCTTGTTGCTAGAATTTTACAGCCCTGGGTTTGGCGTGGCTGGTGTCGTCGGTGCGATTTGTCTACTTATTGCAACTTACGCTTTTCAGATGTTGCCAGTGAACTACGTCGGAATGGGTTTAATTCTGCTAGGCATAGGTCTATTGGTGGCTGAATCGCTTATGCCAAGTTTCGGCATTTTAGGCTTTGGTGGTGTCATTGCTTTCGTCTTAGGTTCGATATTCCTCATTGAAAGTGATCTACCTGAGCTACAAGTCTCGTTAAATCTTATCTATTCCATTGCGGTGCTATCAGCAGCGTTTGTTGTGTTTGTTTTACGCAGAGTATTGCAGCTTAGACAAAGTCAGGTGGTGAGTGGCGTCGAATACCTGATTGGTCAGCAAGCGGTTGTCGAAAACAGCTTTACAGCGGAAGGTTATGTGCATATAGCGGGTGAGCGCTGGGCTGCGCATGGTGATGACAGTTTCTCTCGTGGAGATATTGTCATAGTTGAGGCCATTGACGGTCTGAGTTTAAAAATTAGTAAACAGCAAGGAAGTGGCTATGATGGAACAAATAATCACTAGTGGCATGCTGACCCCAGTGCTGATTGTCGTGTTGGTACTTTTGATTGCCTTCAGCATGTTCCACGTGTTACGCGAATATGAGCGCGGCGTCATCTTTTTCCTCGGGCGTTTTCAAATGGTCAAGGGGCCAGGATTGATCATTGTTATTCCCATGATTCAACAAATCGTCAAAGTCGATATGCGAACAGTGGTGATGGATGTGCCGAGTCAAGATGTCATTAGTCGTGACAACGTATCTGTTAGAGTCAATGCAGTTATTTATTTTCGAGTGGTCGATGCCCAAAAAGCCATCATCAATGTAGAGGATTATTTAGCGGCAACGTCTCAATTGGCGCAAACGACCTTACGTTCTGTATTAGGGCAGCATGAACTTGATGAGATGCTTGCTAATCGAGAGATGCTCAATACAGATATTCAGACGATTCTTGATGCTCGTTCGGATGGTTGGGGCATTAAGGTGTCGGATGTCGAAATCAAGCACGTGGATCTTAATGAGAGTATGATTCGCGCGATTGCTAAACAAGCGGAGGCAGAGCGCTCACGAAGGGCGAAAGTGATACATGCTTCTGGTGAAATGGAGGCATCTGAAAAGCTCGTTGAAGCAGCAAGTAAAATGGCGACTCAACCCAATGCGATGCTATTGCGTTACTTGCAAACGCTGACGGAGATTGCCGGAGAAAAGAGTTCGACCATTGCCTTTCCACTGCCTATGGAACTGATGGAAGGACTGTTTAAACGAATGGGAGAACCTTATCAAAAACCTAAGGATAACGACTCTTCGAACTCATCTTAATTGGGCTGGCAATTGAGATTTGATTAACGCACAAACAAAAAAGCTCCTATCAAAGGAGCTTTTTGTCTCAGATTAGCGGTTATTCGAATTCAACACCCGCTTCTTTGTACAGACGGCGGCACGCTTTGCCATCGCTGTGGAATAGGTGACAACGGTGCGCAGGGATACCTACTGACAGTTTATCGCCTGGTTCGACATCTAGCGTGTCAGGTTGGCGGTAAATCATATCGGCATCGGCTGCATCGATGTGTAAATAGGCTTGAGTTTCATTGCCTAGTTTTTCAACGATGTTAACTTCACCTTCAATAGTCGCATCACCTTCGTTTGCTGGTAGCAAGTGCTCTGGACGAATACCTAGCGACATACGTTCACCGCGAGTAACCGTTGTTCCATCAACTGGAATCCAGAACGCAGTGCCATTAGCAAGCTGAACCATGACACGATCTTTCTCAGCCGCTTCAATGAAGACACTCATAAAGTTCATTTTTGGTGAGCCAATGAAACCAGCGACAAAACGGTTCTCTGGGTAGTGGTAAAGCTCTAGTGGGCGACCAACTTGAGAGACAAATCCTGCGTCTAGTACAACGATCTTATCTGCCATGGTCATGGCTTCTACTTGGTCGTGCGTTACATAAATCATGGTACAGCCAAGCTTGCGCTGAAGCTTAGTGATTTCAGAGCGCATTTGTACACGAAGTGCGGCATCAAGGTTAGATAGCGGCTCATCAAGTAGGAACACGTTTGGTTGTGAAACTAGCGTACGACCAATCGCAACACGTTGACGCTGACCACCTGATAGCGCTTTAGGTTGGCGCTCAAGAAGATGGCTAAGCTGTAGAATTTCAGCGGCATGTTCAACACGCTTGCTGATTTCACCTTTGTCAGCTTTTGCTAGCTTAAGACCAAAAGACATGTTGTCGTATAGGTTTAAGTGAGGGTAAAGAGCGTAAGACTGGAATACCATACCAACACCACGTTTGGATGGCTCGACGTCATTCATGCGCTCATCACCAATGTAGAGATCACCGGATGTGATGTCTTCTAGGCCTGCAATACAGCGTAGTAGCGTTGATTTACCACAACCTGATGGACCAACGAAGACAACAAACTCACCTTCTTTGATATCTAAATCAACATTTTTGGAAATTAGTACGTCACCGTAAGCTTTACATACATTTTTTAACGTGACACTCGCCATCTAGCTCGCCCTCGATCAATTTTTTATATTTTACTGCCTATCATTATATGAATTATGGAGCAGGCAATAATAGTAGGAATTTGGTAAGGAATGGATTCTATATAACAGAATGTAAGAAAATATGGGTGATGGAGTCCTCACATCACCCACCAAGCCAAATTCAGGTTTGCTTTCCCCCGTGTGACACAAGCTTCTCCCCCGAACGAATCAGTTTCCTGAATACCTACGTGACTTGTGCACTCATTCGCAAACCCTAGCGGCATTGTAACCAGTCACCATGAAACACGTGTTACTGGAAAGGGTTCTTACCATCCACTCTTGGATGACTGTAGTTTGCGGATTTCACCCCTCTACTACATCCTCCTATTCTGATTTTTTGTAGGGGTAGTAGGAGGGGAGGAGGTACGACAGGGCGCAGAAGGCGTAGCGAGACCGAGTTCAAATATTTCTGTTCGATTACATTGAAATCGATCACACAAAGAGATTGTTTTGAGACTTTGGTCACCAACCTGTAACGATGACGATCACGAAAATAGTCCATAATAGCGAGGGCGTAGGGAGTAGGAGGATGAGCCTTTTGTCAGTTTGGCTGAAAATAAGTGCTGAAATACGGCGAAACCTCTGGTGGAGCCCTACAACACAAATATAAAAAGGATATGAACATGAAAAATGCCCTAAGCACAGTAGCACTAGGAACACTTGTTGCTCTTGGCTCTTTTGGTGCAAATGCTGCTATCGAAGAAGGTCAATTAACTATCTGGATCAACGGCGATAAAGGCTACAACGGACTTGCTGAAGTAGGTAAACAATTTGAAGAAGACACAGGTATTAAAGTGACTGTTGCTCACCCTGATGCGCTTCAAGATAAGTTCCCTCAAACGGCAGCGACTGGTGATGGTCCTGATATTGTGTTCTGGGCTCACGACCGTTTTGGTGGTTACGCTGAAGCTGGTCTACTTGCTGAGATTAAACCATCTGCAGAAATCAAAGAAGGCATTGTAGATTTCGCATGGGACGCAGTTAAATACGATGGCAAGATCATCGGTTACCCAGTAGCTGTAGAATCTCTATCGCTAATCTACAACAAAGATCTAGTGCCTAACCCACCTAAGAGCTGGGAAGAAGTTGCTGAGCTAGACGCGCAACTTAAGAAAGACGGTAAATCTGCAATCATGTGGAACCTAAAAGAACCGTACTTCACTTGGCCGCTAATGGCAGCTGACGGTGGTTACGCGTTTAAATATGGTGCAGCAGGCTACGACGTGAAAGATGCGGGTATCGCAAACGACGGCGTTAAAGATGCAATGAACTTTGTTAAAGGCCTTGTTGACAAAGGCGTTATCTCTTCAGACATGGACTACTCAGTTTCTGAGTCTGCGTTCAACCAAGGTAAGACTGCGATGACAATCAACGGTCCTTGGGCATGGGGTAACATCGAGAAATCTGGTATCAACTACGGCGTAACGACGCTACCTAAGTTTAACGGTCAGTCTTCTAAGCCATTCGTTGGTGTATTAACGGCGGGTATTAGCACAGCTTCTCCAAACAAAGATCTAGCGGTTGAGTTCATCGAGAACTACCTACTGACTAACGACGGTCTACGTAAAGTTAACAATGATAAGCCTCTGGGTGCGGTAGCGCTTAACTCTTTCCAACGTGAGCTAGATGCAGACAAGCGCATTGCAGCGACAATGGATAACGCGATGAACGGCGAAATCATGCCAAACATCCCTCAGATGAACGCATTCTGGGGCAGCGCGAAAAACGCAATCATCAACATCGTTGATGGTCGTCAAACTGTAGATGCAGCACTTGCAGATGCAGAAAAACAAATGACTAAATAATTAAGTTCTACCCTTTTAAGGAGGGGGTAACCCCTCCTTCATTTTCAAGTTTTATTATCGCTAGCAGGTTCTTTTATGCAGTCAGTTCAAGGTACAGATGCGATGGCGTCTACAACAACGAGCTTGCCATCAAGTAAAAGTGTATTCATTAAATGGGGCTTACTGGGCTCTGTGGGTATCATTAATGGATATGCCACAATTCTTATGTATTCTCGCGGTGAGATGGCCTTTGCCATTCTGACCCTAATCTTAACCGCACTCGCGTTATTTATTTTCGGTAGTAAAAAGACCTACGCACACCGTTACATCTACCCTGGTATTGCGGGCATGATTTTGTTCATCCTGTTCCCACTTGCGTATACCGTCGGTCTTGCCTTCACAAACTACAGTGCGAAAAACCAACTTTCCTTTGAACGTGCTCAGTCGGTTTTAATGGACCGTACTTTCCAAAGCGGCGATAGCTACCCGTTTACTCTGTACAAAACAGATAACGGCCACCGCCTTGCTGTTAAGAAGGGCGATCAACTGCTAGCAACCGATACTTTCAACCTTGCCACTCTATCTGCGTCAGATATGGACTTAGCTCCAGTCGACTCAGTAGCTGGCGAGAAAGAAAAAATCAAAACCATCATCAAAAACAAAAACGCGCTAGGTGGCTTAGATCTGCACCTACCGTCGGGTGAAGACATTCGCATGAGCGGCCTACGTAAGTTCGCTGCGGTTGTGCCTCTATACACTCTTCAAGATGATGGTGAGACGATCTTTAACAATCGTACTCAAGAATACTTGCGTCCAAATATGGAAGTGGGCTTCTATCAACCAGTCGATGAACAAGGGCAGTTCGTTGGCTCAACCGTTTCACCGGGCTTTATCGTTGATATTGGTACTCACAACTTCGAGCGTGTTTGGAAAGATGATGGCATTAAAGAACCATTCATCAGCATCTTTATCTGGACGGTACTATTCTCTGCACTAACTGTTGGTCTAACCGTGGTAATCGGCCTGGTACTTGCGAGTGTGGTGCAGTGGGAAGAGCTTAAAGGTCGTGCAATTTACCGTGTGCTGCTGATTCTTCCTTATGCGGTGCCTGCGTTTATTTCGATTCTGATCTTCAAAGGTTTGTTTAACCAAAGCTTTGGTGAGATCAACATGATGCTAGAGGCACTATTTGGCATTAGCCCAGCTTGGTTCTCTGACCCAATCATGGCTAAGAGCATGGTGCTGATTGTCAACGTATGGCTAGGTTTCCCTTACATGATGATTCTGTGTATGGGCCTGCTAAAAGCGATTCCAGAAGATTTGTATGAAGCGTCAGCTATCGATGGTGCGAACTTCATCGACAACTTCCGTAAGATCACCATGCCGTTGATGATTAAGCCGCTTACTCCGCTGCTTATCGCAAGTTTCGCATTCAACTTTAACAACTTCGTATTGATTCAGCTTCTGACTCAAGGTGGTCCAAACATGATTGGTACTTCTGAGCCAGCAGGTTACACAGACCTACTTGTAAGCTACACCTACCGCATTGCGTTTGAAGGTGCTGGTGGCCAAGACTTCGGTCTAGCAAGTGCGATTGCAACGCTTATCTTCCTATTGGTTGGTGCGCTTGCCCTAATCAACCTACGTTTCACTAAGCTGTCTCAGGATTAAGGAGAGATTCCAATGGCAATGGTACAAGGTAAATCACTTAAATACCGTGTATGGGCAACGCATATTGCTATGTGGGTGTTCCTAGCATCAATCATCTTCCCACTGTTGATGGTAATTGCAATTTCGTTCCGTGAGGGTAATTTCGCAACGGGTAGCATTATTCCTGATAATCCGTCGTTAGAGCACTGGAAACTGGCGCTTGGATTTTCGGTGACTAACGCAGATGGCAGTGTAACGCCGCCGCCATTCCCTGTATTAACTTGGTTATGGAACTCAGTGAAAGTGGCAGGCATTAGCTCGATTCTTATCGTTGCGCTGTCTACGACTTCTGCATACGCATTTGCTCGCATGCGCTTCAAAGGTAAAGACACCATCCTTAAAGCGATGATGATTTTCCAAATGTTCCCTGCGGTACTTGCGCTCGTAGCACTTTATGCCCTATTCGATAAGCTAGGTCAGTACATTCCGTTCCTTGGTTTGAACACGCATGGTGGTCTGATTTTCTCTTACTTGGGTGGTATCGCACTTCACGTATGGACGATTAAAGGCTACTTCGAAACGATTGATAATTCGCTAGAAGAAGCAGCAGCACTAGATGGCGCGACGCCTTGGCAAGCATTCAGATTGGTACTACTACCATTGTCTGTGCCTATCCTTGCAGTAGTGTTCATTCTGTCGTTCATCGGTGTAGTGGGTGAAGTTCCAGTAGCATCTTTACTACTTTCTGATGTAAACTCATATACATTAGCGGTTGGTATGCAGCAGTATCTATACCCTCAGAACTATCTGTGGGGCGATTTTGCAGCAGCAGCAGTATTGTCTGCATTACCAATAACCATCGTATTCTTGCTTGCACAGCGCTGGTTGGTCGGAGGATTGACCGCTGGTGGTGTGAAAGGTTAATAAGAACGATAAGGGCGACCGCGAGGTCGCCCATTTTGTTTCTCAGCTTAACACTTTTGGTTTGGCCGCCGATCAGTTAAGTAGAGAGCAGAACTGGCGTTACGCATAGCTGGCTGTTAGCTAGATTCCTTACTATTTCACTACTAACAGTTTTTGTAACCATAACCCGGCTTTGTCCCGGGTTTTTTTATGCCTGAATAACGCTAAGTCAGAGTAGTATAAAGTGCTTAGGTTGGATTGAAATCAACGGGATGAGTTGGTGCGACTAGGTATAAGTTCTAATCTGCAACAGTGGTGTCTGTTGCATTAACTTGCGGTCAGCAGCACGCTGTTCTGGTTAAAGTTCCCGACTTGAGGGCGCACAGCCAAGATATTGCAAAAGCACATAGATGCTTTCTTGAGAGAGGGCGACTTTTCGAAATAGATCTGCAAAGGTATCGTCTCCGCCAAAGCAGGTGCGGATATAGTGATTGATCTCATCTTCACCATAACCTTCAACATACATGGTACGAACCCACTGGTACTCAACAGCTTTCAAGTTTGACAATGTAGTTTCACTCAAAGTGGTTTCGTTGAGTTCCAAGAGACGTTCCTTCATACGCAATGTTTGATTTAGTCAGCGGATTTAATCAAATCAAGATGAAGGAAAAATGACAGAAATGTGGCGTTACGGTGACTAGTTCTTAAATGGAGGCACTTGGCCTCCAATTTGGCAGAAAGCTCACTATTTTAGATACTTAACGTGTGCTTCCATTTCTTCTCCAATCTCTTTACGCATGTTCATTAGACGGATTGCTGAATCGCGCAATTCAATATCTTCTGGCGTTTCTGGAATCCACTCTGGAACAGAAGTCGGGGTGCCGTTCTCATCGACCGCAACCATAATGACAATGCAGTGAGTCGTTAAGCGATTGTTCATCTCTTTTGGGTCACTTGCTTGAACATCAATGGCGATATGCATTGAGCTCCTTCCGGTATAGATGACCTTAGCGCTTACTTCGACAAGGTTACCGACATGAATCGGTGCTACGAAACGAATCCCACCCGCATAGGCGGTAATACAGTATTTGCCACTCCACGCCGCAGCGTTGGCGTAGGCTGCTAAGTCGATCCACTTCATCACAGCGCCGCCGTGGACTTTCCCCCCAAAGTTAACGTCTCCCGGTTCTGCTAGAAAACGTAACGTAATATCGCGTTGACCATTGCTCATCTGTCAATCCTTAGTTGTTATTGTTGTATGTGGTTTAATATTAAATAACAAACTGGTTAATTATCTGCAACAACTATTAGAGTTTAGTTCTTATTGTTTATTTTGAGCACGGTCAGAGAGCAAAAAGCCCGACAAAATCGGGCTTAAAGAGGCTATGAAGATGGGGAAGCCATCACTTTATCCATTATTTGCATGCTTTGTTCAAAATAAGGATTGTAAGTCAGTCTTGCATGGATTTTGTTAGGCTCGGTGTATCCCCACGCTGAGTACCACATTGTATCGCCAGATAAGCAACGTGCTTCGTTGTCTTCGCCTTGTCCATTGCTACAGATTAAGTTGCTGCCGTTTACTCCGTAGTTAGGGTTGTTAGGGGAGAAAAGGAGCCCCATGTGAGAGCCGTTTGAAATGCGTTGCTCGGGTAAGTTCATGCTGAATCTGGTCGAGCGAGGCTCTGTTAGGTCATCCTCACCTTGCCAGACGATGTGCCCTTTAGGATTCGGCATCTTTTGGCTGAAAGTTTCGATGGCAAACTGAGTACTAACGACTTTATCGCCCTCACTCATCATCATAAATACTGGCTTCAGGTACTCTTTAGTAGACAGTTGCTCGCGCACCTCAGCGGAGGTTTGGTAATAAACTGCAGCCGCGCTCATTGGCAGAGAGTTGTATCTGAGCGGGTTGTCCTCAGGATCTTGGTCTGCCCATGTAATGAAATAGCTCGCCAGTTCGGCATACTTAACGGAATCAGAGTAAGGTTGCAGCGCAGGGGAGAAAAGTAGCAAACCGTTGACAGTCTCATCGTTTAACGCTTCGGCAGTCACTAGATTAGCGCCCGTAGAATAACCTCCCAGCCATATTGAGCTGGTGTCTTTCTTTAGCAGTGCAATGTGATGGCTGACGACACCTTGCCAGTCTTCTAGTGTAGGGAGTTGAAGGTCGCCAACTTTACTCGCATGTCCAGGAAGTAATATAGTTCTCACCAAGTAGCCTTGCTTAGCGAGATGAGTGGCGACGTCAGTGAAAGAGTAGGGAGAGTCACCTAAACCGTGTACCAGCAATACACCCTGACCGTTTGGGTTTTCTGGTCGGTACTCTTTTGGCAGCACCATGTTAAGTTCGGTGGATTTATCCTCTGTCATGAACAGGCGGTTGTGTTCAAGCCACCGTTTCGTCTCTGTCACATACTGTTCAAAACTATTTTGAGAATAGCTAGGTAGGCGCTGAGCTTTATCAAACGCTGGGTCTTGAGTCTGGGTTGTACAGCCAACCATGACAGCCGTTGCAGCAGCTGCCAAGTAAAATGCTAAAGCCGTCTTTTTACGCATCATATATTCTAGTTTTTCCTTTTTATTTTGATACGTCTTCATATTCTCCCTCTAGTACCGAGCGATCATTTTGCTGCGAAGAAGCAGAGCGATTCATCTTAAGGGATTTCTCAATCTTTTTGCCTGTGATGACCGCAGCAATGGTCAATGGAATCACCATGATCAAGCTAAACAGAAGGGTGAATACACCAATAAACAACGCCAGAATACCAGAAATAACTCTATTCATAATTACTACCTCTCAATTGCATGGCTAGATTAACCTAGGGTAAATGAATCAAACATGAACGGGTGTACAGTTTACGCTGAACGCAAAAAAGCCACTTTCTAACAAGAAAGTGGCAACTACGGGGGATTATTATAGGTATAGTGTTGTGGAGTTTTGCCCCGGAAACTCCGGGGCGATATTCTGCTAATTAATCTGAGCTTACCCAGATTAATGAATCCCTGAGCTTATTTTGTTGGGTAAGTTTTGTAACGAACGCCCATCATTTGTTCCATACAGTGAACAACCTGACAGCTGTAACCAAACTCGTTGTCATACCAGATGTATAGCACGCAGCGGCTGTCTTGAGCGATAGTCGCAGCACCATCAACAACACCTGCAAAACGAGAACCCACTAGGTCAGTTGATACAATTTCAGTCGATTCTGTGTAGTCAATTTGCGCAGACAGCTCAGACGTCAGTGCCATTTCACGTAGGTAGTTATTTAGCTCTTCCTTATCTGTGCCTTGTTTAAGGTTTAGATTAGCAATCGCCATTGATACGTTTGGCGTTGGTACACGGATCGCGTTACCTGTTAACTTGCCTGCTAGCTCTGGTAGGGCTTTCGCTACCGCTTTCGCCGCGCCCGTCTCGGTTAGAACCATGTTCAAAGAGGCACTACGACCACGACGCTCACCTGAGTGGAAGTTATCGATCAAGTTTTGGTCATTAGTAAATGAGTGAACGGTTTCAATGTGGCCAGATGTCACGCCGAACTTATCGTTAATCGCTTTAAGAACTGGGGTAATAGCATTTGTCGTACAGCTTGCCGCAGAAATAATGTTGTCTTCGGCTTTGATAACGTTGTCGTTAACACCGAATACCACGTTCTTGATGTCACCTTTACCTGGTGCTGTTAGCAGTACCTTTTCAGCGCCGTTACACTCTAGATGTTGACCAAGACCTTCTGCATCACGCCATACGCCTGTGTTGTCAACAACCAGTGCATTGTTGATGCCGTAGCTAGTGTAGTCGACTTCTTCTGGTTTGTTCGCGTAGATAAACTGAATGTAGTTACCATTAGCAATAATCGCCTTGCGCTCTTCATCAACGACAATACTACCGTTGAATTGACCATGAACTGAGTCACGACGTAGCAGGCTAGCGCGTTTTTCCAAGTCACCTTTTTTGCCGCCACGTACAACAACTGCGCGCAGACGAAGTGGGTAACCAGGACCAGATTTTTCTACAAGTAGACGAGTTAATAGGCGGCCGATGCGACCAAAACCATACAATACAACGTCACGCGGCTCAGAGACGGTTTCGCCATTCATTGCACCTAGAAGAGAGGTGTGAAGGAAGTCTTTAACACCATGAGAGTCATCGCGACCTTGCCAGAACTCATGGGCAAGTTGACCGATATCGATACGGCATGGAGAAAGTTCCATTTCAGCAAGTGCTTTGATGAGAGGAAGAGTTTGCTCTGGAGTAAGAGCAGTACCTGTATAGCGACGTGCTAAACGGTGAGTTTTAATGATGTCGATGGTCGCTGCATTAACCAGTGTTTTACCAAAGAGTAGAACTTCGACGCCTTTGTGACGGTAAAGTTGACCTAGAAGTGGAGAAATAGTTTCCGCAATCGTTTGGCTCGTTTGCCAATCTAAGAGGTGTTTCTCTGGACTCATTGTTTGTATGGACCTTTCACGTTTTTTGGGGACTGACTCTATTTCACCTGTAGGGGGAGTGAATAGAGGAAATGTATTAATTTTGTAATTTTTATGCGGCAGGATTGTAAGGCCTAACATCTTATTCTGCTAGTAAAATTAATTCAGGTTATTTGGGCTGAGGTGGTGCTCAATTATGGCGAATTTCACTATAGATTGTAGGTAGTAGTGCCTATTGACATTTTTAAACTAGCAATCTTAATTTGCCCTAAAAAATACTAGAAGCACATAATTTATGTAATACGGTATCAATGAAATCTTTTCAATTAGATCTTTGTCACTCTATCTACTTAAAAGGTAAACGATAAACCAATGGAGAAGAGGTCGACTTTGGTACTAAAGGGTTTAGCTGAATCTTGCGGTACGGTGAAGTGCCCACTGATCACGTTTTCTCTACCGTAGAAGCGTTGCCATTCGATTGATGTGTTTAATTGGGGGGTCCAATCGTAGCGAAAACCGAACAAGTAGCTTTCTGTGTCTTTGGTCAGTCGAGCTTGTCCGTATTGAATATAGGGGGTGATCTTACCTAATTGGTAGTCAAAGCTTATGTACCAATCAGCGCTTAGCTCGTGAGCAAGCATGGTCTCTGCCTGTACATGCAGTTGACCAAAGTAATGACTGATACCCAAGGCATAAATATCAAGATTGTAGAATCTTGGTGGCGCTATTTGTCCAGTCATTGTGGCGTCTAAGTTGGCGTAAGCAATACGGAGTAAATTGTCGTCATAGAAGAGTTCCGAGCTCAAACCCAGCACCCTTGAAATATCCAATGAAAAGGAAGAACCGTACTGTTCAAAATGTTCTTCTCTTGGAATGGCGACATAGGGAGAAAAGACGATTTGATTGCCATTATCAAACTCGTGAAAGAAATCTGCGGCGATACCTTCATAGTAAGTGAGTCCAAGATTATTGTCGTATACCTCAGGAGGTAAGCGTAAAGAAGGGTAGGCGCTAGAGACATAGTAGTATTCGGACATAATAAACATAGGGGTTCTTAAGCGGCCTATTTTGGCGCGAAACATCCCCGTATTGTATTCCACCAATGCTCGTTCTAGTTCCGGCGAAGAAAAATGGTCTTCGGGTCTTTTGACAACTTGAACCGTCGAGCGCAACTTAGATGTGATTTGCCAATCAGCCTGAATACCTAAGGTGGTATCACAGTCATAGCACCAGTCATCGCTAATATTTCTTCCAGCGAGTATTGGCAGCGGGTGATTACTCTTGGCGGCAGCAAAAGTCCCAAATCCACTTAATCGAAAATCATCAGTTAGCGCGATTTGTGCACTGCTCATAGAGGGAAGCCATGACACAGCGACCATCGCTAAAAGCAAATGAGTTGGTTTAATCCGAGAGCTGATAAATGACATAGGCGTCCTCAGGAAGCAGTTCTTCGGGAACATACGCAATGCCATTTGCGTTGTTCTCTAGCCAATGGAGAATGATTTCGAGAGACTCTTCCGGTACTTCCACAGGTGCGACGGCTTTACCAGAGAAGGAGAGTCGTGCCCATATAGCAGACATTTGAGTCGGAGACTTATTCAGTAGTTTACGGTAGAAGTCTTCACGACTCTCGGAATCACGGGGAAGATCAAGGAGACGAACAGGCGCGCCATTTACGTGGGACATGCGACCTCGATAAAGCAGTTTTACCTGATTTGAGCGCAATGCCTTCATATCTGGGTTAAGAGTAATCACAGCAAAACCAGTGGCGTTTGCTTGAATAGCTATCCCAAGTAGAAGTGTAGTAAGAACTAGCCTGATCAAAATATCCTTTCTTGTCGACGTTGTTACTAATGTAGATTTCTGTTTTTGTTATATAAATAGTAGTCAGGCGGTAACCAACTGTGCAATTACTTACTCTTGTGGTTAATTGATCATCTAGACTTAAACCTTATACGATCCAAAGTCGATTCAAGGAATGAGTCCGGATGTTACTGACTAATATGTCTATTAAAAGTAGACTATTTATTCTGTGTCTGATACCTACGCTCGCTATTCTTGCCTTCAGTGCCAATTTAGCTAGGGACTTTCAGAGCAGGCTCCACAGCTATCACCTGGTGGGTGAGAAGAATGACAGCATAAGTTTACTGACGGAGTTTTCTCACCATTTATATGTTGCGTTTAATCGTCGATTGAATGGCCAAAGTGCCAATGCTGCGGTGACGAGAGCGCAACAAACCATGTCGATGATCGCGCAGACCGCTCATACCTCTGATCATGTTCACCATGGGATTCAAACGTCGAACCAAGCCAATAGCTATATTGAAGAGCTGCAGTATTTATTACCTGAACTCCTTACTTCAGATTCGTCTTCTACCATCGAATTAGGTCAATTGATCTACACCATTTACCATGATCTGCTGGTCGAAATACATAGCCTTGAAAGCCATGATGCGTCCCCCTCTATTCACAGCCTAGATATCGTGTTATCTGATCTCAGCTGGCTCTATTTTTGGATGGAAAGGGAGGCGTGGCTAACACAAGAAATTAAATGGTTGGACTGGCAGTACTCTGATTATGCTGAAGAGTACTTTCGGATTCGAGAGAGGCAGCAATTGTACCTCGATAAGTTTGTCAACTTAGGCGCGAACTCGCATCAAGTGGAGGCTTTACTCGACATTTTCGCCAGTCGAGAGTTTCAACGGGGCTCTGTGGTGAAAGAGGCTTTTCTCAATCAGTCTGGCGCAGGTCTACCACCATCTGAGTTTGTTGAGATTATCAACGCACGCAACAAAACGGTTGAGAGTCAGTTGATGGCTTTTTCAAGCACGTTAAGAACAGAACTGAATCAAAGTATCCGCAGCGCCAAGCAAGGGCTGTGGTTAATTGCGATTGCAGGCTGCTCTGTGTTTATTGTGATGTTTGCGTGGGGAACAAGCACGATTTACCGGATCAACTCCAAACTGGCCAAGATCATCAATGTTATGGGGCAGCTAAAAGAAAAAGATGGCGCCGAGCAGATCCCAATCGATGGCAAAGATGAGTTTTCTTCGTTTGCTAATCAGCTTAACCATATTATCGAGCAACAAACAGAGTATGAAAGGAACTTAGTCACAGCGAAAGAGAGTGCTGAAGCGGCAAACAAAGCCAAGAGTATTTTTCTTGCCAACATGTCCCATGAAATCCGTACGCCGCTCAATGGTATCATCGGCATGACAGAGATTCTTTCAGACAGCCACTTGACGGCAGCTCAGCGAGAAATCCTTGCCGATGTGGATACCTCTTCGCATGCGCTACTGTTACTCATTAATGACATATTGGATCTTTCTAAGATCGAATCGGGCAACCTAGTGCTGTCCGTTCGTAGTGTTGACCTCAGGGACATGGTGTATGAAACGGTGAACTTGGTCTGTGCTAATGCGCTTAAGCAACAGGTAGAGATACAGGTTGTCTATTCGCCAGCGCTGCCAACTTCAATTGATATCGATGATTTCCGCTTCAAACAAGTGGTGATGAACCTACTTAGCAATGCAATTAAGTTTACTCGTAATGGGGTGGTCACTATTGAACTGGGCACCCAATTAGGCGAGCTACAGTGTCATGTGATCGATAATGGAATCGGTATTTCACAAGACAAGCTCAACGATATATTCAAACCTTTCACCCAGGAAGATGGCAGCATCACACGTAGATTTGGTGGAACAGGACTTGGTTTAGCGATTTGCCGTCAACTCGTAGAACTGATGGGAGGGAAAATAGAAGTTAGCTCGACACTCGGAGTTGGAAGCCGTTTTTCACTGACTATTCCGCTGAGTATCAGCGAGCAGCAGGAGATGGGGCTTGATCTATCCACTCGTGGAATTCTCATCGCCAATGATTCAAGGTATCAACATCTTATTATCGGAGAGAGCCTACGATTAGGTATCGATCTTATGGTTTTCAATACCGTTGAAGATATCTCTGCAATTGAAAACGAAGTTCCATTCATCTTGTACTGCACCAATCTTAACCGAAGTGCTCGGAAAGATGTGTCGAAAATCAGAAGCCTTTGTCCTACAGGTCAGATCATTGGCATGAACCATCATTTGTATGTGAAGCCTGAGTTAGATGTGTTGTTGGGAGCTTCGATCACTCTACCCTTATTGGGCCATAAATTTAGAACCATCTTAGAAGAGGTAGCCAGTAAGCATCAGCTTCAGGATAATCTTGAGGCTAGCCCAGAGAAAGATTTCCTTCCCCTCGATGTCAAGAAAGTTTTAATCGTAGAAGACAATTTAATGAATCAAAAAATCGCCTCATTTTTTCTCAACAAAATCGGTATTGAATATGTGATTGCGAGTAATGGATTAGATGCGGTCAATGCGGTGAAAACGGAAGAAAAGTTCTGTGCTATTTTAATGGATTGCATGATGCCGATCATGGATGGTTTGACGGCAACACGAGAAATACGCCAATGGGAACGGGATAAAGGAAAAGAAAAAGTGCCAATAATCGCGCTAACGGCGAGTGTGTTGCCTGAAGAAATTCAAAGCTGTTTCGATGCAGGTATGGATGCTTATCTCCCTAAACCTTATAAATCGCAACAGCTTTTCGATACCTTTGAACGTTTAAAAGTGACGCTTTAATTCGCCTGTTCGATCGCTTTCAAGTCATCTAACGGAAGCCAGTTAACCTTTACGCCCGCCTGTAAGAACATCTCTTGACTGACTTTGATTTTATCTCCCCAGCGAGATAAGAAATCAGGCGTTTGCTCAGGACAATGAACAGCAGAAATACCGGTTTGAATGATCTTTGCCGCACAGTTAGGGCAAGGAAAATGAGTCACCCAAATCTCACATCCATCCAGATCGCGCTTTGCAAACAAGATTGCGTTTTCCTCGGCATGAAGCGTTTTCAGATACTTCATTTCTCTATCATCGGTCATTGCACTGTCTGAAATGCCGTGAGGGTAGCCATTAAAACCAACCGAAACGATGCGGTTTTGTTTTGTGATGACAGCGCCGACTTGAGTGGAGGGATCTTTACTCCAAGAGCCAACTAGTTCTGCCATTTGGTAAAAGCGTTGCGCCCATTTTGAAATCATTCAATCTTCCTCTAGGAGATGGTTAGCAAATAGACCAAGACTGGTGTAGTGCTAGAAAAATACATTATGTGATATGGATCTCCACATAATATCCTAGTTTAACGTCGTATAGTCCAGAAAAAACCGCTGGTAGGAGAAGTGAAGAGTAAAACAGTGGCAGATTAGTGGGATTTTGGTCACCTTTTATTGATAGTGCTCGATGAGTTGAAATCGGAAATCGCCCCATATCTGTGTGCGAGATCTCTTACAAAGCCGTGAGCATTATGAGAAGCGAACGCTGAGAAATTTGGATGTTTTGTCTTTAAGTGCATGAAATTGCTGATTATGTATGTTTCTTGAACGGTCGGGAAACTGCCGAAAAGCGAAAAATAGCGTTGTGAAAATAATGGTGAAGCCATAATCTTAAGTTGTCAGCAGGGAGCAGACACGGAACAGGAAAGACCCAAGGAACGGTCATCTTCAGGACGAAGATTCGATTATTCAGGATGAATAATTGGCATGGAAAGCGAAGGACATTGGCTGGACGCTAGTAACTAGGATGGTTACACAAGGATAGACAATGGACGCTTAACGGACTAAGGCAATTTCTATCAGGATGATAGAGTCAGGGACACCGCTTAAGGATAAAGCGATGAGAGTTAGCGAGGATAGCTAACGGGCTGGATTGCCAAGGACACCGCTAGGATGGCGATGATAAGGAAAGTGCTGAAGGAATCAGCGTACTATCAAGGAATAGATGCAGGGAGCACCTATTAGTAGCCGGATTGCTGCGAGTAAGAATAGAACCCCACTAGGCGAGAGCTTAGTGGGGTTTTCTTTTATCTAGATAAAACATGACTCGTTCTAGAATAAAAAAGGGAAGCAGCCGCTTCCCTTTATGCATTTCACACTAATCTAGTTTAGCGTTTAAACGTTACTTCTTCTTGGCTAGCAAGATGGATATGAGTCTTTGCCGGCTGTGTTTCAGCAATCACCTTACCGTTACGAACAGAGTAACGCACAGGTACTTGGCGACGTACTGCATCAAAGCCGCTCTCAGCCGGTAGGATAAGTAGGCTACCTGGCTTGCCTTGCTCAATGCCGTGTTTGTCTTGGATGTTTAACGTACGCGCTGAATTGGTGCTGATTAAGTCCAAACCATTGTTGATCTGATCGTAACCCATCACCTGAGTAACATGCAGGCCCATATGCAGTACTTGTAACATGTTTGCTGTACCTAATGGATACCAAGGGTCAAACACGTCGTCATGACCAAAGCAAACATTAATACCAGCGTTTAGCATCTCTTTCACACGAGTCACGCCACGGCGTTTCGGATAATCGTCAAAACGGCCTTGTAGGTGAATGTTCACTAACGGGTTAGCGACAAAGCTGATGCCTGACATCTTTAGCAGTCGGAACAAGCGAGACGCATACGCGCCGTTGTATGACCCCATCGCAGTAGTGTGGCTCGCTGTCACTCGATCGCCCATTTGATATTTGTGTGCTAGGGCAGCCAGTGTCTCAACGAAGCGTGACTGCTCATCGTCAATTTCGTCACAGTGAACATCGATCAGGCGATCGTACTTACGTGCCAGTTCGAACACATAGTGAAGTGACTCGACGCCGTACTCGCGAGTGAACTCAAAATGGGGAATCGCACCGATAACATCAGCGCCTAATTGCACCGCTTCTTCTAGCAGTTCTTTGCCATTTGGGTAAGAGAGAATACCTTCTTGCGGGAAAGCGACAATTTGAATGTCGACCCACTCTTTCATCTCTTCTTTAACCTCAAGCATTGCTTTTAAGGCGATTAACGTTGGATCAGAAACGTCTACATGAGTACGAACATGTTGGATACCGTTAGCGATTTGCCACTTTAGGGTTTGTTTCGCGCGGCTTTTTACATCTTCAATTGAGAGGAGCTCTTTTCGCTCAGCCCAACGTTCGATACCTTCAAATAAGGTACCTGAGATATTCCAGCTAGGCTCACCTGCCGTTTGAGTGGTATCTAAGTGAATGTGCGGTTCACAGAAAGGCGCGACAGCTAAGCCGCCCTCGGCATCTAGAATATTACCGTCAAAAGCAAGGTCTGCATCGTTGTCGAGAATTTGCTTAAATTGACCGTCCTCAATAAGGATCTGTTTTAGACCTTGTTGATTGCGTAGTGTCGCGTTTTTGATCAATAGCGTTGTCATGATGCTTCCTTACGCTGCTTGTGTTTTCAGCGCGTGTTTGTTGAGAATTGGGTTTAGGATAGCGTAGCAAAGTGCTCCACCAAGTACAGCATTTAAGGGTACTACTCCAGGAATGAATTTACCTGCGGCTACGCCGATTGCGACAGCGATAATGCCAGCCCAGTTAATGGTTTGGAACTGCGCGTTTGCAAAATCTTTGTAACGTTTACGGTTGATTAGGAAGTCTGCGATGATAACGCCACCAATCGGTGGAATGGCCGTCGAAAGAAACGTCAGCCAACCGACAAAGTTATTGTAAAGCCATAGCGCGAAGATGGTGCCAATGATGCCATTCATGATTGACATAGTGGTACTAGAGCGACCAGTAATGTTAGAGAATCCAAGGCCAGAGGCATACAGAGCGTTTTCGTTAGTTGTCCAGATATTCAAGCCAAGAACAATGATAGCTGGTAGTAACAGACCCTGAGCGATCATGACGTCAGAGATGTCCGCTTGACCTGTCGCTGCGGCACCTGCTGCGCCAAACATGAACATCAGCGAGTTACCAATAAAGAATGCCACCATAGTGACTAATACCGCGCTAGCCGGTTTTTTACCAAATCGAACGAAGTCAGCGGTCAGCGTACCTGCACTAACAAATGAACCCACTACCATGGCAAGCGCAACAGAAAAGTCCATTGGCGTTTCAGGTTGAATGAGTTGTAGCTGTTCGAAACCACCTACGCTATCTACTGCCATAGAAACCGAGTAGCTACCAAGAATGGCAATCGCAGGTACGGCAATTGCTGATAAGACCATTAGAGCCTTAATGCCAAAGTAAACCGTGGCTGTCATCAGTAAACCGGACACAACAATCAATGTGTTGGTATCAATGCCCGTCGCTTTTTGTACTGGAATGGCAAACATCGCAACACCGACGCCAAACCAACCGACTTGAGTGCCACCTAATAGAGCAGAAGGAAGCCATGAGCCTTTAGTACCAAAAGAGAAGCGAGCAAGAAGGTGAGTAGAGAGACCAGTAGAAGCGCCAATGTAACCAAGAAAAGAGGTGTAGATACCGAGAATAAGGTTACCGATGAGAACAGCGAGGAAGAAATCTTTAAAGGAGAGGCCAGTACCAAGAGAACCACCTGTCCACATACTAGCGGAGAAGAAAGTGAGCCCAAGCATTACCATGGTAAGTGAAGCGACTCCTTTCCTTGCCGTTTCCGGCACGGGTCCAAGACTGTAGTTATTGTCCGCAGCCATTTATAACCTCCGCAAATAGATTATCAATACAAATTGTAGGTGAAAATCAGTTAAACGGCGCGTATTATGGTGATATAAATCACAGAGTCAATGCTTTATTGATAGCTGAATCGATTGCGTACAAGTCTGTTTTGATAATAATCATAATAACCAATAGGTTATGATTTCTATGACTTTCAAAAAATATCAGCATGAATGGATAGATAGGGTTAAAGTTGTTTAATTTTCTTCAATAGATGACACTAATGGATTGTAGTTAATATAAACGACGTACTGTTTGAGGGTTGGGCTTGCTTAGGAGACGGGCTGCTTGCTTTTTGTTCACTTCTTATAATTAAACGAGCCTTTTTGAATGTTAAGACTAGGTAAAGTGTGAATTTTTAAGCTTTAACCTTGATATTGTAACCAGGTGGCTATTTTATCAGTTCTCCAGTTCTCCAGTTCTCCAGTTCTCCAAAAACAAAAAGGCCAACCTCAAGAAGTGAGATTGGCCGCTATAAGTGTGAACAAAATGGGTTCACTAACAACGTCAGTTGGCTAGGTGACCCTCGGCTTAATTAAGGGTCGCTATTACTGTTGCACTATATGTGCCAACTTTAATAGCACCAAATTGCTCTGAAATTAATCGATTTTAGGACATTTCTGTCATTCCAATTGCATATTGAAATTGCAAAATGCAATTAACCACAATAATGCTAATGATATGATAATAACTTAACCAAGGTTATAACATCACTAAGCTCGCTGTTCCGAGGAAAGCAAAGAAGCCTACAACGTCCGTTACCGTCGTGAGAATGACCGAACCCGCAAGGGCAGGGTCGAGTTTCAATTTGTCGAGAATAATAGGTATAAGGACACCAAATAGAGCCGCGGTGATAATGTTGACCACAATAGCAAGTGCTATGGTTGCGCCAAGAATAGTTGATTGGAACCATAATCCTGCGAGACCGCCAATGATTAGCGCCCAAAGCAAGCCATTAATAGAGCCAATACCTATTTCGTTTTTTAGCAGTGCCCAACGGTTTCCTGAAGTGATCTGATTGAGCGCCATGGCACGAATCATCAAGGTCAGTGTTTGACTACCTGCGATTCCTCCCATTGACGCAACTATTGGCATCAGTACCGCCAAAGCGACGACTTGTGCAATCACATCTTCAAACAGGCCGATAGTTACAGATGCCAGAATTGCTGTCATTAAATTAATACCAAGCCAGACACCACGTTTTTGCGAACTCTTAAGCACTGGGGCGAATAAGTCGTCCCCTTCATCCATACCGGTACCGGCCATTAGGCGGGTTTCGTAGATTTCCCTTTGAGTCGTAAGAGCAAAGTGCCAATCAACTTCTCCGACCAAAATCTGCTTGTCGTCGGTCACTGGCATCGCCGATAAAGAGGAGTGCTCCAGAGCTTCAATGCTCTCAGCTAGCGTCAGTTTTGCATTGAGCGTCAGTACATTTTCGATTGAGATGTTTTTGAGTCTTTCGTTCGGCTCGGCTCTAAGAAGGTCAATGTAACTAACTAAACCACGAAACTGCTTACGCTTATTGATCAGGTAAATGTGCTGCGGAGCGTCGTAGCTGTATCGCTCCATAAGGATCTTCGCTTTCTCCACCGAAATATTGAAAGGTAAGGTCACGACTTTTCTTTCTGCCCAGCGCCCAAGTTCATCATCTTCATATTCATTAGCCTGATCGTAAAGTTCTAGCTCATCTTTTTCGATCAGTTGCAGCGCTTCGTTAATGATCTCGTCAGGCAGTGAATCAGCCCACTCGATTAAAGAGAGGTTATCTAGCTTAGCTAAGGTGAGTTTAAGTTCTGTTTCAGACAGCTCGTCAATGATTGAGTGACGTACTTCGGCACGCGCTTCTGTGAGTACCTCAATATGCAGCTCAAGCGGAAGCCCTCGCCATAGCGTTACCCTCTCTTCAATAGGGAAAGCTTCGAGAATAAGCGCCACAGAGCCAGATTCTAATCCACCTTCGATCAGATCATTAAGAATGGCGACTTGCTCACTCTCTTCTGCTTGTGCGATTTGTTCAATTAATACGGAGAGGTCTTGAAACTGGCTCACTGAGCACCTCATAAACTTGATAATTTGCTTAACTGGTTATCAAAGTACTCTAAAGTGGCGGAAAAACAATACCTTGTTCAGGTGTATCAAACAAAAAGACCGCTATTGCTAGCGGTCTTAAGGTCTTAAATGGAATAGAAGAAGTAGAGTTGGGACTTCATACGAATGATGATGCCGCGAATCGCATCTAGGAATGCCATAAAACCAATCGGTTTATCACCGCTAACCCAAGCTAACCCAACAGAACCGACGGGAATGTCATAGCCATCAGTTTCTTCGATTTTCAACCTAACAAAGTGATGCTTGTTTTGAAGATTCTGACCCGTCGTTGTTCGCACTGGTTGATCAAATCCAAGTAAGTTACCTTGAGATTCTCCGGTTGCCTCCACAATGCCTTCAACCTGAGCTGAGAAGATCTTGCCCGGATAAACAGAAGAAGCAAACTCAGCAGCATGGCCCGGTTGAACGTTTCTAATTGCCTGATGATTCACACGCATAAGCACATATTTCTCATCGGTATACATTTGCAGTCTAGGCATCATAGAGACACGCTGCCCTTCACGAAGTATAAAGTTAGTAACGAAACCGTCAGCCGGAGCGTATACCTTGGTGCTGTCTAAGTCCCATTGTGCTTTAGCGAGCTTCTCGCGAGCAGTCTTCCAATCGGCTTGTTTACTTTTTACGGTCAACTTGGCTTTAGTGATCGCTAGTTTGGCTTTATTGGCATCCACTATTTTAGTGCTTAGCTCAGACTCAATGGTTGAAATATTGTGCTGCGCCTTCTCGACGGTTGTTTCTTGTTTGTCGATATCACTCGCGGTGATGGTATTTTCTACGACACGGTTTTGCTCTTGATAGCGCTTAAGCATTTTAACTTGCAGCTTATGATCGACTTTTGCTGCTGCTAATCGGCTTTCCGTGGTCTTCACCTCTTGCTGCATAGATTGATATGTTGCTTGAGCAATCGCGATATCTTCTTTTGCTACTTGGTAAGCCACGTCTGCTGATTCTTCTGAAACTTGCGCTTGATTGAGCGAAATTTGGTATTGGGTAGGATCGATTTCATAAATGAGCTGACCTTTTGAAACTTGTTGGTTTGGCTCAATATAGATTTTGTCCACTTTACCTGTCACATTTGGCGAGTCAGGACGCAGCTGTATGTGCGGAGACTGAACCACGGAACCACCAGAGAGATCCATTGGCGTAAAGTTGATCAGGCCAACCCACACAAACATTAGCCAAGAGGCGCCACCTAGGTAAGCGAATGACTTAGTCGCTTTGTTCCAAGGCATTCCAACAAGGCGAAGCAAATAGATAAACAATGCCCAGACGGCTAAACCTTCTAACATTACGCTTCTCCTTCAGTGTTGTTACTTTTCGGGGCATGACGCCAGGTATCACGCAGGTTGATGATGGCTTTCTCCATATCAACGAAGGCGAGAATAACGGCGACAACCCAAACCCAGTGCCAGATGAAACCAATCCATGTGAGTGCCGTTATCAATCCTATTTGATGATGATCTTTGCTATGGGCTTTATTGATTGGTAGTTCGTGGAATTTCCAAAATCCAAATAATGCAGCGCCAACGGTGGCAACAAGAACAACCGTTGCGACAACGTGCAAAATTGTATCGGCATTTGTTCCGACGAACGGGACACTTAGTAAACTCATTCAAGGCTCCAAAGTAATAACAGAGCTTGATTGTGATCTAGAATTGAAAAAGTCGATGGGTTGTGACAGATTAAATCACATGACGCAAGGTATTGAGTTGATCTGTAAATGGATAAAGTGAGATTTATGCGAGCGATAGGTATTTACAACATGCACCTAGAAGCTCACAAGCGTTATAATTTGGAGGAAGGCTCCCTTGGGATACCGGACGAGGTTTTTCATAATCCGATGACGCTTATCCCCCTTTCGGAAGTTAATCAGTGGTTTGCCAAACTTGAACACAAGACGGGTAATCCGGACATTGTGCTTGAATTGATGAAAGACAATGACATTGCGCGAATAGGGGCAATCAGTCACTGGTTATTGTCAGGCTTTGACTTTGCTTCGACGATACGGCGTATGAACTATGGTCTCAATAGTTTACAAAATGGTGCGTTTTTATCGGCTGCTTTAAGTGGATCCATCATTAAGTGGTCATACCGAAACCCACATGTCAGTCCTCAAGTCAAAGTCCACGATAGCGTTCGCATGGCAGTCGCGCTAGTTAAAGTGATGAGGCTCTATCTTGGTTCGAATTATTCCCCTTTAAGAGTACGTTTATCAGGGACTCGCAAGAACATAGAGAAGTATCGAGCGTTCTTTGGGTGTGACATTGACTGGAGCCATTCAAGTACTGAGATTTGGTTTCACTCCGAGGTTCGTTTAGCCACCAAGCAACAGTCCAGTATCCGTAAGGGGCGACTCGCGATGAATTTCACTGACTTGGATGAACTGCTCAATATGCCGGATCCAGAAGATGAAGTTAAAGTGATTTATGAAGTACTTAACTACAGTCGTTTTCATGGTTTACCGACACTTGAGCACGTCAGCGGCTTATTGGGTATGTCGACACAGCAGTTTCAGCGAGCACTGCGCAAGCTTGGAATGAACTTCTCGACCGTGTGCGGATATGTGCTGAGTAACATTGCCGTCTCAATGTTGACCAATGGCGTCGCTATTGATGAGATCGCGCGTCGGCTTGGCTATCAGAACACTGCAAGCTTCAATCGAATGTTTAAGAAAAATAGAGGGCTAACGCCCATCCAATATGTTCAGCATTACTGCTTAGATGAGCGTTAAGTATGATGTTACTTGCCTTGTTGATCGTGCCAGCGTGAACCATAGGCTTGGCTGTAGTCTGGCGTTTGGCTGTGCTTGGAATCTGGCATTGCCTTCAAAGGACCCACAACGGTTCGATATGGTAGGAAGCCAGCAAATGCGGTTAGGTCCATATCGCCTAGATCATCATTGACGTCTCCTTTGCTGACTTTTACCGACGCTTCGGTTAGAGGGATGGCGAGCAACATGGTGCTGTTTAGCTCTCGTCCGCTGCTGAGCCTGACGTCATTGGTTCTTCCGGGTGCGATTTGCTCAACAAAATGATTCAGTATTCGGTCTTTTTCGTGCTTATCTTCTATCGCGGCGAAATGACCAAGTACAACCGCACTTCGATAGTGGGCGCTATGATGGAATGCGCTTCTTGCTAAAACCCAGCCATCGAACAAGGTGAATGTTAAACAAGTATTGACCCCACCTTTTAAATTGCGCATCAGCCGACTGTTGTTTGCTCCGTGAATATAGACGGTATCTTCTACGCGCCATGCCAACATCGGGATGACATAGGGTTGCTCACTGTCTGAGATGGCGATGTGTGCCACTAATGACTCGTCAATAATGTCGTATAACGCTTGTTGCTCGGTAACGGCTTTATGAGCCCCTTTCTTAAGTTCAGTTCTTTTGGTTGCTGATAACATTGCTTTGCCTCCTGCAAATATTTGATTTACAGAAAATGTATCTTTAAATTGGTACTAAATTTAGAGCCACTTCTATTTGATGGATGGATCCACTTATGGCGTTAATCGATATTGGCGATCTTCAATTAAGTAACGAGAGTCGTACTAAGCAAGATGCGTTGTTTAACGCAGTCAGGGATAAAATCGTTGGACAGTTATGGGGAAAGGGGCTCAAGCTTCCTTCGACACGTAAACTGGCCGAGGAGCTTAACCTGAGCCGGAATACGGTGATCCATGCGTATGAACAGTTGCATGCTGAAGGTTATTTGGAGAGCCGAGCTGGCTCTGGCTACTTTGTTGCGCTAGAGCTGCCAGACCAATTTGTGACAACGGCTTATCAGTCCATTAAGCCAAGCCCCCCAGTTAAACCTGCTGATTACAGTCGTGCTTTTTCGCCCGGCGTTCCGGATCTTGGTGAGTTTCCAACCCAGAAATGGCAAAGATTGTTATCTCGTCATATTAGTCGTATGAGCCTACTCGGCGGGCAAGATATTCAAGGTGATGGCAGCTTGCGAGAAGCGCTTGCAAGCTACTTAGCGACGAGCCGTTCTGTGGTCTGCGATCCAGATAGGGTAGTTATTACGTCAGGAGCACAGCAAGCCCTAACCATCGCTGCTTTACTGACTACGAAAGATAAACAGGGCATCTTGATGGAGCAGCCGGGCTATACGCAGATGGCTAAAGTTCTCAACTTGCTTAGTTGTGATTGGAGTCCCGCGATCGTTGTCCCTAAATCGGGTTTGGAATTGAACCTAGTTGAGAGTAGTTGCAGCAAGGCGATTTACGTCACCCCAAGCAACCAATATCCGCTAGGCACGACCTTAGATATCAATCAGCGTTTAAGGCTAATTGAATGGGCGAAAAATCGTAACGGCTGGGTCATTGAGGATGATTACGACAGTGAATTTCAGTTTGCTCACCGCCCTTATCCAAGTCTGCAAGGCTTAGCAGCTAAAACCGGGCATGATCAACACGTCATCTACGTAGGCTCTCTCAGTAAAGTGATGTTCAATGGCCTACGCTTAGGTTATCTGGTGTTGCCCAAGTCTATGGTTGAACAAGCCCTAAGCATAAAAGATGCGTTAAGTGGAGACTCACCGAGCCATACTCAAGCTGCTCTGGCGGATTTTATTGCCGAAGGTGACCTAGTTCGTCATATTCGAAAGATGCGTCGTTTGTACAAACAGAAACATCAAATGATGCTGACGATGATAGAACGATACTTCAAAGGGAATTTGGAGGTGATCAGCCAAGCGGCAGGGCTGCATGTTACGGTGAGGTGGCGCGGGTATATTGCGGAACAAGATTGGTCAGCACATGCGAACGATCGTGGCATAGTGATTCGCCCCTTTTCTTATTACGAACAGCATGATGGTGGAGTGAAACGTGATTGGTCTGGCGCTGTCTTGGGCTTTGGTAATGTTGCTCTAGATGAAATCGAACCAAATATTCGCATCCTTGCCGAAATCTTCAATTCATGATGTTATTGATTAAGGTGTAATGAGAGGGAGAAAGGATTCTTATGTGTCGATGGTTAGCCTATCAAGGAGAGTCAATTTATCTCGATGAGTTGGTTTATGAACCGGAACACTCATTGGTTCATCAGAGTTTAGAGGCACGCAAGGCGGTCACAAGAGTGAATGCTGACGGTTTTGGCTTAGGGTGGTACACAGAGCGAGATACGCCTGGACAATTTCACGAAGTGCTTCCTGCATGGGGAGATGAAAACCTTCGCTCACTCACTCATCATATTTGTTCTCATCGATTTATGGCGCATGTTCGATCATCAACGGGGACACAAGTCTCACGGTCCAATTGCCATCCCTTTATCAGTGAAAACTGGATGTTTCTCCACAATGGTCAGATTGGCGGTTTTGAGCAGGTTAAGTTTGAGTTGGAACGCCAGTTATGTGAGTCGCTGTTTCTGAAACGCATGGGTACGACAGACAGCGAACTTATTTTTCTGCTTATGTTACAAAATGGCTTAAAGCAGAATCCTGTCGAAGCGATCAGAAACACCTTATCAATGATCTGTAACTTGATGGCTGACAAGCATATTGAGGAGCCGTTAAAAGCCTCGATTTGTATTTCGGATGGCAGCCAGTTTTGGGCAGTGCGTTACAGCTCAGATCAAGAAGCGCCAACGGTTTTTATCAAACAAGATGGTGCGAATATTGTCTTGGCTTCAGAGCCGTTGGAAAAAAGCCCCGAATGGATAAAAGTGAGCCCTCAGAGCATTCTTAACATCTATTCAGATAAAGTGGAATCATACGCTATTTAAGCTGCTCTCGGTTTCCAGTTTCTACCCTAATAATTCTACAGTCGAGAGAAGCATGGAATAGTCTCTCGAACTCTCGTCATATCGGCCTTGAGCGAATAGTTAGCAGACCAAATTTTCATGCTCTACTATTGAAAGAGTAGGTAGCTAATCAGTGAGAACAGTTGGTTAGGTATTTGGTCTGGCGGGAGACAGTTTATGGTTCGAAGGTTATGGGTTTTGTCTTTGTGTTTGCTAAGCTTTTTTTCCTACGGGAAAGAGACGCTGAGAATTGTCTATTATGACTCCTTCCCGCCATATTCATACATCAATGCAGCCGGCGAGATGGAAGGGATACTGGTAGACATAGCAAGAGAGGTGCTGGAAAAACAGATGAATCTTGAAGTGTCACACGAAGGCTATCCATGGAGTCGTGCACAAAGGATGGTGTTCAACGGTCAGGCTGATGCGTTTATCACAGTACCGACACCAGAGCGGCTGAATTACGTCAATGTTGCAAAAGAGCCTGTATTTAGCGCGCCAATCAACCTATTTACCTACAAAAATCATGCGCATCTGAATAAGCTAGAGCAAGTGTCTAGCATAGAAGACTTGAAGGAATTCGTGATTCTAGATTATGTCGGAAATGGCTGGGGAAACGAAAATTTCCCCCAAGACTCTTACACTAGAGTGATTGAGTCTGATCTCTCTATCGCACTACAAATGCTCGCTAAGAAAAAAGGAGACGTCGTCGCCGTTGATAAAATCGTGGCTGAATTTCTCTTATCTAAGCATGATCGACGCAACTTGATCACTGAGCTTCCCGTGACTTTAACAGTTGCACCTTTTGCTCTGTGTATTTCAAAAACATCTCAGTACACGGCGATACTAAAGGAGTTCTCCGAGCAAGTGTTGGCATTTCGCCAGCAAGGTGGAGAACGAGAAATACTGGCCAAGTACAAGTAGGGTCATATGCTATTTGATCCTTTTGCCGTGCGTGATTTCTTCCATGGCAAGCTAAGTAGCGCAAAGACGGTGACTGCGTAGAGCATCGACCAACCAAGGCAGACAAATACAGCCGAGCAGAGAATCAAGGAAATCGCAGCAAGGTATCGACTCAATCCTGTGAGTAGCTTGTAGGCTGCAAGCATCGCTAGAAGGTAGACCAGAACAAATATGCCATTAGCGAGCTTGAGGAAGAACTCCAAGTCCAATCCAGACAACTCACCCGCGACACAAGAAACCAGAGCCACACCGCCAACAGCAAAGGTCGCATTCGCTGGCACGCCTTTTATCGATAGTCTAGCGAGCGCGCTGTTTGGGCTGTATTCCTTAGCCTGTGCCCAGACCATGCGAGATAAGCTTTGAGTGTAGAGATTGACACTAGCAAAGCATGCCCCAAAACCCACGATACTGATCAAGGCTTTGAACTCTGGGCCAAACAGATTCTCAGAGATCCAAGGAATCGATGTGCTATCGAAAACAGGCGAACCGTAAGCCCCCATCTTTAATACGATGATTGAACATATCCAGTAAGTCGCGCCTGCGATAAAACAGCCAATGACAATCGCAATGGGAAAGTCTCTTTGAGGGTTCTTAAACTCTTCTCCCATATGGGCGAACGCTTCTATCCCGACAAAACACCAAAACATGACACCTAATGCTAACCCGACAGACCAGAGGCTATCACCACTAATAGGCGGTAAGATTAAATCCTGAGAGCTAAAGCCGCCCTTCCACCAGAAAGCCGTGATAAGAGCAAAAATAGACAAGGCAATGATGGTTTGTAATCTGCCTGAAGATTTGGCTCCAGCGAGATTCACGCCAATAAGCAAAGCCACGGTGAGCAACTGGGCAAACAGAGGAGAGTTGATGCTTTCAGGCATCAGCTGCTGCAAAAATCCAGCCGCTAACGCAATGGCAGCAGGTACACCGACCGGAACGACACTAAGAAACAGCCATGCGACGCTTTTCTCAAGCTTAGTGTTAAATGCCTTACGGACAAAGTAAGCGGTACCTCCAGCACTTGGGTAACGTTTACCAAGCTGGGCGAAAGTAAGCGCAATAGGGCAAATGGCAATAAATAAGATTAACCATGCCCACAGGGACGCTTGCCCTGCAATACCTGCGGCAATTGCGGGCACCATAAACAGCCCAGTCCCTAACAGTGTTGTCGATAATTGGCCGATGCCAGATAGCAATGTTATCTCTTTTTTCAGCTCACTCATTATGCTCTCCCTGCATCGTGTTCAGTTTTAGAACAAGGTTATCTCAAGCGGCTTAGGTATGCATTAGTCAATTCGTCACCGATAGCGGTCACATTGTCTGTTTGTGGTTTTAGAACTGTCAATTTGACTGCTTTCATCTCTGGTAATTTTGTGTCACATTGCAATCAACCAACAGGATAAGTTGGCGTAATTGGGAAGTAGAATATGGACAAATTTGATCGGCAAATCATAGACATTCTAAAACGTAACGCTCGGGAGAGTGTGAGTGATATTGCTAGAAAGGTGAATCTGTCACGCACGGCAGTAACGGCGAGAATTCAAAAGCTCGAACATGAAAAAGTGATCCTTGGCTATCATGCTGATGTGGCGAAAACTGAGAACAAAGAACTGATCAAAGCGTATCTTGCCCTTAAGTTTGATATGTCGAGCTCGACTCAGTACTGCGAAACCTATGCCGATCTGATTTATCAGATTGATGGCGTAAAATGGTGCCATGCGATTAGCGGAGAAACTGACATGATGCTGTACGTCGAAGTTGATTCAATGACTCGGCTGAATGCCATTCGGGACGAACTGCAAAAGATTCCAGAGTTGCGTCATTTGATGACTCACACTGTGCTAAATGAATTCTTTAATACGCTAAACACATAGCGCTCAAAATGATGCTGAACAATCTAAACCTTAATTTGTTGCGCTCTTTGCACGTATTGCTCGAAGAGTGCCATGTTAGTCGAGCGGCAGAACGTCTGCATGTCACTCAGTCTGCCATGAGCAGGCAGCTATCACAGCTACGAGAAATATGTAGTGACCCATTATTGGTTAGAGATGGGAACCAACTAATACCTACGCCCCGCGCGCTTGAGATGAAAGACAAACTGTGCGAGCTACTTGGCGAGTTTGATGCCTTGCTTGCCGATAAGCCATTTGACCCTCAAATTTGGCAGCAAGAGTTTGTGCTATCTTCCAGTGATTATGTCGCTCAATACATAGTACCTGATGTGGTTTCCGTTGTTGTCGAGCAAGCGCCTAAAGTCAATATTGCCTATCGATTATGGCAGCCCGACTTTCTAACCCAGTTTGAATCAACGGGCATTCACTTGGCTTCAACCATGTTGGCAGAAAAACCAGAAAGCCTAAGTAGTGTAAAAATAGGGCAAGACAAGTCTGTCTGTTTGATGAGTGCTACGCATCCTCTTAGTGCAGCAACGAGTATGTCTTGTGAAGAGTTAGTCTCTTATCCTCATTTGAAAGTAACGGGGGGAGGAGACAAAGACTCCAATGCAGATATTGCTCTGAATAAGCTCGGATTTCGTCGCCGGATTGCGCTCAAGGTGCCGTTCTTCTCAGCAGCGGTTAATGCATTACGCAGTAGTGATTATCTTATGGTTGTGCCAGAACACATTGCGCGAAATTTAGCCAAAGAAGCCCGGCTTGTATACAAACCTTTGCCTTTTGACACTGAAGCTCATCTCTATTGGTTAATGTGGCACCCGAAATACGATCAGGATAAGGCGCACCAATGGATGCGAGAAAAAGTGCTTCATGCGATGCAAACTTCACCATACTCTATTGGTATGATTTGAGATCATGATTGTCATGATTAACTTTGATTTCAATTCATTAGTTGCATGCTTTAACGTGGCTGTTATTCCCTAGTAATGAAACATATGATTTAAAGGATTCTGGTATGACGTTCACGGTATGGTTGTCTCTATTCACGATTTGTATTCTCGGTGCGATGTCTCCTGGGCCGAGCCTTGCGATGGTTGCAAAACATAGCCTTGCCGGAGGGCGACTGAATGGTTTAGCCACGGCTTGGGCACATGCAATCGGTATTGGTATTTATGCGTTTATCACCTTAATTGGCTTAGCGGTAGTGCTGCAGCAATCTCCTTTGCTGTTTAAAACCATTAGTTATGCTGGTGCCGCTTATTTGGCCTATCTTGGTTACAATGCGTTGCGCTCTAAAGGCGGTGTGGCTGCAAGGCTTGAGTCTGGTGAGCAGACGAGTATATGGCAGTCTGCCAAAGAAGGCTTTTTGATCTCTTTACTTAGCCCAAAGATCGCACTTTTCTTTATCGCTTTGTTTAGTCAGTTTGTTGCTGTGGGTGATAGTGTTGCTGCTAAAGGCTTGATTGTCTTGACCCCGCTAGTCGTAGATGGTTTATGGTACACCCTGATTACATTTTTGCTTTCCAGTCCGCGATTAATTGATAAAATCCGCTCAAAAGCTTTGCTAATAGACCGACTGTCAGGCGCTGTTTTAATTTTGCTTGCTGTGCGCGTCATCCTGACGGTTTAATTCCCCAGCTTAACTGTGTCCAAAGCTTCGAAATTTACATTCGATGTGATGGGTCTAGATTGGGTATTTATGTTGGCAAAGTGTCGTAAAAGGAGAATTAAGAATGATAAGACTGGCTATCATTGGTACCAACTGGATTACCGACCAATTTGTTGAGGCTGCTTTAAAAACAGGTCAATACCAACTAAGTGCGGTTTACTCGCGTTCGTTAGAGAGTGCAGAGCGATTTGCAGAAAAGTACGCTTCGCCTGCTTTGTTTGATGACTTAGATCTACTGGCCGCATCGCCGCTATTTGATGCGGTTTATATTGCGAGCCCTAATATCTTACATGGGCCGCAAGCCATACAAATGATGGAAGCGGGAAAACATGTGATTGTCGAAAAGCCAATGGCATCGAATCTCGCTTTGGCTAAGCAGATGTTTAAAGTGGCTGAAGAGAACAATGTGTTGTTATTCGAAGCCTTTATGTCTGCGCATATTCCTAACTTCAAACGTTTGAAGGATGAGCTGTCTTCGATTGGTCAGATCCGCAAAGGCTTAATCACTTACTGCCAATACTCTTCGCGCTATCCAAAGTACTTGGCGGGAGAAAACCCTAATACGTTTAATCCAGAATTTGCTAATGGCTCAATTATGGATATTGGTTTTTACTGTTTAAGTTCTGCGGTTGAGCTGTTTGGCGAGCCGAAATTCGTTAAAGCTACCGCTCAGCTTCTGGACTCTGGTGTTGATGGTAGTGGTAGCGTTGTTCTCGAATACGACGGTTTTGAAGTGGTGCTTCAGCACTCGAAAACGAGTGATTCTTATTTGCCAAGTGAGATTCAAGGGGAAGAAGGGGCACTGTTGATAGAAATGATATCAACCGCGAAGAAGCTGACTAAGTTTACTCGTGGTAGTGATATCGGTATTGATCTTAGCGTTAAACAAGAGCTCAACCCAATGTATTACGAAGCACTTGAATTTGCTTCCCAATTCAAGCAACAATCAATGAATTCAAGCTGCACTCAACGTTCGTTAATTGTAGCCAAACTGCTAGAGGAAATCCGACGTCAAACGGGCGTGGTATTTCCGACAGACAAAAAGAACTTTGCGAAAAAGAAATAGAGAGAGTCAGATGCAAGCGGAAGTAAAGTGGATTGAAGAATTCAAGTTTCTAGGACAATCGCAGTCAGGGCATTCTATCGTGATGGATGGCAATGGCGGTGCTACTGCTCCTAGCCCGATGGAAATGGTTTTGATGGCAGCGGGTGGCTGTAGTTCAGTAGATGTTGTCGATGGCCTAAAAGAAGCGGGTCAAGCAGTGACTGCCTGTAACGCAAAACTGACCACAGAGCGTCGTGAAACAGCCCCACGCATTTTCACACAAGTAAATATTCATTTTGAAGTGTCGGGTGACAACCTTTCTCCAGAAGTGGTGGCAAAGGTTGCTGCTGACTCTTTAGAGAAATATTGTTCTGTGTGTCTAATGCTAGGTAAAGGCATTGAAATGACGCACAGTTGGGAAATTATCTAATTCCCGTTTTGTTGCTTAAGCCGAGCGCTAAGCTCGGCTTTTTTGTTTGAGAAATTCAAAATGATCAACAGTTCTCATAAATTCACCATCGCAGGCGTTGTCGCTATTCTTCTTTGGAGTAGTGTGATGGGCTTTGCTAGAGCGGTGACTGAAATGCTAGGCCCAATTGGTGGGGCTGCATCGATCTATACGGTCGCGTCGCTATTTCTCATTATGGTGATGGGCGTACCAAAAGTACGTAACTACTCGTTGCGTTATGTGCTGGTTGGTGGCGGATTGTTTGTTGCCTATGAGATTTGTCTTGCGTTAGCACTGGCAATGGCTAACTCGCGCCAACAAGCCATTGAAATGTTGGTGATTAACTATTTATGGCCTGCGTTGACCGTTCTACTGGCGGTGATAACAAGTGGTAAGAAAACCAGTGTTTGGGTGTACCCAAGTATTGCTCTGGCTTTTTTTGGGGTTGCTTGGAGCATAACTGGAGAGCAAGGTCTTTCAATGGCCCAAATTGCAGCGAATGTGGCGACTAACCCAGCAACCTATACCATGGCCTTTGTTGGCGCGTTTTTATGGGCAATCTACTGTAATTTAACCAAGCGCATTTCGAATGGGCAGAATGCCATTACGCTGTTCTTCATTATGACGGCGATAACACTCTGGATTAAGTATGCGCTAAGTAGTGAAACGGGAATGACGCTTAATCTTGAATCAGGTGGGTTGCTGCTGATTTCGGGAATTGCCATGGGGAGTGGTTATGCTCTTTGGAATTACGCCATTATTGGTGGAAATATGGTGTTGCTTGCGACGCTCTCCTATTTCACACCAGTTCTTTCAACGGTGATTTCGTCTTTTATTCTTGGACTAGTACTGACCCAGAGTTTCCTACAAGGTGTGGTGATGGTTACTGTCGGATCTCTGATGTGCTGGTGGGTGACCAGAGAAAAAGCTCAGCGAGCCGAGTAGGCTTAGCTTTACCAAGAAATCTCTATGGGTGTGCCAGGGGTGACCAGTTTCAGCAGCTCGTCCATTTCTTGATTGCTAATCGCAATGCACCCATCTGTCCAGTCAAAGCTTTGCACATACTTGGCTGGACGAGTTTCTCCGTTCTTTAATCCATGAATCTTAATGTTTCCACCCGGATCTAAGCTCAAAGAGCTCGCATAGGCGATGTCTTTCGCATTTGGATAGCTGATATGAATTGAGCGGTGAAATTCGGAGTCTTCAATGATGAAATCTAGGTAGTAGCGGCCTTCAGGTGTGCGTTGATCACCTTCATGGATTTTGTGTCCCTTAGGACGCTTACCAAGAGCAATGCGAAACTCCTTAACGACTTGGTTATTATCGATCAAGTACATGCGTCTTTTCGACTTATCGACCTTAACTAAGTCAACCTCAGCAAATGATGGGAAGCACAGGCTAACGCCCAGTATGTAAAGCCATTTTGCCAAACGAATCGTCCTTTTCCTTTCATCTTTTACTAGTGTAAATCACATCGTAGAGGCTTGGCACCTCATCATTTCAAACTATTAGCTGAAAGTTGGGCTGTAACAGAAATGAAATTTATGGAAACAAGATCATACAAAATGCAGTAGGTATCATAGTTGGATAACTTGGTTGGTGCTAATTGCGAGTCACTTAACAACCGCCTGCAAATATAATTGATTGCGTAACCCTAACTGATACGTTTTAACCGTATAGCAATAATAATATATTCGGGCTAGGGTTATGCTTCCACGAGTGCTTCTCAAAGATATTTTGTCGGCTAGAAATCAACGGTTTCTGGCCAACTCCTTATTTCAATATTTGGATGAGTTGGTTGAGCCCGACAACATTGGTATTTTTGCCGAGCTAATCAAGGATTCTGAGCAGAAGTTCCTGTTTAAGCGTGGTGTGCCTAATTCCACCACCTCCTATCCAGAAACATTCTGGGCATGGGTGTCTCAGTTTGATACTTCCGATGGCTTAATTCCTTTAGCCATGAACACTTGCCAGTGGGAATACACCGAGATAATGGGTAAAGACAGCTATGTATTTATGCTCGATAACCATCCAGAAATGCGCACTTATCTCATCATTGAAGGTTTAAAAGTTGAGCGGCTTAATGAACTCAACCAAACCCTTCATCTAGATGCTTTGCAAGTCATCGCATCCCGTTGGCAATGTGTGCGTGCAGAGACTGAAGCCGCCAAAGAGTTTAAGCAAAGGGATATCAAAGAAGCTAAGTATCTAGATGTGATTAAGCAGCGAGAGTTGTTTATCGACAATATGAAGCTAGTACAAGAAGTGGCGGTAGAGATTTCTAATCCAGCCAATTTAGATGAGTTGTATCGATTAGCGGTAGAAGTGATTCGTGACAAACTAGGATTTGACCGAGCTGTTTTCATGTTGCTCGACATCAAAAAGCGTTGCTTTAGCGGCACTTATGGGACTGATGAAGAAGGCAAAACCGTCAGTGAGCATCATACCCAGTATGATCTCCATCAGCTAGAGGAGACTTACATCGATGCCTTGCTTGAGGGTAAAGAGAATCTAGTCATCGTTGAGGAAGCGCCTTTATATACGGCGGGAAGTGTCGTGGGGCAAGGTTGGAATGGAATGCTGATCTTGCGTGATGGTGATGAAACTATTGGCTGGATTGCGATGGACAACTACATCAACCGTACTCCTATCACTTCCTATCAACGCCAAATGCTAGAGTCGTTTGGTTCGTTACTATCACAGATTTACATTCGCAAACGTCAAGAGCAAAACGTACGTATGCTGCATGCCAGCATGGTTGAGCTCTCCCGTTGCATGACGGTGAGTGAAGTCTGTAAATCTGCGGTGACGTTCGCCATTAATCGTCTAGGGATCGATCGCTTTGCTGTGTTTCTCACAGACAAAGATTGCACTCACATGCAAGGCACTTGGGGGACAGACATTCGCGGTAATGTGGTGGATGAATCTTACTACCGCTCTGAAACGGTAGATCGCTCAATTGTCAAAGCGGCTCAGACCAATCCAAATGAAGTGGTATTTGAAGAATCAGTGCCGATTTATCACGATTTTCATATTGTTGGTTTCGGCTGGACTGCGATGACAATGCTAGTCAATAACAGCGGTGAGCCTATCGCTTTTATCGCGGCTGACAACCTGATCAAACGTTCTCCTTTGACCCATCAGTTGCGGGAAGTGATTCGCATGTTCTCTTCCAACTTAACTGAAGTACTGCTGCGAACGCGAGCGCAAGAGGCAATCCACGAGCTTAATGACAACCTTGAGCGAGAGGTAAAAGCGCGAACTAGAGAGTTACAGAAAGCCAATGAGCAGCTAGAAAGGATGGCTAAGCTTGACCCGCTGACGCGACTGGGCAACCGTCGAATGTTGGAATCGTTGCTAGAAGAGATCTGTTTTGAATGCTGTGATAAACCCAATTACTACGGCTTGATCCTTGTCGATATTGACCACTTTGGCCTGTACAATAATCAGTATGGTCATATGCAGGGCGATATTGCTTTGATGCGTATAGGTAGTATCTTGCAAAGTTACGCTCAATCGGAGCGAGAAGTGTTCTGCCGTATTGGTGGGGAGGAGTTTGCGCTTTTAGTTTCCAGCCATGAGCCGGAAAAAGTTCACTGCCTGTCAGAAAGTATTCGCGATAGAATTGAGCAAGAAAACATCGCCCATGAACAAAGTACGGTACACAGGTCACTCACAGTCTCTATCGGTTACTCGGTCATGGAGCTTAATCAAAGTGAGTTTAGCTTCGATAAACTTTACCACTCTGCCGACAAGTCACTCTATGAAGCGAAAAATAAAGGACGTAATCAGGTTGCTGGATCAGTCTCCACACTTGAAAGCATCAGCTAACCTCTCAATGCTCGTAATAAATTAAACCACACATTCACAGTATGTGGTTACTGGCTTGTTTGAAGGTTATTCATTCTTCCAATCATGAGCGTTCGAGTTAGGTACCTTGTAATACTATTTGTTTTGATTTTTCAAATTGGTTTGGCGTAATTCATTTTTAAGGCTTATAGTATTGTGCTCACTGATAAATAACTACATCTTTCCATTTCTATCCTTCATTTCTTATAATTTTTCGATATAACCCCCCCAACTTCCGTAGAAAGTGCGGCCAAATTCTGTTAATGGACATTGTTTAGTGTGACTTTTAGAGTGTTAGCACTAATAATTTATCGGATTTATCGGATTTATCGTTTGCTTTTTTCGATGATTATTTTAATGAAACACTGTTTTTTAGTTTGACAAAGATTTAAAAGCCTCTATAGTGCGACGTCGAACCAGGGCGAGGGAACGCTAACTATTGATAACTTTTATTTAATACTTAGAAGGTAATGAAAATGAAAAAGGTTCTTTCTGTAGCAGCAGTAGCACTAGCTCTTTCAGCAACAGCAGCACAAGCTCACGAAGGTCTGTACGTTGGCGGTAACTTCCAAATGGGTAACTTTAACTTGGAAGCTCCAAGTGAAATTAACCCAGTAATTAAAAATGCAATTGACGGTAAGTACACAGCAGCGACAGTTAATTTAGTAGCGGGTTACGATTTTAACCAATACCTAGCCGTTGAAGGTCGTGTTGGTCTTCCTTCTTCGTCAGAATCGTCAATGGCATACGGTGTTACCTTAGAAGGTAAGCCTCAGACTTCTTACGCTGTGTTTGGTAAAGGTACATTACCGATTACTGAGATGTTTAGCGTCTATGCAATGGCAGGTGTCGGCTCTTCCCCATATAAGGTTGAAGCTAAACTAGGTAGCGAATCAGTCTCTGCGAAGTTCGACAAAGTTAGCTTACAATATGCTGCAGGCGTTGAAGTAAACTTTACTCAACAAATTGCTATGACTGCTGAGTATGGTATGCACGGTTACGGTAAGCAAGACATTGGTGGTAAAGAAGCTAAATACGATACAACTGGTTTCAATATCGGCGTTAAGTACAAGTTCTAATCTAGCCTGCTGAAAATGTTTGTCTTTAATAGAAAGCCGCTTAGTTAAGCGGCTTTTTTACGTTTGAATCAATTATAGAGGTGGGAGCTGGTCTTTGTGTCGACTTGAACCAGTTCGTTTTTCTGCTTGTTTGATAAGTGCGATCAGTTCGCTCGCTTGCCAGTTTTGACTGGAGTTTGAGTATTGGCTTTGGTTCATCTCAGCGACTTGTTTATCGATCTTTTGTTTAAGCTCAGGGCTGATATAAGAGTGCTCATCTAACCAAGTTCTCACTAAAAAGCTAACTTTGACTTTGTCATCTTGTTTTAGAGCGTTAACAAGCTTATCTGCTGTAGTGCTTGTTTGCTGCACTTGAGTATTAATGTGAGGTGACTTTTGACGCGTTCTAAGTAAAAGTACTAAAGTCGCTAACCACAACACAGCGAACAGCGCAGTGAGATAAGGCCAGTAACCTGGCTCAGTAACCGTAATGGTTTTGGTTGTTGGTTGGGGCGTGGCAGGTGAACTAATTGGCTCATTGTTCAGTGCAGAAGCTGGGGCAACATTAAGACTTAACCCGCTCAAAACGGACTCTTGGGCTGAACTATCGCTGCTGTTCCACCAGTTTAGCTTGATGTCGTTAAGCTTAACCTCACCTTCTTGCTCGGCGATGATGACTTGCTTAATGGTCATGCGTGTAACGCCATTGGCCATTTCGCTGAACTTTGGTTTCTCTTGATACACTCTAACAGAGTTAGGGTAACTAACTTTGATTTCAGGAAAACGCTCATTGGCTAGACCTTGAATATCAAGGTTTATTTCACGAGTGATGGACTCACCGACGCGAGTTGAGTATTCGATAGAAGCATCAATTTGCTCGCCATTTGAATCTTGCCATTGCTGCGACAGTGAAAGCGATGCAGCAGGGAGCCATTTGCCTTTGTAATCAGCGGGGATTGGCTTTACCTTAATTGTGAACTGTTTGGCCGGGGTATTGGCTGATACCAGTTTAGTGGTCCCAGTGCGGTTGTCGCCATACACAACGCTGCCTTTAAATCCGATTCCACTCAAGGTGAACTCTCCGGCAGCATCAGCAGTGACGCGATAACTTTGATCCAATACCGTCACTTCAACGCCGTCTAGCACACTTTGGTACTGTTTTGGCTCGCCTAGCGCTACTAGCGAAATCCCTTGCGTTTTTGGCGGAATAACATTTGGATTCTGTAGACGACGTGGATCCGCTTTAACGATCAATCTCGTTGTCAGTGTCGCGCTTTCATTTGGGTAGAGCTGAGACTTGCTCAACTGACTTTGCACTTCAATCAAGTCGCTAATTTTCGGCTCGTTACTATCTACAGATACTTGGATGTCAATTGGTTTTGAAGATGCGCCATCTAGAGTGAAAGCGGGAATAGTTGCAACCCCCAAACGCTGAGCCGCGAGAGTAATGTTCCATTCACTTCGAGTAGAGCGGTCGCCGTTAATGATATTGACTGAACTACCAAAACTCGGACGACCTAGATAAAAATCTTGCTCAAGCGAGCTAAAATCTAGCGCGTCCGATGACACCTTTTTGTCCACCACAATGCGAAGTTGAAACACTTCATTCTTGACCACTTTGTTTTTACTCACTGTTGCCAACACGTTAGTTGCCAAAGCCAGTGGGCTGACAAAAGTGACTAGCAGAGCAAATAGGGCAACAGTCAGTCTATTTTGCTTATTCATTACCATTTCTTACCTGTATCTTGTGGAGGCTGTTTTTGTTGAGCTTGAAGAATCATTTGCGCTCGCAATAGGCGGCTTGGATCGCGTGCGCTTTCTACTTGCTGTAGTTTTCTAAGCTCAGGTTCAATAGGTTGCTGATTGTCATCGGTTGATGTTAAAGCGGGTGAGTCAGGCTGCTGCGATTGCGATTCATCACTAACCTGCTCATTCAGACTCGATGAGTCGCTGCTTTGTTCTGGTTTTTGAGCAGAGTCAGAAGAAGTTTTAGGCTGCTCATCTGAACCTTTCTTAGAGGGTTTGTTTTGTTCGGACTCCTTTCCCTCATTAGATTGCTGGCTCGCTTCGGATTGCGCATTATCCGAACTGTCATCACTTGATTGAGCGTTTTCTTGATTGGAAGATTGTGACTGCTGAGAGTCATTTTTTTGTTGACTCTGATTGTCGCTCGAATCACCTTGTTGCTGTTGCTGTTGCTGTTGCTGTTGCTGTTGCTGTTGCTGTTGCTGTTGCTGTTGCTGTTGCTGTTGCTGTTGCTGTTGCTGCGCTTGGCGCACGACATCAAGATTGTGCTTAGCGTCTTGGTTGTTCGGGTCTTGTTCAAGAATCGATTGGTAGAGCTCAACAGCTTTCTCAAACTGGCGGCTTTGTGCATAGGCATTTGCCAAGTTATAGCGTCCTTCCGCACTTGTCGTTCCTTTTAAAGATTCAATAGCACCTGCAAAATCTTGTGCTTGGTACTTTGCTACTCCTTTCCACTCTGGTTGATTAAATAGCTCCGCAGCTTTGTCGTACTCTTCGCCTTTAAAATATTGCATGGCTTGCTGGTCATCATTAAGCCAAGGGTTTGCCATCACAGGCTTAGGAGACAGAAGTGGTATCAACACCAAAGCTGCACTAAAAAATAGCCCTTTGCGGAACATCAATAGAGCGGGAACAATCAGCAGAGGTAAGAGCCAATATCCTTGGTTGACTTGGTCAGTAATCGTTTGTTCTTTGTTTGCGTTGCCTGCTGAGTCGATGTGCGATGTGATTTGCGAGACTTTCTCAACATCTTGATTGGTTATCTGAACTGGAACGAAATAACCATTGGTCGAGTTGGCGAGCGCTCTCATATGGTCAAAGTTAGACTTTGCCACTATCGGCTGACCATTGTCCTTTGTCATCAATGTACCGTCGTCAAGCTTGATTGGAGCGCCCGCGCGCGAACCAATACCTAGAACAACCAAGCGCCAAGAAGAGTCTTGTAGCAGGTTTTCCACCTCACTGAGTTCATTGTCATCGATGTCATCCGCAACGAGAACAATATCGCCTTTGGCTAGGCCAATGTTAGTCATCATCTCAATCGCTAGCTTAACTCCCGAAGCTGCATTCGCACCGGGGTAGGGCATAATTTCAGGTGCAAGGTTCGGGATCAGGTTTGCGATGGTTTGTGAGTCGCTAGTCATAGGACTAATGCGATAAGCATCACCCGCATAGGCGACCAATCCTGTACTGCCTTCGTGCCAGTTGGCAAGTAGGTCAGATACTTTGTATCTCGCTTGGGTTAGTCGATTTGGCTTAATGTCTGTCGCATACATCGACATCGACATATCCATTACGACAACGCGAGCCGTCGTGTTAGCAAAACTCGGTCGTTCTTGCTTACTAAAACTTGGTCCTGCGAGTGCAACAATGGTAATAAGTCCACAGGTGGCAATAGTGTTTAGCGTCAGTCTGCTCACATGCTTCGCTTGGACGCCTATCGCCTTGGCTAAATGCGGAGCAATAAGAGTTTGCGAACGATTTCGTTTGTACAGCCAAACAATAACGCCGATCCAAGGCACTAGGGCAAGCAACCACATCGGGTAGAGGAAAAGAAAGCTAGACATGATTCCTCCTGATGATGAGTAGAAGAGAAAAGGCCAACAAGGCTATGGTCAGTGGCAAGCCAAACCATTCTGTTTGTGGTCGCCAAGTTTGAGTTGCAGCAGTGACTGGTTCTAGGCGGTTTATCGTCTCGTAGATGGTTGCCAACTCTTCTGCATTGCGAGCTCGGAAGTATTGACCTCCGGTGATATTGGCAATTTCCTTGAGGGTTTTCTCATCAAGGTCTTGGGCCGTGTTTACTTTACGAGTCATAAAGAACTCTTTGACCATCATCTCTCCAGCACCAACGCCTATGGTGTAGATAGTCGCGTTGTATTTTTTAGCAATTTGGGCGGCTTCAATAGGATCAAGTACGCCCGATGTGTTGCTACCATCGCTGAGCAAAACCATCACTCTTTGCGGCGCATCGCTGTCGATAAACGTTTTTGTTGCTAACCCGATACCTTCGCCAATCGCAGTTTTGTCGCCGATCAGTCTTAATACCAACGAGTTTACCTGCTCAGAAATGGTATTACGGTCAAGCGTTAAAGGGGTTTGTAGGTAGGCATGGTCAGCAAAGAGCACCACGCCAAGTCGGTCTCCCTTGCGCTGCTTGGCAAACTCACTCACTACATGTTTAACAGCGCTTAGGCGGTCAATATAGTCGCCTTGTGCATCTTTCATATCCTTCTGACTCATAGAGTATGAAAGATCGAGTACCAACATAAGGTCTCTGTGCTTTGGCGATGTCGTAACGGGCTCTCCGTACCATACAGGTCGAGCGAATGCCGTGACAAGAGTAAGCCATACCAAACCAGTAAGCAGCTTAGGCAAGCGATTGTTTGGGACAGTATTGTTTGCCGACGTTGGTAGGTAGGGCAGTTGGATTGGTGCCGTTGATTTCGTCGCTGGCACCAAAAAGTAAATCAATAGTGGTAATGGCAAGAGCAAAAATGCCCACCACCAGACGAAGCTAATATTAGCCACGTGAGTGACCCCTTCTTTTCTTCGGTGGTAATGCTTGGCTTACCCATTCACTGCAATCCAGTATTAGACTTTCAGAGTGAGGCGTTGGTTGCTTGCTATACAATGCTTGCTGCCAGGCTTCGTAATTATTGCTAAAGCGTGGAGTTGGTAATTGGCTGTCGAGAAACAGATACCAATCTTTCCCAGTTAGCTGGGCAATCTCCTCCCGGGGGAAATAACACAATGCGGCTTGTCTAACCAACTCAATCGCTTCAGACGGTTTTTGATCTTGTGCGAGCAGACGTAAGGCAGTCTTCTTAGGCGCTAGGCGTTTTTTATTCCATCTAATGATCAACCAAGTTGCTAAGGTTAGCGTTAACATGCCACCAATCAGAGCCCACCACCCCCAAGCGAGTGGTAACCACGCTGGTGGCTCCGGTAAATGCATAGGGTTTAAGGGTAAAAGTGATGTTTGAGTCTCAGAGCTCATAGTTAAAATCCATGTAATTGTTGAGTCAAAGCAGCATCGCTAGAGAGCGAAGAGAAACTGATGCCCATCCTTAGGGCCATGTGTTGTAGTTGAGTCTGCTGCTGTTCGAAAGCCTGTTCTATGCCGAGGCGTGTCTTGTTAGAAGAAAAATCAAGCCAGCGAGTTTGTTGCTTATTGGAGACTTGCTCTGTGCCACGATAAGCGGTTTGCCCTCGTTCTAGCGGGTCATAAATCTGAATCATTCGAACGCGATTGTGCTGGCTTAGGCGGCTAAGTTTGGACTCATGAGTTTGGGTGAATCGGGAAAAATCGCTCAAGAGTATGATTTCACTGCCTTTAGGACAAACACGCGCAAGCGATTGCAAGGCATGGCTTACATCATAATCTGACTCTTTTTTTGCAGATAACAGTTGTTGGTGCAAACTCACCAGAGACTGAGTTAAAGCTAGCGCCCCTTTATTTCGCGACGTTGGTTTGAGTTCAATGAGTTGGTGCCCAGTATCGATAACCGCGCCAACCCTGTCTTGCTGAGAGACACTAAGCCAAGCGATCAAACTTGCCATATGTGCCATCTGCACTGACTTCAGCATTAAGGTAGAACCAAATAGCATAGAGGCGGATAAGTCGAGATAGAGCATGATTGGCTTTTCACGCTCTTCAGAAAACAGCTTAGTGTGCGGTTTTCCCGTACGCGCAGTAACGCGCCAATCGATAGCACGAATGTCGTCGCCTGCTTGATATTGACGCACCTCGCTAAAGTCCATACCGCGACCTAGTTGTCGACTCTGGTGTTGCCCAAGCATCTGTGACCATAAACTCTTGGCAGGTGGCAGCCATTTAACACATTGCTGCTTGTAGTAAAGCAACTCATCCAGTGTCAGGTTCACGCCATCACTATAGGGAGGCAAAGCATTTTGCATATCCACTGACCTAAGCACTGCCAACGAGCGAGAGTAACTTATTGATGACTTGATTCGGGTGAATACCTTCCGCTTGCGCTTGATAGCTGAGTAACAGTCTATGACGTAAAACAGGGAACGCCATGGCTTGTACATCTTCAGGTGAGACAAAGTCTCGACCGTTTAACCAAGCGTGAGCACGAGCGCATCGGTCGAGAGCAATCGTTGCTCGTGGGCTGACACCCATCTCAAGCCATTGATTCAATGAATCATCGTACTGGCTCGGGTTTCGGGTCGCCATAACCAAACGAATGATATATTGCTCGATTGATTCTGCCATATGAATGTCTAGCACCGATTGGCGGGCTGCAAAGATGTCGGCTTGAGAAAGTGTTGGAGGTGTAATGCCTACATCGCCCTTCGCTTCACCTCTATTAAGGCGCAGAATCTCTAGTTCACTCTCGGCGTCAGGGTAGCTGACATCTAGATGGATTAAGAATCGGTCCAATTGAGCCTCTGGCAGCGGATAAGTCCCTTCTTGCTCTATTGGGTTCTGCGTCGCCATCACCAAAAACAGCTCAGGAAGCTGGTAGGTATTGCGACCGGCCGTAATTTGTTTCTCAGCCATGGCTTCAAGCATGGCCGCTTGAACTTTTGCTGGTGCACGGTTGATCTCATCAGCTAAGATCAACGAGTTAAAAATAGGCCCGGATTGAAAGGTAAATTCGCCAGTTTCCGGACGAAAGATATCTGTTCCCGTCAGATCCGCTGGGAGTAGGTCGGGCGTAAACTGGATTCGGTGGAAGTCACCTTCGATGCAATCTGCCAAAGATTTAACAGCGCGCGTTTTTGCTAATCCAGGGGGGCCTTCGACCAAAATATGACCGTCAGCGAGCAACGCAACAAGCAGTTGATTCACCAGTTCGCTCTGACCAATGATTTGGCTATTTAAGTATTCGCGTAGTTGTTGTAGAGCGTGTGAATTCATGATCTTGTTTCTCCTCATTTTTCACTTAGTAGCTCACGAGATTAAAAAGTTCCACTAGAGATAAAGGTAATTAAATTAGTTGACTAAAACATCATCTAGATTCTTTCATTGAACTTAAACAAACTCCTTAATTTCAGTAAGTTAAAATATGGGGATGAAAATCTCAAATCCAACTTTTCAAATTTGAAATCTTACTACGCATGATCTTCTTTTTAATGAGTGGCTAAAAACCATTCACCTAGTGATTAATTTGTAAAGAAAGTTGTCAATCAGTCGATATACTAAGCTAATTGGAGTCAGAGCTCTTATCGCAATCGCTTAAACCAATTTATCGACAAATAATTGCTTTTTAAGGCAGGTAAAATGAAATTAAACTCAATTAGCATAAAACAGAAAGTGGTCGCAGGGATCACCTTCGCTGTTTTAGCATCGACTATTATTGTTGGAGTAATGGCCCAGCGCCAAGCTCGCGAAGTACTTGAGCACAGACTGATTGATATTGAGCTGCCTTCAATGCTCGAACAAATCAGCAGTCAGATTGATAATGAAGTTAGTCAATTGTTGCTTGCGGCCGAGCAAATTGCCAACAATGAGTTTGTTAAACAAGCCATCAATACTACGAGTATCTCTCCAGATGTTGAAGCTAGATTGGTAAAACAGCTGAACAATGTGCGTTCTCAATACAATCTTAATGATGCCTCTGTGGCAAACCGGGATACGGCTTATTACTGGAACCAAAATGGCTTTTTGCGTCAATTGAATCAGCAACAAGATGGTTGGTTCTTTGGCTTTAAGCAATCAGGCAACGCCACATCAGTGAGTATTTTCCAAGAAGCCAATGGCGACGTAAAAATGTTCACTAACTACCAAGTGCTAAATGGTATGTCGATGTCTGGTTTGTCTAAGTCTATGGACGATATGGTTGCACTCTTGAATGGCTTTAAGATTGAAGATACTGGATTTGTATTTCTGGCTGATTCTGCAGGAACAGTACAAATCCACCGTGATAACAGCAAATCGAAATCCACGTTAGCAAAACTTTTTGGTGGCGAATCCTCTATGCTACTGGGTAAATCGAGTTTCAATCTAATCAATACAGAATATGAGGGGCAAAACGTATTTGTTGCTAGTACCTACGTACCGTCTATGGATTGGTTTGTTGTGGGCGTTGTTCCGGTTGATGAAGTTTTTGCCGATCTGAATGCCGTTGCTAAACAAATGATGTTTACCACCATTATCGTTGCAGGCCTTTTCATCTTTATGGGTATCTTCTTAGCCAATAGCATTGCTCGTCCAATTCGTGAAATCGCATCACGATTTGCAGACCTAGGTAAAGGTGATGGTGATTTGTCACAACGCATTGAGATAAAAGGCACAGACGAGATTGGTCAGCTTTCTGAAGGCTTTAATGGCTTTATTGAGAAAATTCATGACTCGATGAAAGAAGTCGCCTCGACAAGTAATGCCCTTCAATCTGCTGCGGATGGTGTATCGAGCAAAGCGAATACTACCCATGACAACAGTCAGATTCAGCGTGACCAAACTATCCAAGTGGTGACGGCAATCAACGAAATGGGTGCGACGATCAGTGAGATCGCGAGTAACGCTGCGACAGCTGCCGAAACTGCAAACCAAGCGTCAGATAATACTGAAGTGGGTCAAAATGTCGTGAACCAAGCTAAAGATGCGATCAGCCGTCTTGCGCTTGATATTGAGAATACAGGCCAAGTTGTCGAGCAGTTAGCTTCAACGACGCAAGAGATTGGATCGATTTTGGATGTTATCCGCGATATCTCAGAGCAAACCAACTTACTGGCACTGAATGCTGCCATTGAGGCTGCGCGAGCGGGTGAACAAGGCCGTGGATTTGCCGTGGTGGCGGATGAAGTTCGTAACCTAGCAAGCCGTACCGCAGACTCGACTGAAGAAATTCAGAAGATGATCAATCAATTGCAAAGCGATGCGAAAGATGCAGTAACCGCTATGGAAGCAGGTAAGAGTGTCACGAGCGAAGGTGTTTCAGCTTCAGACGAGGCGGTAGAGGTTCTAGTTAATATCTCAGAGCGTATTCATGACATCTCAGATCGTAATACTCAAGTTGCTACTGCTACGGAAGAGCAGTCAACCGTAGTTCACACCATCAATCAGAATATTGAAGAGATCAATGCGATCAATGAAGTCACCACGGGTACAGCAGAAGAGCTAGCAGCAGCAAGTGCAGAGCTTAAAGAACTGTCTGCTCGTCTAGATACTATGGTAGGTAGCTTCAAGCTATAGCCTCTTCAGAAACTGGCATTACTGGGTCTAAGTCGGTAAACTTAGACCCAGTTTTTATTTATAGGGTAAGTGAAGTCATGAGTGATTTCGAAAAAGAGCTAGAGCAGATGTCACAAGAGATGGGCAGTGAGCCTGAAGTGGCACTACCATCGTTAGACGAGCAAAAAGCCATTGCTGCGGAGCTGAAAAAGCTCGAAGCCGAAGGCAAGCTAACACCAGAAGTGCTTGAAGAGTACTTTGGTAAGTTCTACGCAAAAACAGATACGCCAGTTCATTAAGACGAAATGTCTTAAGTGTATTTATTCCAATCTCCTAAGTCGCCTCAGGCGGCTTTTTTGTTGCCTATTATAAAAAGGGTTAATCATGTTCATCTTCGTTCGTTTACTAAAGCTCGCTCTTATCTGCGCGGTGTTTTTTACCATCTATGATTTTATCGCGTTTGGCGAGATTACATGGGTTGAACGTTTACTGGGAACGTTTAATATTTAGCCATGAAAATTATCCTAAAACTGGGATAATGTTAAAGCTTAAACGGCGAGTGGTGAGCATGAAACGCGTTCTTGATGACCTAAACATATTTTGCAGTGTTGTAGAAAATGGCAGTTTGAAGAAGGCTGCTGAGCAACTAAGCATGCCACATAGTACGGTCAGTCGCCGTATGGATGCACTGGAAGAAAGCCTTGGTCTCACTTTGCTGCACCGGACTACACGTGAAGTAAAAGTATCTGAGCGAGGTCTGGAACTTTATCAAAACTGCTCACCTCTGTTTGGTTCATTAAAACGCTCAATTGATATTGCGGTAGACTCTGAGATCCAGTTTAAAGGCAAGCTAAAGGTTTCCATGCCGGTTCGAGCCGGGCTAGATTTTTTAGGAGCATGGCTGATTGATTTTGCCAGTGAACACCCTGATCTTAAACTTGATGTTTCATTATCAAATAGCAACAAAAATCTGATTCAAGAAGAGATTGATTTGGCTTTCCGCGTCGGGCCGTTAGTGGACTCTTCAGCTATTGCCTTGAAACTTTGGGATATTCCGTATTCAGTATGTGCTCACCCAGCCTTACTTAACGCGTATAAGATTGAAAGCACGATTATAGACTCCGATCTACTTAGTACTCTCCCTAGTGTTGTATCCAGACCAGCCGTTTCATGGGCATTTATCAATGGTGCTAAAGAAGAAGTTTTGATAAAGCCCAATCAACAGATGTTTGTTGATGATTTGGGTCTCGCTCACCATGCAGCGCTGAGTGGTAAATACATCGCCATGTTGCCAAGTGTGATGCTAGAAGGGCAGTCGCTAGTAGAGCTGAAAGTGAATGGACTTACACCTAGAACTCGCACCATGTATGCCTATTACTTGGGTCGTCGTTACGCCCATAGCCAAATTAAACAGGTAGTCGAATACATCAAACAGAGGCACAGCGAAAAATAGGATAATTGCAATAATGCAATTGTCATGTCCCATATTGCTTATTTTTTACTTCATGGCTGATGTCTATCATCTCTCTGTCCCCAGATGAAACAGAGCGACAAATGGTCGCGAAGGAGAGAAAGATGAAAGCAGTCGTATTAGAAAGCACGGGTGGTAGCGAAAAGCTAGAATACAAAGACATTGCCAAGCCAGAGCTAGAATCAGGCCAAGTGTTAGTTCAAATTAAGGCGGCACCAATTAACTTTATCGATACTGTGATTCGAGAAGGGAATATGCCACCAGGAATGATGCCAGATCTGCCATTCATTTCCGGTGTTGAGGGTAGTGGTATTGTAGCGGATGCAAATGATACTTCTTTGGAACAAGGTCAGAAAGTTGCGTTTTTAGGCCCCATAGGAGCTTCTACCTATGCGGAGTATACTGCAGTTGATGCGGATAAACTTGTCTTACTCTCTGATGACGCTAATGTCCTTGAAGCTGGTGCTATGCCAGTTACCTATTTTACTGCGTATCACATGCTACATAACGTAGTTCGCGCTCAAGAAGATAAATTCGCACTTGTATACGCCTCTACAGGAGGCGTTGGTACTGCACTGATTCAACTTGCGAAAGTTGCGGGTTTGAAAGTTATCGCTCTTGACCGTAAAGATGACAAAGTTAAACGAGCGCTAGAAATTGGTGCCGATTTCGCTTTTAACTCTACAGAAGATTGGATTGAAGAAGTTAAAAAAGTCACAGGAGGAAAAGGGGTTGATTACATCTTTAATCCCGTGGCTGGGGATACTATAGCGCAAGATTTAGAGGTTCTTGCGACACTTGGCCATATCGTTGTTTTCGGTTTCTTAGCAGGTGTTGGTGAAACTAATCTTCAAGCTGAGGCAGTAAAACATTTCGGTAAAGCGCCAACCATTACTTACTCAGAGATTTACGCAACTTTCTTCAGTAACTTCCCATTGGTTAAGCAGTCAATGGATGCGATTTACCAGTTGCTAGGAGAAGGAAAAATTAAGCCTGTTTATTCAACTATGCCATTGGCCGATGCCGCCAAAGCTCATGACTTACTAGAAAGTGGCAAAATCATGGGTAAAATGCTACTTACTCCTGGCACTGAATAGTTGAATTGATCTCCATAAGACAACCAAAAAGCCAGCGAATACGCTGGCTTTAATGCATTGCTAAGCCGTTTTATTTGGCTGCAACCACAATTTCGCCACTATTGCTGTTATCTAACATATCGACATAGTGCTGGGCAACGTCTTGTGCAGGCATACCTGGTTCAGGATCCATACCCATTGCAACCATGGTTTCTGCAACCCAGCCTGGTGATACTGCATTGATGCGGATGCGCTCAATCTCAGTAACTGATGCTTTAATCGCAGCCTCAACTGCCGCATTAACCGTTGTTACAATACCGCTGCCTGCAAATGGGTACTGAGCCAGTATGCCTGAGGTTAACACAATCACACCGCCGTCGTTAACATACTGCTCACCAAAGCGAACTGTGTTTATTTGCCCCATCATTTTATTTTGAATACCAAATTCCCACTCAGAATCAGGAGCCTCTCCCCATGGAGCCAAATTGGCGACACCAGCGGTACAGAATATCGCATCTACTTTACCCACTTTTTCAAACAAAGCTTTGAGTGACTGTGGATCCGATAAGTCTACAGGGTTTTCACGATGGTTAAGGGATGCGCCAATCACTTGCGCTTTACCTGCTAATAGTGCTTCAAATTGGCGGCCGATTAGACCAGTTACACCTAATACAAGGACTTTTTTCATATCAATAGCTCCGTGTTCGTTGAGTGAAGCTATTATTCGGCAATGAGATTTAATCGTGTAGAGGGGTAAAGGTTATTTTACCTGTAACTAAAAGTTGAAAATAAAATTAGAGTTGAAGTAACAGTGTTCAGATGAGTGTTTTGTGTTCAGAGTCCGACATGCTCGATGAGGAAGTCTATAAACAATCGAGTTCGTTTGGGTAAGTTATCTCGTGACGAGTAATAGACCCAAACGGGTTTTGACTCACCCCAATTGTCCTTTAAAATCGGGATAACCTCTCCACGCTTTACTTGCTCTTCAACATGCCAAGCGCCCATATAAGCGATGCCCAAGTTTTGTTGTAGTGCAATAATCGCAGCGCTGATGTTCGAAACACTTAGATTGCCTTTCGGTCGAAATTGAATGTGTTCACCATGTTCATCCGTGAGAGCCCAATTGTAAGTGCGGCCGGAAGAGAGCGGGCGATAGATGATGCAGTTGTGCTGGGCTAGCTCTTCTATGGTTTTGGGCTGACCAAATTTCTCAACATATTCTCGGTTAGCGAATATACCACTTTGCATATCATAAATAGGGCGAGCAACTAGTCGGCTGTCTTCGTTGATTCGGTTGCCGACACTCACGTCAAACCCCTCATCAACGACATCCAAAACACGATCGCTAAGTACAAGATCCAACTCAATATTAGGGTGAAGGCGAAGAAACTTCGCGATGTGGGGCATCACAAATCTACGACCAAAGCTATCCGGAATGTTCACCCTCAGCTTGCCAGCAGCACTGCGATTTTGCTCCGTTAGCCCATCAATACTCTGCTCAAGTTCGACCAACAATGGCGACACCTTTTGGTACAGGTTAGCTCCATCTTCAGTGAGGGAGAATTGACGAGTGTTGCGATGAAACAGGCGAACCCCAGTTTGTTTCTCCAACGCCGCGACACCTTTGCTGACGGCAGCAGCAGAAATGCCGAGTTTTCTTCCAGCAGCCGAAAAACTGCCCTCTTGAGCGGCTGCGATAAAAAGTGGAAGTTGACTGGGTAACATAGCTATTTCCTTTTCATTGCTCTCTCCAACTTAATTGCGATACCCTTTTCACAATCAAGAGAGCGCTTCTTTTCACAAGCGGACTGAGTTTTCTTATCCATATCGACTCCTACATTTAGATAGCCATCGATAGTATATCTGAAGTGAGTTTGACTCTTACCTAGCAACAAATGAAATCAGAATTAGGTTTTACCTTACACTTAACACGCTCGTTAGGCAGCACTAGATTGACTCGCTGTGCGAGATTAGGGCCAGTATGACCCTAATACGAGCGAAAGTTGTCGCTAAAATTGGCGCGGTGCAAAATCGGTTTTAGTTTGAGATTCTTGCTGGGATTGCATCTCTCTTTTAGCGGCAATAACGCGGTTTTTACCAATCATCACTTTAATTTGATACCAGGTTTCAAGACAAAGCGCCCAACCAGGGCTTGACCACCACGTCTTGTGATAGAGTTTCTTAGTCGCTGCGATTGCATCCGGAGAGCGATTAGCACATTCTAATGCAAGCTTATAAGCCTCATCATAAGGCTGATCTGAGATTTTCGTGACCAGACCATACTGTTGTGCCGTGTCCGCATCAATTTCTTTTGCTGTCATCGCCAATTCTAAAGTGTGGTCTTGGCGCATCAACTCACGAAATGCTAGTGCGCCACCCATATCGGGAATCAGTCCCCATTTTCCTTCGAGAATCGAAAACTTTGTCTTTGGGTGGGCAATTCTAAAATCTCCACCGCTTGCTAATTGTAAGCCACCACCCCAACAGCGCCCGTGGAGAGCAAAGATGACGGGGAATGGAATGTCTCGCCAGCCGACAGAGAAATACTGAGCATCATTTGCTTTGGTTGGCCACCACTTAAACAAAAGTTTGACGGCGCCTTTTTTATTGTGCATCAATGACTTAACATCAAGTCCCGAGCAAAAATCGTTGCCATTGGCTTTTACAATGACCGCCCTAATGTCTCTATTGTTTTTGAGCTGCTTAATGGTACGTTTTACAGCGTTGAACATTTCCATATCAATCGCATTCATTTTATCGCTACGGTTAAGTGATACAGTGGCAATCTTATTGTTATCTATGTCACAGGTAACTCTTGGTTGGTCTGACATTGAACTCGCTCCTTACTGGTCATACCAATAATGTAACTAGATTGTTAAGTGGATAGAATGGAATGGAGTCGATTTTGGGCTTCAGGCTAAGTTTTTATGTATATTGGCGATGGTTTTCACTTGTACCGAATAACACAAGAAATCGAAATTTTCATTTAATGTACTCGGGTTAGAGCGTCTAAAAGCTAACTTTAGTCCTCGCTATGGTTTAGACTAAAGCATTGATTGTGGTAATAAAGGTAAGCAAATGGATTTAGCGAGTAGATTAAATCTTCTGTTGGAAATATCAAGAACAGGCTCATTCGCTAAAGCAGCCGAAAGACTCAATGTTGATCGCTCGGTGTTATCAAAGCAAATCAAACAGCTTGAAAATCACTTAGGCGTAAAACTGATAAACCGTACTACACGCTCTATGTCGCTGACAAGCGTGGGTAAAAGGGTGGTCGAGCAAGCGGAAAAAGTCAGCCAAGTTTTGGAAGAAACCGTAGACATAGCACATTCATACCATAGTGAACCATCTGGGCATTTGCGGGTTTCAAGCTCTGTTTTATTTGGCCGAGCTTATTTGCAAAAAGTCGTCGAGTGTTTTTTACAACGATTCCCGAAAGCAACCGTTGAGTTACTGCTTAGTGATGAGTTGGTGGATGTGGTCAGTGAAGGGTTCGATCTTGTTTTTCGAATTGGCCCAATGAGAGACTCTTCGATGATTGCGCGTCATCTCACCGAGAACAAGTCCGCAATCATTGCATCTAAAGAGTTTGTTGAAAAATATGGGATGCCTGAAACGCCTGAAGAGCTGGCTGAGTTGCCTGGTGTGATTTATGCGAACAAACACTTTGTTGTCGATAAACTGCAGTTTGTCGATCGTGAGTCGGGACAAACGTCTGTTTATCCGATCAAGTATAGTTATCGGGTCAATGAGGCGGATTTGATACTTGCCAGTGTGAAAGCATCAATAGGATATGCTCAAATCGCTCAATTTATGCTGGCTGAAGACATGGAAGAACAAGGTATCGTTCAACTGCTACCCGATTATACCTTGGCGTCATTCGGTGATATTCACGCAATTTATACGCATAGGAAACAGTCAATATTGGCGACATCATTTATTGAAATTACGCGAGAGGTGATTGGGACACCACCTGTATGGGAGCGTAATTTTAAATCTTGATTTGAACGAAGCAAAAGCCCGATTGAGAGTCGGGCTTTTTGACATCCATGTTTTTTTACTTAGAACGATGTTAAGTAGCGTTGTTCACGTACTGCGACACCATTCTCGTCTTCAATCTCAAATGTGAATGAACGGCCGTGGTCAAGTAAGTTTGCCGCCATAAATGTACCTTTCTCACCTGTGGTGAAATATTGGGTACCGTTGCCTTTCACTTTCACTTTTACATCGCTAACTGGAGAGCCATTTTCCAGAACAGTTACGACTGCTTGGTTTTCGAATGTTTTGATTCGGATAGACTGATCTTTTGCTGGCATTGCTGAAGCCATTGTAGATGTTAATGCCGCAATAATTAGAGTTGTGATAGCTGTTTTCATAATCTTATTCCTCTGAATGCTTTTGTTATGCTTTTCTTAAGAACCGCTGTTCTTGGTACGGGAGAGATTATGCTTAAATTTATAAACGTGATAAATATCACGTTTGACATTTCACTGTTGCCAAAATGTCTATAATGGATTTCAAGAAATTTCCTTATGATTGGGACTGAGAATGGAGTGTGCTCTTCCTTGTTGAAACCATTAACGCCGTCGCTCAAGCTAATATGTTGGTAAGGCAAAAAGTTTTATCGATTACCCAATTGACGAGTCTAAGGTGATGCATTTAGTAGGGGATTAGATTTTCTTAGCGGCGATACGTTCGACGAGAAAATCGATTAACAGCCTTACTCGGGTAGGCAAATACTCTTTGGAGGAGTAATAGATCCAGATGGGTATTTGCTCACCCCAATGCTGTTCTAGTACAGGAACAATCTGACCTTTCGCTAACTCTTTATCGAACATCCAATTGCCCAAGCAAGAAATACCAGCGCCTAACAGTGTTGCTTCTTTGGCGGCGCTGAAGCTATTCACTACTAGTGAACCGGTTGGCTCGTACATCACGGAATTACCATCAACGCTAAGCCGCCATTTGTGCTTTCGCCCGGTGGTTAGTGAACGTACGGGCAAGCATTGATGTTGATTGAGCTCCGACAAAGACTGCGGTTTGCCATTACGCTTAATGTAAGCGGGCGAGGCGTAGATGCCTATCGAGGTAGAAAACAACGGTCGCCCGATAAGACGCGAATCTTCATTGATGGATGCTCCGACACCAAGATCAAACCCGTTTTCAATCAAGCTAATATTTCGGTCATCGAAGCTCAAGTCACAGTGAACTTCTGGATACTCAGCCATAAACTCCACAATGAGTGGTAGCACAATATCTTGGCCGATAGAGCTAGCAGGCAGGTTGACTTTGATTTTTCCCGAAACGTTCTTACTGTCATCTGTCAGTTGTTCAATTTGGCTTTGAATCTTATCAATCGATGGCGCTAAACGCACAAACAGTGTTTCGCCTATCGGTGTCAGACTAAGAGAATGGGACGAGCGTAAGAACAGCTTGGTTTGCCATTCTTGCTCCAATTTTCCGATTGCCTTACTAACAGCAGGAGCTGATATACCGAGCTCACGCGCTGCTCTAGCAAAACTTCCCAGCTTGGCAACTTGGATAAAAATGGGTAACTGAGAGGGAAATGATTTCATTAACTTAAAGTTATCTTAAAGGTAAGTATTTGCACGCTACAAGTTAACAAAACTTTGGTCAATACTAATTGCACATAATGATTACCCATTCGGAGAAAGATAATTATGGCGCTGCCGAAATTACACTATGCCATCACTCGACAAGATATGGATGCTTTTCAACAATTACTAGAAGGTGATGCCGACGTTAATCAGTTGGACTCTGTGATGGGCAATTCCCCACTGCATATAGCAGCGCAGCAAACTTCACCCGATTGGGCGTTAGCATTAATGAGTAACGGCGCGTTCGTCAATCTGCAGACCCCCAAGCATGGCGTGACTCCACTGATGCTAGCGGTGTGGCACCGTAAGCCTATAGTGGTAAAAGCATTGCTGACTAATCCGGATATTAACATTGAAATCGTTTCAACTTTTGGCCTTAAAGCAGAACAGTTTATCGATTTTGGTGCTTCGCAAGATGACCTGTTTGGTCAAGCTCAAGCACAGGAATTACGTGAGTTGTTTGCAAAACATCGCTGTAGTATCAACAAGCAGCAAAGCTTACTGAACGCAGTGAATATAACGACTGATCTCTCTATGTCTGATCAAGAAAAAGCGCGCGCCATCGCTCAGCAATCTGATCTTACAGCACTCAACATCGCGACCTCTGTTAGTAGCTCTGGAAATGATGAACATACTGCTGTGATGATCGCAGCCCGAGATGGCCTTACGGAAACCTTAAATGTGCTTATGAGGGTGGGCGGGGATCAAACCATCCCAGATCATTACATGAAGGCGATACCACTGCACAAAGCCGCTTACAACGGACATGCACAAGCTATCGATGTTCTCTCTCGTTACCCTGGCTTCACCGAAACACTCAATGCGCAAGGACCGAATAATGGCTATACACCGCTTCATGATGCGGTGTGGCATGGTCATGTTGATGCGGCGAAAAAGTTGATAGCAACAGGAGCAAAAACAAACTTAAAAGGTTATGACGGGAAGACACCACTCGACTTAGCGAAACAGTATCACTATCAATCGATTATTAATCTACTTGAGAACACAACCAATGAATAAAGTAACAACAGTTCTACTACTAACTGGGTTAGCACTCATGCCGCAAGTACAAGCCAATGATTCACTTAACAGCTTAAGCTTAACCTACGACGTTCACGCTCGCTCTCAAATGAGTGAAAACGACGTAAAGAGCTTTGTTTATCAATGGTTCGCTGCGTTCGATCATCAACTCGAACCAGGGTACTTTCTTAACCGAATCAGTGAGCAAGTAGAGATGCAGTATCCTGATTTTCCGATCCACTCTAAGCAAGATTTTCTCCGCTGGTATCAAGGGGTCACTGACAATATCATCTGGAACGGTCATACCATTAAAGAGATTATTGTCACGGGTGATCAGATATCAGGTTGGGATATCTCATACGACGTAAACTGGAAAGCAAAATCAAAAGATAACCAGCAATACGATGTTATGGTTCACCAAGAGCTGAAGATCATCCGAGTTGGTGACATGCTGAAGCTGACCAAACTCGACGCAAAAATCATCAAATAGGGACTGAGGATGAAAAAGATCCTATCAATGACGGCTATCTTATTATCAGCACTTACCGTCTCTTACTACGCATTCTGTAGTGATACTCTTCATTTAGCTGCTTACCATGGTAATCAAGAGCAAGTTGTAGAGCTGTTAAAGCAAAATCTAGATCCCGATGAAAGAGACACTTATGGCGGAACTGCACTTCATGCTGCTATGTTTCAAGACAATTTACAGATCGTTCAGTTACTCATTGATGCAGGTTACGACGTCAACGCTATTGGGCCACGCAATGGTTACACGCCACTGCACGATGCTGTATGGTCCAACAATCTGCCGGCTTTAAAGTTGTTGGTTGAACATGGTGGCGATCTATCTATCAAAGGTTTAGATGGCAACACACCATTATCTAAAGCCCGAGCAGAAGGAAAGCAAGAGATAGTCGATTATCTAACCAATTTGTAGATCATCAAACTCTAGCTTCTCCCCCTTGGCTTTCGTGGCTAAGGGGGTCTTTTCTAAAGTGCAATTTTCTACCAAACAAAACTCAATTTTCTTCAATATCTGCGCAATCTTCTCAACTAAATTAATAGACATCTTAGAGAGGTGCTTGTTGTAGCGGGAAGCACTGTTTTAACGGACCAAAAAACATAGTGAGATATACCATGATGAAAAAAGCTTTAGTTATGGCAGTAGCAACTGCAGCATTCACATCTAGTGCTTACGCAGACACGATTGTAAAACACACTACGCTTCAAACTGAGGTAGGTGAACTGGCAGCGAATATTTACCTTCCTGACGATGTTGAAAATCCACCAGTTGTTGTTGTGACTGGCGCTTGGACCACAGTAAAAGAGCAAATGCCTGCAAACTACGCAGAGCATCTAGCAGAGCAAGGTTATGCGGCGGTGACATTTGACTTCCGTGGTTGGGGTGAGTCAAAAGACGAGCTAAAAGAACTTGAAGATCCTCAACGTAAAATCGCTGATATCAAAGCTGTTTTTGCGTCGCTAGATCAAGTGAAAGGCATTGATACTACTCGTGCATACGGCCTAGGTATTTGTGCTTCATCGGGTTACATGTTAGATGCCGCTTTGGGTAATGATGATGTCGTCGCAGCGGCTGCGGTAGCGCCTTGGCTTCACGATCGCTCAATTGTTAACGCGGTATATGGTGGTGCAGAGTCAGTAGCAAACCTAATTCAATCAGGTATTTCAGCTTTGACAAGTGATGAGCCTCAGATCATTGAGGGTGCGAGCCTGACTAACCAAAATGCTCTAATGTACAACGTACCTTACTACACAGAGAAAGATCGCGGCCTGATCCCTGAGTGGGATAACGCTTTCAACGTAGGTTCATGGGCAGGTTGGCTGACTTATGATGCACATGCAACTGCTGCTCAACAAGATAAACCAGTTCTACTTGTTGCTTCTGAGGCAATGGCAATTCCAGCCGGTACACACGGTTACCTAGAAAAAGCAGGTGACAATGTACAAGCAGTTTGGTTGGAAGACGTATCTCAATTTGATTTCTACGATGTTGAAGAAGACGTACAAACATCAACTGACGCAGTCGTTCAGTTTTTTGATAAAAACATCTAATCGGCTAAATTGCTTAAGATGAATACTAAAATCCCTCGATATCTATCGAGGGATTTTCTTTTTTAAGGCAGGTCAACTTCTATCATCATAAGCTTTGCGAGCGCTTTCGATCTCTTGCCTGTGGTCATCGGCCCAAGAAACTAACTGATACAGAGGCTTAACTAGCTCTCGCCCCATAATTGTTAAGCTATATTCTACTTTCACCGGAACTTCAGGATAGACCGTTCTATTCACGTAACCCTCACGCTCTAAATCTCTTAGCGTTTGAGTTAGCATCCTTTGGGATATGCCCTCAATCCTTGATTTCAATGAGTTGAACCTATCTTCTCCATCTACTAGGGCAAATAGGATGAGTAGTGACCATTTGTCACCAATTTGCGACACTACATTACGAACAGCACACTCCTCATTGTTGTAGAAAATTCTTCTTTCTGGCTTAGCTTTAAGTGACATCTTGCTGCTCCTTTCTCTTCCCAGAACTTGTCTTAGGTTACCAAAATGTGCCTAGGGTAGCTTTTGGTACCTTCTTGTTATGTAGGTTACTATTAATTACTATGGTTATCAATGTATACCTATTTGAGATGATTTCAACAGGAGTGAACTATGTTAAAGGCAATGACAACAACGATTCTTTTGCTATTAAGTACAGCTGCTTATGCACAATCAACAGATAAGCTAACGATCGATTTACAAAAACTGCAAAAGCCAAACTGGACAGCACAAGAGCGCGCAAATGCTGAGCTGATTACTGATTTTGTGCAAAATTTAATGAACAACCACAATTTTGATTATGTTCTTGAACATTACAACGATAGCGCTTACGTACAGCACAATCGCAACCTACCAGACAAAGTGACGGGTCTGGTGGGTTTCTTACAAGAGTTTGTAGAAGAGTACCCAGACTATACGTATGACGTTAAGCACATCTATGTCGATGGCGATTATGTCATCTTCCATTCGCATGCCACACTTGACAAAGAAGATCGAGGTAACGACCAGAAAGGGATGAACATCATTGATAAATGGCGTATTGAAGATGGTCGAATTGTAGAGCACTGGGACTCCATTCAAGCTCTGGATTTTTCAATGAGAGTGTACTCATTGATTAGTGGTGGGGATATCCAAAACTCAAATGGTGTTTTTTAATTGAGTTATCAAAGTAAACCAATAGGGGCATGGTTGGCCCCTATTGTTTACGTCTCTCAAATCGTCTTTTAGCCAAAGTCGAGTGTCATTATAAATCGAGGCTTGTCTGCATCAATGGTAGGAGAACGGTGAACTAACCCTGTCTCTTCATTGCCTTCCCAGCGACCACCTTTAAGCAATGCGACATCACCGCAATGCAATTGCTGAACATCGGATTCGTGTTGATACAGGCCGGAAAGAGAATCTGATAGGCCATTACTACCACGACCCAGCTTTGAACGATCTAAAGTTGGGTTAGCCAGCCACTCAGTTGCTGCACCATGATAGGTAGTCACAAGGCGGCATGGCACTTGATCAACATGGAATCGCGGACACATGGCTCCGCTTAATGTGGCAAATCGCAATCCTACTTCATCCAACTCAAACAGGTAGCAGAACATATCCACAAGCTGAGCCATATCTTCCAGAAGGGCTTTTGGCGCTTCACCATCAGTCGCGTAGTCAAGAACCTCAAATGCATTTGCAGGGGAAACAGTCAAAGATTTACTAATGGTTGGGTTCGCGGCCAAATATTGGCTGACGGCGTTGGTAAAGTCTTGATCGAAACGACGTTGCCAGACGGCAATATTGACCCCGTCTTGGTAGATATCACTCAGTACAGTGGCTTGCTCGCCCAAGCTAACGCATGGAGTTTCAATCTCAATTTCCGTTGTGTTAGCGATGTTTGGACCAGTTACAACAGCATTCATTAAATAGCTCCAATCACGTCAAACTATATTTATCAGGACAGATTAATTCATAAGAAAAACTTACATCTGTATGTGGGACAAAAGGATATTATATTGTTTATGTTATAACATAACGAAAGTGTTCCACAAGTATTGCAGTTCCTAATGATAGTGTTCGAACGACTTTGGTACCGTTTTGTTTGCTAGTAGTTGGAGTTTTGCTAGGAATTTGATGTAAAAAGCACTGACGATTTCGCCAGTGCACGGAATAGACAATTGTAACTAAAGCAAGTGACGCAAGTTCATCTGCAAACACAAAGCCTTGTTGTCCAAGTGATTGTGCCACTTTCGGGAAATAGACTTTGTTGTAGAACTGCGCGGTTTATGCCGTGTAGCTTGGCATCTGTCTCCTGCTTCAGTCATCTCAGTTAACAGCTATGTCGGTGTCAGAACATAGCTTCCACTTTTGTGCCCGAGTGAATCAACTCCTGCATTGCATCTGTGTGGTAGCTATAAGGAGAGAGCGGCTCCATCGCGCTTAAACGGTTAAGGGATTCCACATGCTCCGAGTCTAGATGAAACTCCAAAGCGAGCAAGTTATCTTCCAGTTGCTCCAGCTTACGAGCACCAATGATCGCACTGGTCACTCCTTGATGTTTCAGCATCCAGTTAAGAGCGATTTGCGATGGGCTACGGCAAGTGACTTGCGCTATCTTAAGTAATTCTGCAATCAACTTAACGTTCTTTTCGGATGCAAGGTTGGCAACACTGGGATCCGTCGTCCAAGTTTCCGTAAGCCTACCTGATCCTGTTAGCTTACCTTGTGCATCAACTTGGTACTTGCCCGTCAAAAGGCCATTGGCTAACGGGCTCCAAGCCGTGAAACCAATATTAAGTGCTTTACACATCGGCAGATGTTCATAGTCACTATGGCGCGCCGCTAGACTGTATTGGTTTTGAATTGCACTCACCGGGCTAAAGTGATTCTTCTCGGCGATGGTTTGCATTTTGGCGACATACCAAGCAGGGAAGTTTGATAAACCATAGTGAAGAATCTTTCCTTGCTGTACCAAACGCTCGAAGGTATACAATACCTCTTCCAGTGGCGTTCTCATGTCCCATTGGTGTAAGAAATAAAGGTCAATATAGTCTGTCCCCAGTCTCTTCAATGAAGCATCAACCGCTTTAACGATATGCTTGCTACCGTTACCTCCACCATTTGGATCTCCGGCAAACTGGTTTTGCGTCCCCTTCGTTGAAATAACCATACGATCACGATTGCCCGCTTGCTTCAACAGTTCACCAAGCCAGACTTCGCTCTGGCCATTTTGATAAATATCTGAGGTATCAAAAAAGTTGCCCCCCGCTTCAATGTAGCGACTGAAAATACGCTTCGCTTGCTCTTTACTGCTAGACCAAGCATCACCCCACTCTCCCCCGAATGTCCCGGCCCCGAACGCGAGCGGTGATACCCGCAGCCCAGTGTTGCCAAGTAACCGATAAGTCGTTAAGGATTCAATGGTATTTGGGTTGGATTTGACCGTATCAAACGGTAAGTCTTTGCTGAGCGCGTCTGTCATCTCTTTATCTCTCTGATTTAATCTGCAAAACCAAAACGACTAAGCGTTTTTAGATGTTTTAAAAGGTGGTTTGTCATGACAGAGAAATAGTGGCGTTTACTGGATAGATGAACAATGGGCTAGCGGTTGAATCAGAATCAACCACAAGTTAAGACTGGTCATAACCATTAACTGCTGTCTTATAGGTTATTAGCTGACTTATAATGATTTTATAAGTCTAGATAGATAATTGATGGCGTACGTACGAACGTTATTCGCATAAGTTGTTGCACGTATATGGCACCTAAGAAAAAGCTTCCGGAGACAGTTTCCGGAAGCTTTAGGGGTTAATGACTAGAAGATATCCGACGCTTCAAACTCTCCTTCAACTCTGGAGATATAAAGCTTGCATCGAGCGCATCCAAATTAGTTTGGATAAAGTCAGCCTCTTGCCAATCAAACACATCGTGCAATAACTGATACTCTTTGTTTAACGTGGTGTTGGCTATCGTGCGGGCATCGGTGTTGATATTTAGCTTAACCCCAGCTTGCTTAAGTTTATCCACCGAGTGCTCTTGGATACTACCAAACACGTTACACACCAAATTACAGCTTGGGCAAACTTCGAGTAACGTATTTTGCTGCTTCAGACGCTCAATAACCTCTGGCTGCTCAATACTTCTTACCCCATGTCCTATGCGAGTCACATCCAACTTGTCCAAAACCTCGGCCACACTGTCTGCGCCTTTGGCCTCTCCAGCATGGGCAATGACATTCCCACCCGCTTTGCGCACATGGGCAAATGGCGCAATATGATTGTCTAATGGGAAGCGCGCTTCATCAGCAGCTAAATCCAACCCCACCACACCTCTATCCATAAATTGAGTCACCAATTTAGCGGTTTGCATGCTCTCTTCCGCACTGAAATGTCGTAATGTACATAACAGCAAACCAGCCTCAATTTGATACCGCTGAGCAGCCTTTTCCATCGCTGACAAGGTAATTTCGACGACTCTCTCAGCCCTCATACCCAACCGAGTATGTAAAAGAGGGGCAAAACGAAGTTCTGCATAGATAACATTATCAGCTTGGAATTGGTCGAAGAGATCATCTACCGCTTGTTCAATCGCAGATTGAGTTTGCAAAATATCCAACATGGGTGCGATTTTACTTAAAAAGTCCCCCAAATCGGCACATTGGTGTGGCGCTATAAAGGTTTCTTGGAACGTTTTCAAACGCATTTCTGGAAACACTTTGCGAACAAAGTAATAGCTAAGACAGGTATCCAGATGCACGTGCAGTTCAACTTTCGCCAACTTACGCGGGTCAAATTTAGTCATGTTCATTCTCCAAAAGTAGGCTCTGTTGCCAACAGTTCAAACAGCTTACGCTTAAAGTATCCATCTTTAATTTTGGTGATGACATTTGCGTTTTCAGGTTTGTGCGTCAGATTGGTGGAGTCAATCACAAAGTGGCCGTAACTCTTCTCGCTTTGGTACTCGATCCATGAATAAGCCGTTATGGATGATTCAACAATTTCTGGATAGAGGGCAACCGCCATGGTTGTAGGATCAGGCAGATCGAACCCAACACGCTCCGTTCTCCCGGCATTGAACTGCATAAGTGTCTTGTTACAACGAACTGCAAACTGACCGAGTTCACCGAGCTCATTGAGTTGTTTTATGTCTTGCTCGCCGATAAAGGCTTCACCCATGCCGATTTCCCAGCCAACAATGTTGAGCGGTAAACCGGACTGCAACACAAGGTGGACGGCTTCCGCATCAACATAGAAGTTAAACTCAGCCAGCGGAGTAATGTTCCCCGGCGTTAGGCCAGCGCCTCCCATCACTGTGACCTGCTTAATGTTACGAGCAAAATTAGGATCTTTGAGCACTGCCATAGCCAAGTTAGTCAGTGGGCCTAAGGTTATTATTTCCAGTTCACCTTTAAATCGGTAGGAATAGTCAATCATGGCATCGACGGCGTGCTGATTTTCAATCGTTAGCTCAGGCTCAGGGAGATTCATATCGCCCATACCGTCTTCGCCATGAATATGGTGAGAAGTAAAATGCTCACGAAATAATGGCTTAGTCATTCCGGCATAAACCGGAGGAACGTACGTCGCCGCTTTCTCTACGCAGATTAGCGCATTGCGTTTGCATTGCGGTATCGCACAGTTTCCTGCCACCGTGGTTATCGCTTCTACGCGTACCGAAGGCTCTCGCAATGCCATTAATAAAGCAACGGCATCATCAGAAGCGGTATCTGTGTCTATCAGTAAGTGTCTCATCGTCTCTCATCCTTTTGTTTTTGGTATAGCGAAAGACTAAGTTGGCGTAGCGATACGAAAAAGGTCATTTGTCCTTTTTTCAATCTAAGTGGAAACGCACTATTTGAGTCAATAAAACAGAGCAAGACGGTTAACGCTAACCGTACCAATCAATAAGTGAACAAGGGGATGTAGTGATGAATGAGCGAGTGTTTGTATTCGGCTCTTACAATATCGATATGGTGTCTGTCGTTGAAGAGTTTCCTCTGCCAGGACAAAGTGTAACGTCGAAAGGGTTTAACTTAGGCAGTGGTGGCAAAGGGGCTAACCAAGCCTATGCAGCGCAACAAAATGGTGCTGATGTTAGTTTTCTTAGCAAAATAGGGAAAGATCAGTTTTCTACCTACGCTGAAAATGCCTTAGAAAGGTGCAATTTCTACCGTTTGCATTTGTTGAAATCAGACGATCATCCGACTGGTATGGCGAACATTTTTGTACGCGAGTCAGATAGGGAGAACTTTCTTGCTATCAACCTTGGAGCAAACGGGAATGTCTCCAATCAAGAAATTAGGTGTTTCCAACCGGAGATTCGCGAAAACAAAGTTCTTCTGGTTCAATTAGAAAACAATTCTGATGCCATTTTGACGGCTATGAAGACTGCTAAAAAACACAATGTAACCACGATTTTGAACCCTGCGCCATACTCCAAAGAGGTGACAGCGCTACTACCTTTCACCGACATCATCACGCCGAATGAAACCGAAGCGAAAAAGCTCACCGGGATTACGATAAAGTGTTTAGACGATGCTAAAATGGCCGCTAGAATTTTAAATAGCTTAGATAAAATCGCGAATGTAGTCATTACCTTGGGCTCGCAAGGCGCACTGGCTTATGATGGGCAAGAGTATCATTTTGTTGAGAGCTTCAAAGCTACTCCCATAGACACGACGGGAGCAGGCGATGCCTTTAATGGCGCTCTCGCCAGTCAGGTTGCTAAAGGTGTGTCTCTGGCTGACGCAGTTCATTACGCCACGGCATACGCATCATTGGCAGTTGAACGAAAAGGGCGGCAAACATGCCAGAAGGTCATTTGGTTGCCGAGCGTATGCTTGGGGCTTCTAAATAAACTAAACCTCAACACAGACAGGAAGGAAGACGATCGCGATGGAGAAGCTAGCTAATAAAAAACTGATTGCTGCCTTTGTCAGCTCTTATTCATTAGATCGTCATTTTTCACCTCAACTTATCGACTCTATGAGGTTAACCAAACTCACGCCAGGTGAGTACCTTATTGCTCAAGGCAGTCGATTGACCAAACTGCATCTGGTAGTCGAGGGTAAACTTCAAGTCGAACATTATGAGAGGGATGGTAACCGAGCGGTTTTCTCCATCGAGAAGGCGTTCAGCGTGATTGGAGACCTCGAGTTGTTTCATCATCAAGTAGCGCAGACCGTTAGTACGGTGAAGGCTTTGTCCGATACTTATATACTTGAGATCCCGATCAGCAAAGTCGAGCAGTTTGGTCTTTGCGATCCCGCTTTCCTGAGATTCATCTGCCGACAATTAAGCAATAAGTTGTACAATTCATCGCAGCTACACTCCAATGCCGCGTTTAAGGCGGTGTTTAAAGTCAGGAAATATTTGGCGTATCGAGCAGAGTCCGAGGGGCTCACTATTCGACTCGAAAAAAGAGAGTCTATCGCCGCTATGCTTGGCGTTTCAGTTCGCCAACTCAATCGTTCGCTTAAGTCACTTGCAGAGCAGAAACTGATCGATTACAAGAACAAATCGGTGCAAGTACATAATATTGAGAAGCTTGCCGATGTCAGCCCGACCGAGTTTGAATGAAGCGCGTTCTAAGAAATTAAAATCTACAGAATCACATTTATGATCAATAAGTTACAGAGTATTATTCATTTTCTCCAACAAGCGGAGAAGTTAAAATCGACGCTGAGAACCGCTTGGACAGAAAGCGGTCGCCAAGAGAGTACCGCTGAACATACTTGGCGCCTTTCCTTACTGGCGATGTTGCTGACTGACGAATACCCGCAATTGGATAGCTTAAAAATACTCAAGCTGTGCATCATTCATGATCTTGCCGAAGCCGTCAGTGGTGATATTCCAGCGCCGTTGCAACATCGTGTCAGCAACAAAAGTGAGTTAGAGAAACAAGATCTACTGATCTTGATCGCCCCTCTTAAAGCTGCCCAACGAGAGGAACTACTCACTTTATGGACCGAGTATGACCAAATGAGCACAGATGAGGCTAGACTAGTTAAAGCGTTAGATAAGATTGAAACCATGCTTCAGCATAACCAAGGACAAAACCCTAGTGACTTCGATTACGCGTTTAACCTAACCTACGGCCAAAAACACACAGGCTATGATGATTTAACTACACAGCTTAGGCAGTTAGTTGATGTGGATACCTTACAACACGTCAAGGGAAGTATGGGTTAGTGCTCAATTAGGTATTTTCTCAATACACTAACCACTAGGTTATGGTCATCGAGTTGGGGAAGACCAGCAACGGTAATTGCTCCGACTACGCCACAGTGTTTGATGCGAACAGGGAATGAACCTCCATGGGCACAGTATTCAGTGGCGTCGATATGTGCTTGTAACTTGCATGGCATAACTAAATAGCACCTGACCAAAGCAAAAGATCTCTATTGCAACTGTGACAGATTGTTGCTCTGCGGCGTGTTTGATCGCGCAACCTATATCCCATGCCACCTTGTTGTTGAAGGTGTTAAACTGAAGCTCTTTCTCTTGAAAGAGCAGTATGATGTTGAATTGCTAATCATTGATTGTGATTAAAGAATAACGTGTTTCTTGAGTAAACCCTCCGCAGAAAGTCAAAGGGTTTACTGATTGAACCTATTGCGAATCACTATTCACTGTTGTGTTGGTCAAAAGTAAAAGCAGAGCTAGCATCGCACAAACGACGTAAACCAGTGAGACACGTGCAAGGTCTGCGCTATCAATGACATTAACAAAGACTGATGATATCAAAGACCCCACACCAAAGGTAATCGAGGTATAAAGCCCACTAGCGATACCAGAGATGTGTTTAAAATCTGCCAGAGCATTGGCTGGGCAACAACTAAGTAAAATGGTACAACCTACTGCAATAGGAGTCATTGGACCAATAAAGGCGTACCATGTGTTGGTACCGCTCATCGCGTACATTGTGCACCCTCCTACAATAATCAGTGAAAGTGCCAACCCGATTATAGTTCGAATGGTGAGATAGCTACTAAGCTTCGGAGCGGCAAAACTGATTACCATGAAAACAACTGCGATGATCATAAACATCTGACCAAACTCAACTTGTGAGGTGCCGAGCTTGCCTATCAGATAAGTTGGCGCCACTGTTAAGTAATAAATAAACAACATCTGGCCTGTTGCAGCGAAAAATAGGTAAGATCGAAAACGAACATTTTTGAGCACTTCCCAGTACCCTTTGATAGCCGAATTACTGCTTTCCTTGTTTTGTTGGCTGCCCAGTTTCTTACCATCGGCAGGTAGGCTAAATGCAATCCAAATGAGACTGACCAAACCTAGTATGGCCATTAGAGTAAATAGGTAAAGCCATGGATTGTTCTCAAGGATGTAGGCACCAAGTAGTGGGGCGCTAACCGGTATAAATGCAAGAATACCATTGAGGTAACTGTATGATTTATTGAGCTCCTCACCATCAAACCGCGTTCTAATTAAAGCGAAGATTGCGGTGAAACAAGCGCTGCCGCCAAAACTTTGTAAAGCTCGGTAGAACAAAAATGCAAAGGCACTCTCTGAATCAACAATAGCGATCATCAATGAAGCCATGGTATAGACAACTAATCCAATGATGGCAATCTTCTTTTTGCCTATTACGTCAGCAATCCCGCCCCAGACGAGTTGCCCAATTCCCCAGAAAAGCATGTAGACACTTATGGCTAAGGGGGGGATAGATGCGTTGTTGAAATACTCTCCAATTTGATACATGGCTGGAAGGAAAAAATCCAATCCCAATGGAAGTAGAGTAAAAAGAGGCAAACCAGCCAAAAGCGTAATTCCTACGCTTGGTTGTTTAGAGGTGTTTTGGACGGACGCAGTATTCATTGTAAAGTTCCTAAGGCTGCTTTTGTCGATTATCGGCAGAAAGGCAAATATTGATGGACCCTTTGGGCGGGGAAAAACACTAAAAGAGCTAGGATAGCTAGCTCATCTAAGTGGATATAGGTTGAAAAGGCTTTGTAAACAGCAAGTAAGCGGTGGCTGTTAAATATGCCATGGCTCAATGTTGGGGATTAACCTTCTAACGCGAACTCAGAAGCTTCGAAGGTTTTCATATCAACCCAGTCAAACCATGGGCGCGCTTGTTCGAAGTGTTCTGCCATATGGGGTGTTTGTAAATGCGTTTGAAGCGCTTCAAGCGTTTCCCATTCTTCATATAGAAACAGTATCGAGTCATCTTCGGCGGTTATGTTCTGCTGATATTTAATACAACCTTTTTCGGCGCGAACAGTGTCTGCAAGCTCAGTCATGTGGTCTAAAAAGGTTTGTTTAAATTCAGGTTTCACTTTTCCTGCTACGGTTACAATAATCATAGGTCTCTCCTGCATCATTCTTGTCGATGTAGAAGATTTTAAGTAACTTTTTGTTTCATAAAAATACAATAAATAGCAAAATGAATTTGTCACTTTTGGAAATAATAGGAAGATTCTATGAAGAGGCTTGATCCTAAATTGCTTCAAGTATTTGCTGATGTTGTTGATCAGGGTAGCTTTACGGGGGCCGCCGATGTGAGAGAGACCAATGTGTCCTACATCACGAGGCAGATAAAAAAGTTAGAGTCGGATCTAGGGGTGACATTACTCAATCGGTCAACACGGGCGCTCGGGTTAACAGACGCTGGCAGGCAAGCCTACGAGAGTGCAAGGCAAATTAACGAAATGGTTAAGAACGTGTCGAACATAGCTCAAGAGCAATCCAATGAACTCAGTGGCACTTTACGAATTACCAGTGCAGTTTATATAGGGAGAAAGTTTGTTTTTCCTATAGTAGAGCGTCTATGTGATCAATACCCGGGCATCAATATTGAGCTGGAGCTGGATGACCATCACGTCGACATTATTAAAGATCGTTTTGATATGGCGATTCGTGTTTGGAAACCGAAAAACATTGACCTGATTGGCCAAAAGTTACTCGATGTGCATATGTTGCTCGCTGCAAGTCCTGAGTTTGTTGCCCAATATGGGCAGCCCAAGTCCCTAGATGAGCTGAAGGATCTGCCTGCTATCGTTTATGGTCGTAAAGGGCACACCAACAAAGCCTTTAATTACCTTGATGAAGAAGGAAAAATGCACACCTTTGACATAAACGCAAATATTTGTATCAACGATGCAGAGCAGCTGAACATCTGTGTTGAAAGCGGCAAGCGTTTCTTTGTTCCAACAAACTTTATGGTTGCGGAGAAATTGAGAAAAGGTGAGTTGATTCAGCTATTACCAGAGCTACAGTTTCCGGTTGATGAGTCGATTTATGCCGTCTATCCCAATCGTGAGTTATCAAGAATTGGCAAAATGGTTATAGAGGAACTAAAGCAAGAACTTCAAGTGTGTAAGTTATAAAAACTGGCTCTATTTCTCCTTGTATGAATTTTTCTCATGATGTATTTGAAGTAATACCATTGTTCTTAGAATGTGAATCAACGTTATAAAGAAACCTACTCTTATATCTAGACAGAATTAAGCCTTTTGATCTCAGGGCTGTTGTAGAGCTTATTAGCCGCTGTCTAGAAAAATCAAAAAATAAAATGGAAAGAGTAGGAACTAAATCAGCTTTCATCTAAGGAAATAGGATACAGAACGTTATGAGCAAAGAATTCACATTTAGCATTAAGAGCCTCAGTCTTGATGAGAACTACAGCCCGTCAGACAGCACACGTATTACGACTAACTTCGCTAATTTAGCGAGAGGTGAGAGTCGTCAACAGAACCTGCGTAATGCGCTTAATATGATTGATAATAATTTCAATGCCCTCGCGCATTGGGATAACCCTAATGGCGACCGCTACTCTGTTGAGCTTGAAATCGTTTCGGTAGATATGGATATAGAAGCTGGCGCTGAAAGCTTTCCTTCGATTGAAGTTTTAAAGACCTACATTGTCGATCATAAAACGAATGAGCGTATTGAAGGCATTGTCGGTAACAACTTTTCTTCTTATGTTCGTGATTACGACTTTAGCGTTTTGCTCCTTGATCACAACAAAGATAAGCCTCAATTCACCATCCCAGAAGGTTTTGGTGATCTGCATGGCAAACTATTCAAGCATTTTGTTAATTCATCAACCTACAAGCAGAACTTCAAAAAGCGCCCAGTTATCTGTTTAAGCGTGTCGGATAACAAGACTTATCATCGCACGGAAAATCAGCACCCAGTGCTAGGTTATGAATATGAGCCAAATGAGTCTTCACTGACAGAACAGTATTTCCAGAAAATGGGTCTACAAGTCCGTTACTTCATGCCACCAAACAGTGTTGCTCCTTTTGCGTTCTACTTCTTTGGTGATCTGCTCAACGATTACACCAATTTAGAATTGATCAGCACGATCAGCACAATGGAAACGTTCCAAAAGATCTATCGTCCAGAGATCTACAACGCGAACGCGGTTGCGGGTAAATCTTACCAACCAAGCTTGAAGAACAGCGATCACTCTCTAACGCAAATTGTGTATGACCGAGAAGAACGTAGTCGACTGGCAATAGAGCAAGGGAAGTTTGCTCAAGAGCACTTCATCAAGCCGTATCAAACTGTGCTAGAGCAATGGTCTGCTAACTACGCTTAATAATGAGAAGAAATAAAAGCATGAAAACACTATTACCGACTTCTACGGCAGGAAGCCTGCCAAAACCTTCTTGGTTAGCTCAGCCAGAAACGCTTTGGTCACCTTGGAAACTGCAAGGTGCAGAATTAACAGATGGCAAACAAGATGCGCTTCGTTTGTCTTTGCAAGAACAGCAACATGCGGGCGTTGATATTGTCAGCGATGGTGAACAAACTCGCCAACACTTCGTTACGACATTTATCGAGCATCTAAGTGGCGTTGACTTTGAAAATCGCCAAACGGTAAAGATTCGTGATCGCTACGATGCAAGCGTTCCAACAGTCGTAGGGCCTGTGAGTCGTCAAAAGCCTGTGTTTGTTGAAGATGCTAAGTTTTTACGTCAGCAAACAGATAAGCCGATCAAGTGGGCGTTACCAGGTCCAATGACGATGATCGATACGCTTTATGATGACCATTACAAGAGCCGTGAAAAGCTCGCGTGGGAATTTGCCAAAATACTCAATCAAGAAGCGAAAGAGTTAGAGGCTGCTGGTGTCGATATTATCCAATTTGATGAGCCAGCATTTAATGTCTTCTTTGATGATGTGAATGATTGGGGCATCGCGTGTCTAGAAAGAGCCGTTGAAGGACTAAAATGTGAAACGGCGGTTCACATCTGTTACGGCTACGGCATCAAAGCAAATACAGATTGGAAGAAGACGCTGGGCACCGAATGGCGACAATATGAAGAAGTGTTTCCAAAGCTGCAGAAGTCTAACATTGATATCATTTCGTTAGAGTGTCATAACTCTCGTGTGCCGATTGAGCTGCTAGAGCTTATTCGCGGCAAAAAAGTGATGGTTGGGGCGATTGATGTTGCGACAGATAGCATTGAAACGGCTGAAGAAGTCGCAGAGACATTACGTGAAGCTCTAAAGTATGTTGATGCCGATAAGCTTTATCCGTGTACTAACTGCGGTATGGCGCCATTGTCTCGTGAAGTTGCTCGCGGAAAATTGAACGCCTTAAGTGCTGGAGCGGAACTAGTAAGGAAAGAGCTGTCTACATAAACATGCTAACAATGGGTCATTTGGCAGAGGTGTAAGAAAAGAAACCTCACTCAGTGACCCTTTGTTCTTCGATTGCCTCTATCAGCCTCAAGACAAAACATTGCGCTACTCGTTGTAGCTATTGGTTTCTTTATGTATTCATTCCAAGTGGTTGTCCAATTCTCTGAAGTAAAAAAAGCTGCCTAAAATACACAGGCAGCTGGTGCTAAAGTCGAACTCAGCTTCGACACGTTGGCAAATTTGCTAGCTAAAAGCAGGCAATGGATCCATGAAAATTTTGTAATTAGCGACTTTTTTGTTTTGGGTTAAGCGTAATGTACTTGTGACGGGAAGCTCCAAGGTTCGCCCATCGGGAAACTCATATTGCGCAATGGCTTCTACGCTAACGACCGGTCCCTGTTCCCAATCGCCTATCCAAATCCCTTCAATACTGTGTTTGATCGACGAGAATCGCTCATCCGCTGCTTTGAATGCAGCGATTACTGATTCGCCCCCCTCTGTTATAGGCAAGTTTGCCATCTGGAGTGTAATCTCTTCGCTGAAATACTGCTTAAGTGCTGTTGCATTTTGAGCATCTACAGCAGCAAAGAACATTACAGCGAAATCTTGAAGTTCTCTAGTGGTCATGTTGGCCTCGAATTAATCAGCGTATTGAAGAGACATTTGGGTGATTTTTCCTTCATCGTTCCACCAGTAGTGGTAATGAGCGACCCAAGAACTCCACTTCACTTCCGTTTTAGCGTAGCTAGGTTTTTGTTCGAGTATCGTTCTGTGTGCAAAGCTTTGCCCATAAGGAATTACCTCATTGAGGGCCCAGCGTCGAATTACATCTTTGCCTAAGAAATTACGCGATACGTCTATCATCACTGCGCCCTCTGCAAAACACGTCATATAAGCATCAATGTCTTTTGATTGAGTGCTGTTCTGATATCAGTCAATTGCCGTAGGCAATGGTTGTGCCGTTGCAGAGCCAGCTACCAAGAGTAGTGTCAGTATGTTGTATCTCATTTGTAGTTCCCTCTTTGGCTAGATGGATGAGGTAGGTGTTTGAGGTATAGATTAAGGGTTAATCGCTAGGCTTAATTGAAAAATACTGCTCTATCTTTGGTACTTTCTTGCCTGTTTAGCTCGAATGAGTAGATAACTTTATTGTTGTTAATTCAGATAAAAGTAAGTTGTCTTTTATTGTCTTGATAGCTTTTTACGCTTAATCAATATTGTTTATTGAAGCGTAATACCTATAGATAAAAGGGGAGAGTAATGACTTACAAGCGCGGATATGTTTTGGCTACCATTTTGTCACTATTTTCAGTTAGCACTTATGCGAGTAGTGAACCTGTTTGTAATAATCAGCAGATATGCGAACTTGGAACCGCCGCTGAAGCAGCCTTTTTTGCAGGTTGGGCTACAGGGGATTGGAGCGATTTTAGGAGTATGCTGAACCAAAATGATCTCGTTTTTCAATTTCCAGATGGTCCATTTAAAGGTCGTTCTTCCGGTGAAGAGGGTTACAAGAACATCAACCTCTGGATAGACCATCATATTGAAACAGAAAATCGAATCCATCAAAGCGAACGCAATTTAAGGTTTGGTCTCGATGATTGGTACTATTTTGCCGATGAAGCTACAGGGTATTTCTACGGTAAAGAATATGTAGGTAGCCATATGATCGGTTTTAGATTCACAGACGGAAAAATTGTTGAATATCGAGAGTATGTGGGAGACCTAACTCACTGGAAATAGTAGACACGTTTGCAATTATTGACTATTTCAGATTTCTTGGCACTTAACAACTGTACTAAGTGCCAATAACAACTCTATTCCTTCCTTGATTTTTGGCATCGTACAGCGCTCTATCGGCGCGTTCTATTAACCGTTCCCAATGCTCGTTGGCTAATAACTCACTGACACCAAAGCTAGCTGTACAGAACTCGCGGTTACTGGGTAACATCGTCGTACGTTCAATAACGTTTCGAAGCTTTTCAGCGACAACTTTGGCTTGGTTTTTGTTGGTTTCTGGAAGTAATACCAAAAACTCCTCTCCACCATAGCGAAATGAAAAGTCATTCTTTCGTGTTTCTATTCTAAGTATTCTGCCTATTGTTCTTAGAACATGGTCTCCCGCTTGGTGACCATACACATCATTGATTTGTTTGAATTTATCTATATCAATCAGTAAGACAGAAAGCGAGTGTTCAAAGCGTTGTGCCCGTGCCACTTCCTTGGGTGCAAACTCTTCAAGCGCCCTGCGGTTATAGAGTCGTGTTAGCTCATCCTTGAGTGATGAGTCGTAAATAGTGGCTACCAATCTCCCTGTCAGCATCCAAGTAATCGCAAAACCAATAAAAATGATCATCGCTATGATAGAGAGAAATGCGAGTTGCTGAACCCAATTCGCAACCATGAAGTCATCGATTTTGTCTTCAAAAGGAAGCATACCAAGGCGGAACAAGCCATAGGCGGCGTAAACAAGCATCCCCAAAGAGAGCAAACGTTTAGAAGGGGCTATATCCTCTTTGGTACCATGTTGGTTTGCATATATTGTCAGAAAGCTAAGCGCGGAAGTATATCCGGCCATTATGGCGATGCGGGCGTCCGTAGAAGATGAAAAGTAGGTGCAATAGGTGAGTAGAGTAATCACCACGGGGAGAGAGTAGTAGCCGTAGTTGGCTAGTGAGGCAGCGTAACCTCTTAGAAGGCAGACACCGTGCAAAATAAGAATAAAGCTTATTGATAGTATGGAGTTAGCCAAAATCTTGGAAACCCATAACGAGACCGTGTTACCAAAGCTCATCAGCATAAAACCAATGCCAAGCAGCATCAGTGCTAATGAAATTAAGTTGATTCCGCGAATTCGAGGCTGAAGAGTTTGAATCAAGGCGAGGCCAACACAGTAGGTCAACGACAATATGACGCAGACGACGGACAGCGTGGGAATATCTAACTCAATCAGCATAGTGACCTCAAAATGAATGCTACATTGAGTTTAGGTTATATTGATAAAATGCTAAATAAAAACCCCAGTAACTACTATCTAGCCACTGGGGTTAGTCGATAGGATTAGAGGAAGTGTTTACTTAACTGTCCACTTAATCTCTTCACCTGCGCGAATAGGCACAACGACATCACCGCCAAACGGCATCGTTTCTGCAACAGGCCAAGCTTCTTTGGTCAGTGTTACGGTATCTTGGTTACGAGGTACACCGTAAAAATCCGGACCGTTGTGGCTTGCAAATGCTTCAAGATTTTCTAATTTGCCCTCTAGCTCAAACACTTCAGTGTAAAGCTCTAATGCAGCGTGCGCTGTGTAAGAACCTGCACAGCCACAAGCGGCTTCTTTCATACCTTTAGCGTGTGGCGCTGAGTCTGTACCTAGGAAAAATTTCTTACTGCCGCTCGTCGCCGCTTCAATCAGAGCTTGCTGGTGGGTGTTGCGCTTAAGAATTGGCAGACAGTAGAAATGAGGCTTGATGCCGCCAACCAACATGTGATTGCGGTTGTAAAGTAAGTGGTGAGCAGTAATCGTCGCAGCAACATTGTCGTTGGCGTTTTTAACAAAGCTCGCTGCATCAGCAGTAGTAATATGCTCTAGAACAATCTTTAGATTTGGGAAGTCGTTAACGATTGGCGCAAGAACGGTATCTAAAAACTCTTTTTCACGGTCAAAAATATCGACATCGTGATGAGTCACCTCACCGTGAACCAGCAGTAACATTCCTACTTCTTGCATTGCTTCAAGAACGTGATAGATATTCTTCGCGTTGGTGACACCGGAGTCAGAGTTGGTAGTTGCGCCTGCAGGATAAAGCTTAGCGGCTACTACAGCACCAGACTCTTTTGCTTTACGGATCTCATCTGGAGTCGTGTTATCCGTTAGGTAAAGCGCCATTAGAGGTTCAAACTGCTCGCTTGGCTTCTCAGCCATAATGCGTTCGCGGTAAGCCAGTGCCATTTCGGTATTGGTAACAGGTGGGATGGTATTCGGCATGATTAGCGCGCGACCATTGTAGCGGCTAATGTCTCGCACAGTATCCTTTAGAACTTCACCATCGCGTAGATGAACATGCCAGTCGTCAGGACGTGTGATCGTAAGTGTTGTCATTATTGCTCCCACCATAATAAGAAGTTTGTCTGATTGGAGCCTAAACGGTGCGAAAACTGTGAAGGCAAACGCTTACGCTTAGGCGACAGGATGATAGAGCAAACCGATATGTATTTCATCCTCTTTTTTTGATGAAAGCCTTATTTGTCCAAGATTTGCACGTCAAATGTCTTTGCAAAGCGTTAGCTACCGCAAGCGAAAAGAGTATAATGCCTGCACAATAATTCCAGCTTAGGATAAGCAATGTCAGCTCCAACTCTTTCTCAAATCAATGTCTATCCGGTCAAGTCTGTGGGTGGTCTATCTCTCTCTACGGCTTGGGTGGAAAAGCAAGGTTTAATGTTTGACCGTCGATTTATGCTAGCTCTTTCCGACGGCTCAATGGTAACCGCTCGAAAATATCCACAGATGGTCAAAGTGCGTTCAAGCTTGTTACCTGATGGGGTGATATTTACCGCACAAGGCCAGTCGCCGCTAAGGGTTAGATATGCTGATTTTAAGATGCAAGAAGCGCCAGCCCAAGTGTGGAAAGATCACTTTGTCGCTTATACCACAACGGATGAAGCTGATGATTGGTTTAGTCAGGCACTGGGTCAACGTGTTGAGTTATTGTTTAGCGGCGAGCAATCTAACCGCGTACGAGAAAAGCTCGGCCACAACGTCAGTTTTGCCGATGGTTATCCAGTGCTCGTGATCAGCGAAGCATCATTATCAGAGCTAAACCGTCGCAGCCCAGAAGCTCACACTATGGATCAGTTTCGTACTAACCTTGTAGTGTCTGGCACGGAACCTTTTGGTGAAGATGGTTGGAAGCGCATTCGTGTTGGAGAGGTGGA